>JAADHO010000042.1:21525-24563 GCA_013151775.1 Deltaproteobacteria bacterium | reverse complement strand
CTGCGGCAGTGTGGGTCCAGGCAGGTCGACCGCCGACACCGAGAGGTGATAGTCGGCGCGCGCCTCCGTGGGCGACAGAGATTGGATGGGCGGGCGACGAATAGCGCGGGCCAAGCGACAGGCGAGCTCCACGTGCGGCTCGAGCGCCTGACCCTGCACGACCAGTGGCCGGCCCATGAGGCGTCGAACCACCGACTCGGGGAGCGCGAAGAGCCGCTGGGCCATGGCGGCCTCGAGCCGCAGACGGAACGCGGACAATCGATGCATGCGGCCGGTGTAGCACGCCGCCGGCCGAGCCCGAGGAAGAACGCCGAGCGGTCGCGCCCCAGGAGAGGAACGCGACCGCTGGTCAATGAAGGACGCCGCTCTCAGAGGGGGCAGACGGTGCCGTCGGCCACGCAGCTGTAGCCCGTGCCAGGGGGACCGCAGACGATGCAGCTCTCGCCCGTAGCGCAGCTTGTGGTGCGGCAATCGGACGGAGTCGGACAGATGCCCGAGTAGCTTACGTCTGTGCCGTTGAGATTCGCGATGCAGGCGTTGGAGTAGTCACGTCCGTCGCAGCCGCACACGGGATCGTAGACGCGGCTGCAGCCCGTCGGCCGCGTGGTGCAGGTGCCGGTGCCGTCCGCTGCGCCGCAGGCCGGGGCGCTCGCCGGGTAGTCGCAGAACTCGCCGCTGGTGCAGGTCGCTCCCGGGAATCCACCGCAGCTGGTGCCGCCACAGGAAGTGTGGGCCGAGGCGCAGCTCGAGGGATCCGCATAGAGCGAGTCGCAGTCGGCGCCCACGCAGGAGCAGCCGCTGATGCCCGTACAGGCGCTGCCGTCCCAAGCGTAGCCGAAGAAGAGCTCGCACAGCCCCTCTCCTCGTGCGTTCTGGGCGTCGCACGGACCTGGAGGCGGGCAGGCGATTGGGGGACAGCCACCGGCGTTGCAGCTCTGCACACCATCGCAGTCCGCACAGCACTCTTCGCCCGGCGCGCACTCCGTGCCGCCGCAGGTGGGCGGAGGCGGGCAGTCGAAGACGGGGCAGCCCGCGCCAGCGCTGCTGCAGAAGGTGGTGCCATCGCAGGGGTTGTCGCAGCAGATGTCACTCGGGCCGCAGGCCGTGTCACCACAGATCGGAGGCGGTGGACAGGCGTAGTCGGGGCAGGCGACGCCGGAGCTGGTCGACATGCAGAAGGCGTCATCTGGAGTGCAGCCCGTACAGCATTGTTCCCCGCCGCCGCAGGTCGTGGCGCCGCAGCTGCCGGCGTCGGGGAGGCCCGCGTCTGTGCAGGCGATGGCGATGCAGCCCTCACCTGGGTCGGCGCAGATGCCGCAGCTGGCGTTGCAGCAGACCTGTCCGCCGCTGCAGGTGCTCGCGCCGCAGACCACGGAGCCGCCATCGGTCCCGCCATCTCCGATGGAGATGTCGCTGGTGCATCCGGACAGGCCGAGAGCCAGCACGGCGATCGCGCTGATCGTGGCTCGCAAAGTAAAGTTCATGCTCATCGTTCTCATCGTGTTCCTCCTGGCCCGAGGGCCTTCACCCAGTAT
This sequence comes from Deltaproteobacteria bacterium, assembly GCA_013151775.1. Taxonomy (GTDB): domain Bacteria; phylum Myxococcota_A; class Polyangia; order Polyangiales; family Houyiibacteriaceae; genus JAADHO01. The sequence goes on along the minus strand of JAADHO010000042.1, from coordinate 23,028 downwards.
GTGGCAGGAGCGGGTCGAATCCGTGAGAGAATTTGCATTTTGGATCAAATCGCGAATCAACAGTCGACGTCGTTGGGGACGCAGACGTAGCCAGAGCCAGCTGGTCCGCAGATGCCGCAGCCTTGTCCCGCGGGGCAGCCCGTGGTGCGACAGTCGACCACCGGGGCTGCGCAGGTGCCGTAGCTCGCCACGTCGGTGCCCGCGGCGTTGGCGGAGCAGGCGTTGCCGTAGTCGGCTCCGTCGCAGCCGCAGACCGGGTCGAGCACGCCCGTGCATGTCGCGGGCCTCGGCGCGCAGACGCCCGAGCCGTCGAGCGCTCCGCAAGCGCCGCCGGCGGGATCGTAGTCGCAGAAATGACCCGAGTCGCAGACCGTGCCGCCATAGCCGCCGCAGCTCGGGGGCGCTGGGCATGGCGTGGACGGGCAGAGGCCCTCCGTCGAGCAGAACGGTGCGCCACCGCAATCCGTACAGCAGGCGTCACCGGCGCTGCACTCGATCTCGCCGCAGCGAACCGGCGGCGGGCAACCGACCAACGGGCAACCGCCCGCGGGACCCGGCTCGCTGCAGAAGAACTCGCCCACGCCGCAGCCGGCACAGCAAAGCTGACCCGCGAGGCAATCTGCGGCTCCGCAGCGTTCCGCGGTTCCGGCATCATCCGACCCGGCGTCCGAGGTCAACACCGTGCTGCTCGCGCAACCCGCGGACCCCAGAGACAACCCCAAGAATCCAAGAAATATCCAAGTCGAGCGTACCCAATTCATATCGGTCCTATCTGCATGTGGGGACGGTCCTAAGGAATTAAGTTGTTGTGAAACAATGTTTCACAACAACTTAATTCCTTAGGACCGTCCCCGAACTCAAGCGTGCGGCCAAGGGGGAGTTCGGGTGGTGGCTGAGGAAGCGTGCTTGAGCGTGGTTGGCTTCGGCGTCTCGGCCTAGGGCGCGCAGGGCGAGCACGCGGGCGGCCTCGCGCTCGGCGGAGAGCTGGCCGTGGGGGAAACGCCTCGCGTGCTCGCGCAGGGACGCGAGGGCTCTGGCGGGGTCTCCGTGGGCACGCGCCCGTTGGGCTTGCGCGAGCAGCAGCAGCTCGCCACGCAGATCGGCAGGGGCGGCGGGCTCCGTGGGTCGCGCGTCCCGCGCCTCGAGCACGGAAGGCACAGCGAGGTGACGGCTGGACGGAGCGCGACTCGAGCGCCGAACCGAGACGGGCCGACGGTTGGGCGCCGGCTCAGGCGGAGCGACGGCTGGCGAAGCGAGGGCTGGGGACTCGCCGTTCGCGGTCTCGACGGTTGGCGGCGTGGACGTCGACGGCGTGGGCGGCGTGACCTGCGGGAGCAGGCGAGGAGTGTGAACGACAGGGGCCGGCTCGGGAGTGTGCGCCCAGTCCACCAGCTTGGGCGCCACGGCGCCCGTCACGGCGAGCGCCCCGACGACGAGGGCCAGCTTCGCGGTGAAGCCCAGGCCCGCTATTGCGTTCGTGACTCCACCGGTCGCCGCCGCCGC
>JAADHO010000042.1:0-21519 GCA_013151775.1 Deltaproteobacteria bacterium | reverse complement strand
ACGCTGCCGACGCCGCCAAGGTCGCCGCCATCAGCGCGCGCTTGCTCCGCCGACGCTCGGACGCCGTGGGCTCGTCGAACTCCTGTGCCGCCTGCAAGAGCCTGCGCGCTTCGGCAGAGAGCCCCTTCATGCGCCACCGCCAAAGTCGCCGCGCGCGCGGCGTCGGGAGAGGGCGCGCTCGAAGTCGCGGCGCGCGGCGCGGATGCGCGCGTAGATGGTGTTCAGGTTGGCTCCCACGGCGTCGGCGATCTCCGGCGCGGAGAGCTGCTCGAGCTCGCAGAGGATGAAGACCTCGCGCTTGTCCTCCGAGAGCTCGGCCAAGATGGCGTGCAGCAGGCGCGCGGCCTCGCGTCGTTCCGCGCCACGCTCGGGACAGCTCTCCGCGAGCGCGGGCGCCTCCACCTCGGCGCACACACACTCCCGGCGACGATAGGCGCGACGACGACGATCCGACGCGACGCGCCGCAGGATGCCGAAGAGCCAGGTGCGCAGGCTCGAGCGCGCTTCGAAGTCGCCCAAGCGTCGATGCACCACGAGGAAGACATCTTGAACCACGTCGCAGGCCTCGTCACGCGGCACTCCGAGCCGGAGCGCGCAGCGGAAGACGAAGTCGAAGTGCTCCTCGTAGACCTGCGCCAGGCTTGGCGCGCGCAGCCGCACTCCAGACTCGTCGGGTGCGACGCGCCCCGCTCCAACCAAGGGAAACGTCAGGCTGAGCGCGGGCGCCATACCCTCTTCGTGGCGCTTCATGACGAAACCCGTGATCCGAAATGAAACGCCAGGCCGAGGGACGCACGGAGGCTGACGCTTCCCGGTCGGTACACGCTGCCCACGCCGTCGATCACGAAGAGCGGGCGGTTCAGTGGCACGAACGCGTCCGCGTGCGCCACCAAGGCGAAGCCACGGCCGACGTCGAGTTGCGCGCCGAGGCCCAACCCCGCGGCCACCCACGCGGCGCGGCCGCGCCCCGGGAAGGCGACGCCACCGCCCCGGGCCCAGAGCGCGCCGATCTCGAGCGTCGTCCTCGCCTCGAGCTGCATGCGCCCACGGCCGAAGGGCACGCCCACGCTCACGAAGCCCGCCCCCAGGCCGATGTCTCCATAGGCGGATCCGCCGGCCTGCACACGGCCACGGCGTGCGCGGAAGCCGCGAGCGCCCACGCTGACCCGCACGCGCTCGAGACGCAGCGCGAGCTCCAGCTCAGCGCCGGTCGAGACCGAAGGCAAGGCGCCAGCGTCCAGGTTGAAGGCCGTGCGCAGACGATAGCGCCGGGGGTGCGCCGGAGACGCATCGCGCGGAGCGGCGCTCGCGGGCGCAGACGCGACGGGCGCCGAGGCCGCGGCGGAAGGATCTGCGAGCGCCCCCGCTAGAGCTTCGACCGCCTCTGGAGGCGTTCCGGACTCGGCCGCCGCCTCGGCCTCCGACGTCGCACTGCCAGAGCCAGGCGCGTTGGACTCAGCCGCGCTCTGGAGCGCCGCCACCGGGTCGATGCTGAGGGCCCACACCAGCGCCGCAGCGTCTAGCAATGCCGCGCAGTCCGCTGCCCGCAGGTCGCGCTCGGAGCCGCCAAGGCGCAGACGCAGGCGGAAGCCCTCGGGCGTGCTCTCGACCCTGCCGTCGAGCTCGGCGTCCACCGGGATCGGCCCCGCAAGTAGCGCTCGGGTGGCGCGCCGTAGAGCGTCCACGTCTCCACAGCCCGCGGGCGCCTCGAAACGCACGGCGGACGCCTCGGCACCCGCGACCTCGACGGCGTCGGGCTGGGCGCCGGCTCGTGCCGCGAGGAATGGCGAGACGAAGGCGAGGAGCAGGGCCGGGAACGTGCAGCGCACACCTCCAATCGAGCAAGGCGTGTGCCAACAATTCTGGCGCAGGCTGGCACACTTTTTCCAAGCCGCTGTCCCAGCTCGTGGACACGATGCTAAGCTCGGTCGATGCGAACGGGAATCGTGCTCTCGGGTGGAGGCGCGCGCGGCGCCTACGAGGTGGGTGTCATCGCGGGCATCGTGGACGTGCTCAGGGAGGAGGGCCTCTCGTCCTCACCCTTCGACGTCTTCACGGGCACCTCCGTCGGCGCCATCAACGCCGCCTGGCTCGCAGCCCACGCGGACCAACCCGACATGAACATCGACGGGCTGATCGCCCAGTGGCGCGGACTCCGGCTCGAGAAGCACATCCGCTTCGATCCCTTGCGCTTCCTCAGCGGCAACAAGCTCGGCCCTTGGTTGGCGCGCCTGCGCGGTGAGCACGGCGAGCGCTGGGGACGCAGCCTGCTCGACCCGCGCGCCCTCGAAGAGATCGTCGAGCAGCACATTCCCTACGATCGCCTGCGCCAGAACGTCCGTGATGGTGACGTGCGCGCCTTGGTCGTGGCGGCCCTCGAGGTCGGCACGGGGCGCACCACGCTCTTCGCCGACGTGGCGGACAAGGATCTCTTCAAGGTCTCGCGCGACCCACGACGCCAGGCGCGCTACGAGCAGATCACGGCGCGCCACGTGCTCGCCTCGGCGGCGATCCCCCTGCTCTTCCCCTCGCGGCGCATCGGTCGGCGCTACTACTGCGACGGCGGCGTGCGCTTCAATACGCCGATCTCGCCAGCCATTCGCGCGGGCGCCGATCGCCTCGTGGTCATCTCTCTGCTCTTCGAAGACGAGATCGTGCGGCTCTCGGCGGACGAGACGGATAGCGAGATGGAGGCGGCCTATCCGAGCCCCATTTTCCTGCTCGGCAAGATCCTCAACGCGCTGCTGCTCGATCCCGTGAAGTACGATCTTCAGGTCCTCGACCGCATGAATCGCCTGCTCAACACCCTGGAGGAGACCCTCGAGCCCGCCGAGATGGAGCGGGTGCGCGACGTCATGCGTGAGACCCGAGGCCTGCCCTACCGTCAGCTCGGGGCGCTCGAATTTCATCCCTCCAAGGACATCGGCGGCCTGGCTTCGGACTACGCCCGCACGCTGCGCATCAGGAACCTGCCGGCGGCCATCTTCAGCGGAGCTGCACACTTCCGCGGCGCCATGGAGTCGGACCTGCTCTCCTTCGTGCTCTTCGACGGCGGCTTCGCCGAGCGGCTGATCGCGCTGGGTCGCCGGGACGCGCAGCGCCGCGCCGCTCGCATTCGGCAGTTCTTCAGCGACGACGACTGACGCGCTTCAGCGGGTCGCCACGGGACAGCGCAGCGGCCTCTCGCCCAGCGCCTCGGGCCAGACGACGCGGGGTCGACGCGGCGCCGCTCGACGCAGGCTGCGGCGGATCAGGCGGTCGCCAGCGCGCGGTAAGAGCTCGGCGATGGCCTCGCGGATCGGGGGCCCGTCCTCGATCCGGATCGCCTCGGGGCGCGCGCTGCGGATCTCGGCGAAGACACCGTCGCCGCCGGTGGCCAGGAAGTCACTCGTCACCAACGTGAGCGTCTCGTCGGGACGAATCCGCCGCCCCCCATCGCGCGTGAGCACGACCTCGAGGCGCCCCTCACCCTCGCCCTCGGCCACGCAGCGGGCGCGCGCCGTGAGCCCGCTGAAGAGCAGGATGCCGTGGTCGCCTTGCAGGTTTCGCCGAATCAACTCCGCGAGCTCTGCGCCCGTGATGCGCACCGTGGCGAAGCGGTTGTCGAAGGGAAACGACTCGTAGAGCGTGCCGTAGGTCAGTGGGCCCGCGGGCCATTCGGCGCGCACGCCGCCCGCGTTCAAGAGCGCCACGTCTCCGCCTGCGTGGGCCGCACGCATCAGGTCGACGAGCAGGTCGCCGAGGGGCGACTCGAGCGTGTAGCTCTTGCTGACGGGCGCGCTCAAGGTCGCGCCCAGGCTGCGTTCGCGAGCCTCGCGTGCGTGCTCCATGTCGGGCGCCATGGCCGCGAGCAGCGCCGCGTCCACCACCACGGGCGCGCCCTCGTACTCGCCCGGCGTGCACTCGCTCACGGGTGTTCGTCCGTCCTGACACAGCTCCTGCGGCGCGAAGACGTGACTCGACGCGACGCGACCCGTGCTGCGATCGACGACGAGATCGACGCGTCCGAAGGCACGCCCGTAGGCGTAGGACTCGAGCACGACGACGCCGTTCACGCGATGGGCCACGCCCTTGTGCGTGTGACCCGCGACGATCACATCGACCAGACCCGCGGGTAGGGCGCGCGCGACCTCGAAGATCTCGTCGTCGGCGTCGCAGCTCGAGAGGTCGTCGGGATCGCTGAAGTCGTGGCAGCGCCCGCCGGCGTGGGCCAAGACGATGACGACCTTTGCGCCCGCCTCGCGCAGGGCGCGCGCCTGCGTGACGATGCTCTCCACCAAAGGCGCCATGGCCAGGTCCGCGACGTTGGCGTGGATGGTGGTGCCGAGGGTGCCCTCTGTCGTCACGCCCACGAGGCCTAGCTTCACACCCGCAGCCTCGACCAAGGCCGTCGGCGCCACCTGCGGCCACTCGATGGGCGCGCCCGTGGCCGCCACGCGCAGGTTCGCGGAGAGCAGCGGGAAGTTCATCTCCGCCGCGCGCGCGAGCAGAGCGCCACGCGGATCGTCCTCGGCTGATTGGGGCGTCGCCGCCGGACCCACGGGGCCGTAGTCGAACTCGTGGTTGCCGATGGTCGCGGCCGTGTAGTGGAGCGCGTCGTAGGCGCGCACGACGCTCGCGCCCTCGACCATGTTCGACTCGAGGGTGCCCTGAAACATGTCGCCGCCGTCGAGCAGGATGACGGCGCCGTCATCCACCGCGCGCGCGGCGCGCAGGTTCGCGAGGAAGCCGCTGAGCACCGCCGTGCGCTCGAGGTGACCGTGGAGATCGTTGGTGCCCACGATGGACAGGGTCACGAGGTCTGGAGTCGCCGGCTCGGTGGCGAGCCCGACGGGCGCCTGCGTGGGCTGGACGGCGGTCGGCGTCAGAGCGACGGGTGCCCCGGCGCCGCAGCCCGAGAACAGAAGTGCGAGAAGTGCGATGCGTGTGTTCACAGGTCGAGGCGTACCAAGCCAAGCCACGCTCGCCAACGCGCACGCGAAGCTCGCAGAAAAATTCGCTGAACCCCTCAAGTTTCAGTTGGCCCCGACCGTACCTCGATCCTGGAGTCTTTCATGCACATCGCCCTGGCACCCCTGGACATCAGCGCCGCGGCCCGTCGCCTCGAGGCGCCGAGCGGGGTGCTGCAGGGCACGCAGGGCCGACCCGAGGCCTTGGCGCTGCCGGGTCAGCGGCCGCTGGAGGCCCCGCCGCGTCCCGACGCACAGGACGGTCACGGCCACGATCTGTCGCGCGATCAGCGCAAGCGCGCCAAAGGTCGTGGTGACTCGGAGGAGGACGACACGGGCGAGCTGCGCTCGGCGGAGATGTCCGAGCGGGACCGGGAGGTGCGCCGGCACGAGGCGGCCCACGCGGCGGCGGCCGGGCGTCATGGGGGCTCGCCGAGCTTCCGCTACGAGCGCGGCGAAGACGGAAGGCGCTACGCCGTGTCGGGCGAGGTGCCGATCGATCTCGCGCCCGTGAAGGGCGATCCCAAGGCCACGATTCGCAAGATGGAGCAGGTGCGACGAGCGGCGCTCTCTCCCGCCGATCCATCGCCGCGTGATCGTCAGGTGGCGGCGCGGGCGGCGGCGATCGCGGCACAGGCTCGCGCCTTGGTCGCGCAGCGGCAGCGCGCGGAGCTGAACCTGCCCGGGGGCGATTCCGCGGACGTCGTGGATCCGGGGTCGCCACCTGAGGAGGCGGCGTCCGCGGCCGCCCGGCGCAAGGCGGGGGAGGCCATCGACGAGGCCTTGCAGCAGACGGCGGGCGCCAAGGCCTACCTGCGCAGTCTGGCTAGCGGTCCGCGCGCGCTCGGTCGGACGGGGGCCGTGTCACGCCAGCCGCGTCGCTCGCTCTAGACAGGATATCCGGCCTAGCGATCCGGCCCGCTCGCCCGCCGCTCGAGCAGCACGTCGAGGCTCGATTGGTCGCGCTCGGACGGCACGCTGAGGATGAAGAGCAGCAGCACGAGGCGCGGCAGGATCTGATCCGTGATGGAGAAGAAGGGCTCTTTCATCAGATGCCCGTAGGTGACGATCACCAGGATCGAGCCGACGGCCAGGCAGGCGCCGCGCACGCGATAGCCCAGACACAGCATCCCGCCGGCCACCAGCTCGACGTAGGGGATGGCCATGCCCACCGTCCAGAGCAGCCACTCGGGGATCCAGGTGTCGCGGTAGCCTTCGATGAAGAAGCGCCGCGCGTGCTCGCCGACTCCGAGCTCGAAGACCTTGTAGAAGCCCGCCATCAGGAACATCAGGCCGAGGATCCAGCGCGCGTAGAGCAGCGCCCAGGTCATGCCGTCGAGGCGCTCACGCATGTTGTTCAGGCGCTCCCTCACGGCGCGGAGTCTATCACGGCGAGAGCCGCTGGGCGTCTTTCCGCAGCCGCGCGAGCACGTCCGCGAGGCGTTTCTTGTCGACGCTGACCCGCGTCGGCATGCCGCCGTCGAGGCCGAGCATGCGCACGAGATCGATGCCGCTGTCGAAGCGCGCCGCGACGGTCACCGTGCTCTCGTCGTGCACCACGGAGATGGGCGCCTGCTCCTGACCGAGCAAGAGCAGAGTCGTCTTGTCGTAGGGACCACGGCGCTGCGTGGCGTCGCAGATGGCGTAGCCCTCGTCCACGCGGTAGCCGACGGAGAGGCGCTCCGCTTCAGCCTCGATGGCGTCGTACTCCTTGGCCGCCGAGCGAATCCGCGTGAAGAACTCGAAGTCCGGTGCGCCGCTCACGAAGTAGTGCACGACCTCGGTCTTGAGACCCTCGTCGCGGAAGCGTGCGCGCAGGGCGCGGTCGACGAAGCTGGCGCGATCGCTCGGACGACCGAGGCGCGTGTCGATGGCGCGCGCGTCGTCATCTGCGCCAGGGTAGGGCTCCTCCCCGCCGGTGATCCACTTGGCCGCGGAGCAGAGACCGTCGAAGTCGCCGTGGCAACAGATGGTGTCGATGGCGCCCGCCTGCTCGACGCGTTCGGGCGTGACCAGCTCGGGGCAGGCGCCGTGTTGTGCCTTGGTGCGCAAGACGAAGCGCGCGTCTCCCTGGAAGTCGACGTGGCGATCGTGGTCGTGGTGATCGATCCACATGGCGAGCCTGTCGCCGAGGCCGTCGAGGAAGGGACGTGTCACCTTGTCGAAGGTCGCGCCGCCTGCGTTTGCGGCGAAGGCGATGTCGAGCACCACCACGCGTCCGGGCAGCTGATGGGGACGCGGCAGCTTGCGCGGCGTGCCATAGGCGAGGTGGGGAAAGTTCACGCCCGCACAATGGGTGCAGCGCTGGCCGGAAGCAACCGCCCTCGGCGCGTCATCCGCGATAGGCGGCAGCGACGCGGTCGAGCAGGTGGATGATCTCCGGGCGCGCCGCCGCGTCCGAGGCGCGCACGTTCTGTTCGACCTGCGCGGGCCGCTTGGCGCCCACGAGCACGACGGAGATGGCGGGGCGCGACAGGGCCCAACCCGCCGCGAGGGCCGTGGGCGGCTCCCCGACGCGCACGGAGGCTTGGCGCAGCAGATCGACCCAGCGCGAGGTGCGGAAGAAGCGCGTGCCCCAGAAGCGGGGATCGCGGGCGCGCAGATCGCTCTTGGGGAAGCGCGGCAGGCTGCGGAACTTCCCACTCAGGAGCCCACGGGCCAGAGTCTCGTAGGCGAAGACGCCCACGCGTGCCGTCTCGGCGTCAGCCGGCAGGACGACGCCCGCGAGCGCCTCGTCGAACTCGCGCCGGATCATCGAGTAGGGCGTCTGAAACGCTCCAAGATCGCCCGCCTCGAGCGCTCGTGTCAGCTCCTCGGCCCCGTAGTTGCACAAGCCGAAGTGGCGGATCTTGCCTTCACGCTTCAGCGCCCGCAGCGTCTCGAGGGTCTCCGTCAGCGGTGTGTCCTGTTCACAGGGCCAATGCACCTGCAAGAGGTCGAGCGTCTCCACGCCGAGTCGGCGCAGGCTCGCCTCGCAGTCTTCGCGCACGAAGGTCGGCGACAGATCGCTCTGAGCGTGCTCGCCGCTCGAGTCCCAGCGCACGCCCACCTTGGTGGCGACGGTGACCTCCGAGAGCCGCTTCCCGAGGGCACGCCTCAGGACCTCGTCAGCGTGGCCGTGGCCGTAGAGAGGCGCCGTGTCGAAGAGCGTGACGCCGAGCTCGAGGGCGCGCCGGACGGCGGCGACGGAGTCCTCGTCGCGCACGTCGTCGCCCCACCACTTGCCGCCCACAGCCCAGGCGCCGAAGCCCACCTCCGAGACCTCGAGGTCTGTGTTGGGGAGCGTCACGTAGCGCATGGGCGCGAGCATACACGCAGAAGTTGGAAGGGCGCCGCCTTGCACCAAACAGGCACTCAGTGCCATGTTGCTGATATGCGCTCCTCTCGGTTCTTGGTTTTGGTGCTGATCTCGGCCTCGGCGTGCGGTGGCTCGGGCTCGGCCTCCGACGCAGGATCGCCCGACGCGGCGGTCGATGGAAACGTCTCCGACGCGGGTGAGACGCGTCCCGCGGATCGCTGCGCGCCAGGTCGTGCGGGGGCGCCCGAGTTTCGCGACGTGACCGCGGCCTGGGGACTCGACGTGCTCGCGGGGCGCGCCGCCTTGGCCGACCTCGACGGAGACGGCTATGTGGATTTGGTCGTGCACAAGACCGGCAACCACGACCGCGCGGACTTCACGGCGGAGCCCAAGGCGTGGCCGTATCACGTACTGATGAACCGCGACGACGGCGCCGGTGGGCGGCGCTTCGTCGATCGCACGCGCGAGTCGAACTACGGCGCCCTGCGCGAGCCCGTGGCCAATACCGGGCGCTCGGCGCAGTTCGCCATCTTCGCCGATCTCGACGACGACGGAGACCTCGACGCGCTCAGCGGCACCTACTCGGATCGCAACGCGCCCGACACAGATCCCGGCGACCGCTCGGAGATCCTGCTCAACGACGGCACGGGTACGTTCACGCTCGCGCCGCCTCAGGTCGGCGTGCGCGGCTTCGAAGACGATCGCGCCGTGAGCACGAGCTCCGGCACCTTCCTCGACTACGATCGCGACGGTCGCCTCGATCTCTTCATGGGCTATTGGTACTTCAGCTACGGGCGCTCGCTCTTCGGCAACCCCGACAGGCTGCTGCGCGGTGACGGCGCGGGCGGGTTCGAGGACGTGTCCGAGGCCATGGGCATGGACACGCGTGGCGCCCCGGGTGAGCGCGACGCCTCGCGCCCGACCTACGGCGTGACGGCCTGCGACGTGGACGCGGACGGCGACTCGGACCTGCTCGTCAGCGCCTATGGGCGGCAGTGGAATCAGCTCTGGCTGCGCACGGAGGCGGGCTTCGTCGACGTGGGCGAGGCCTCGGGCTTCGACGCGGACGACGAGCTCGACTACACGGATAACGAGTTCTACCGTTGTTATTGCCAGACCACCGGCGCTTGCAGCGCGCCGCCGCCGCGCATCGGCTGCGACCGGGTGGGCTGGAACGCGGGCACCGACGATCGACCCTTCCGGCTCGGCGGCAACAGCTTCAGCACGGCCTGCGCCGACGTCACGGGCGACGGCCTGCCCGAGCTCTACACGGCGGAGATCCATCACTGGCACATCGGCGACTCGAGCGACTCGAGTCAGCTCTTGGTCAACCAAGGCCTAGACGCCGACGGCGTGCCGACCTTCGCGCGCCCGGGCAACGACGTGACGGGGCTCGCCATCCCGCGCGTGGGCGCGTCGTGGAACGAGGGCGGCATCGGCGCGGCCTTCGCGGATCTCGACGGAGACGGTCTGATGGACGTGCTGCTCGGCGCGAGCGACTACCCGGACAACCGCCTGCTCTACTTCCGGCAGCAGCCGGACGGCACCTTCGAGGAGCAGGCCGTGGCCGACGGACTCGATCACCCCTGCGCGCCCTCCATGGCCGTGGGTGACCTCGACCGCGACGGCGATCTCGATCTCGTCGTGACCTCGTCGACCGCGCGCGACTGCCGCATGTCCTGGCCCGACGGTCCCGAGGTGCACGTGTACGAGAACACCAGCGGCGCTCAGAACGACTGGACGCGCATCCACTTGGTGGGCGCCGGCGCGGCGGCGGGCGGCGCCAACGGCAGCGCCATCGGCGCGCGCGTGGTGATCACCGCTGGGGACGTGACGATCACTCGCGAGCTGCAGGCGGGCCACGGCCACTTCGGCATGCAGGACGAGATCGACCTCGTCGTCGGTCTCGGTGACGCCTGCGTCATCGACTCCATCGAGGTGCGCTGGCCCGACGCGGCCGGCAGCGTCGAGACGTTCACGGACGTGCCCGCGAATTACCCGCTCACGATCCGTCAGGGCGCGGGCCTCCGCTACGAGCGCTGAAGTCGATCAGCCCAAGGCCGCGAGCAGGTCCTGCCGGGCGTCGTTGAGCTCGGGCCAGAGGGCACGGTAGACGTCGGCCGAGTGGTCGAGCCAGCTGTTCGCGGCGTCCTTCGCGAAGCTCTCGAAGATGGCGTCGTCGGGCTTCTCGTCGCGTGCGAGCAGGTACTCGGCGCGGTTCGCTACGCGCAGGTAGGCGACCACCTTGGCCACGTCTCCGCCGGCCTCGTAGGCGCGCACGGGTTGGTGATGCCAGGCCACGACCTGAGTCAGCAGGCTGTCCATGTTCCACTTCTGAAGCACATGGGCTCCGAGCACGGCGTGGTCGTAGCCGAGGCGCACTCGCTCCTCCACGTGGACACGGTCGGGCGCCTCGAGCAGCTCGTCGGGGAGCGCTTCGTAGGGCATCTCCGCGACCTGCAGCGAGAGCAGCTTGCCCACGTCGTGCAGCAGCCCCGCGAGGAAGGCGACGCCCACAGCGGGATCCCGCGCTTGGGTCGCGAGCACGCGGGCGATGGCGGCCACGCCCACCGAGTGGTCGCGCACTCGCGGGCCGATGCCGCCGGTCTCCCGAAAGAGCCCCAGGGTAGCCACCCCGGCCACCAAGTCCGAGACCTGGCGCGTGCCCAAGCGCACGATGGCTTGCTCCAGAGAGCTGTAGGGCCGGCGAGGTCGGAAGGCGGCGGAGTTCGCCAGGCGCAGCAGCTGGGACGCCAAGGAAGGATCCGCCTCCATGGCCTCCTGCACCTTCGAGAGCTGAACGTCGGGCTCCGCGAGCAGGGCGAGCACGCGCTGAGCCACCGCCGGAAAGGACTTGAGCCCGGTGGCGTCGGCCACCGCCGAGGCCAGGCTCTGGGACGCCTCCAGACTGCTCCGCTGCGGGTCGTCGTCGCCAAACCAGAGCTCCTCGAGCACGGCGTCGGCGAGGCTGCAGGGAGGAGGCGCGGGCACGGTCTCTAGGTTCACACCTTCGAGAACGGCCGGCTCGCGCCGAGCTTGAGGGGGAAGTGCCTTCGCGCGATCAGGGGATGCCGATGGCTCGCACAGGACGGGGCTGAATTCCCGAGAGCGCGTCATTGCCGTTGCCCAGCCGGCCCAGATACTCGCGGCCCCAGCAGAAGACCTCTCCGCTGGTTCTGAGAGCGCAGGCGAATTGCCAGCCCGCGGAGATCTCCAGCACATCGGAGAGCGGCGCCGAGCCTGCGGGCATGAGAACCCGTTGCGCCTGCGGTTTGACGCCCGTGGCCACGCCGATCCCGAGCTCTCCCATGCTATTGCTGCCCCAGCACCAGGCTTGCCGACCGGGTCCCGGTCCTGTCGTGGCGCAGCTCGACGCTCGAGCGACGGCGATGCTCGCTACGCTGGCGAGCGAGCCTCCGCTCGAGTCCTGCACCTGTTGCGGAGCGCTTCCGCCGACGCCCGTGCCCCAACAGTAGGCGGCGCCCGTGGAGGTCCGCGCGCACATATGATAGGCCGTCCCGATGGAGAGGCCCAGGACGTCTGGTGGCAAGCCGACGACGGGTGCCGCGCGGCTGCGGTTGACGAGCGTCCCGTCGGCCAAAGCTCCTGCCGCGTTCTCGCCCCAGCACGCCACGCCGAAGGTGCCCGCAGGGCTGGTCTCGTAGCGCGCACAATTGAACTTCATGCCGGAGCGCACCTCGACCGCGTTGCCCGGAATGCCCACCACCAGGATGGGCGCCGTACGCGCGGCGGACGTGGCGCCGTTGCCCAGCTGACCCACGCTGTTCCAGCCCCAACACTTCACCTCCCCCGTGTCGAGCACGGCGCACGAGTGGAAGTCTCCCGCGCTGGCCTGCACGGCATTCGTGATGCCCTGGACCTCGGCCCCGCTGGGTCGATTCGTGAAGGACCCATCGCCGAGCTGGCCCTGGCTGTTCGATCCCCAGCAGCGCACGTGCCCATTGGTCAGTGTGCCGCAGGAGTGAGTCGAACCCGCGCTGACCTGTCGGAACGGACCCTGAGCCGAGGCGGCGGGCGTCGGCACGTTCGCCGTGCTTCCCGTCCCCGCTTGACCCTGCCGGCTGTCGCCCCAGCTGATCAACCCGCCCGTACGACGCAGGATCAGCGTGTGCCCCTGTCCGGAACGCATCCCGAGCAGCGGTGAGGCGTCGCACGCGCCCGCCGTAGTCGTGCCGCAGGTGTCGCTGAGTCCGCAGGCCATGCCGCAGCCCCCGCAGTGGGCTCGGTTCGTGCTGGTCTCCGCTTCGCAGCCGTCCACGTAGTCGCTGTCGCAGTCGGCGCGTCCAGTGACGCAGCTGGCGATCTCGCAGCGCCCGGTCACGCACGCGCCCATGCCGCCCATCACGACGCAGTCGGCATCTGCGCCGTTGTCGTTGGTGCCATCGCAGTCGTTGTCGCGCCCGTCGCAGATCTCCGTGGCGCCGGCGAACACCGCGGGGTCACTGTCGTCGCAGTCGTCGTTGGGCAAGACCCAGCCCGCGGGCGGTGAGCAGGTCGTCATGCCCGTCGCGCCAGCGGCCGCGTGGCCGTCGCCGTCGCCGTCCTCGTACCAGGTCTGGGGAGCGTCCTCGTCGACGTCGCCGTCGCAGTCGTCGTCGACCATGTTGCAGATCTCGGGCGCGTTGGGGAAGACGTTCGGGTCGTCGTCGGCGCAGTCGCCGGGCAGCGCCGTGCGGCCCACTCCGGGCAGGCAGGCGAAGATGGGCGCCGCCGAGTCGTCGCCGAAGCCGTCGCCGTCCGAGTCGGCGAAGAAGGCGAAGCGCACGCCGTCCTCGTCCGTGTCTCCGTCGCAGTCTTGGTCACCGCCGCCGCAAGGATCCGCGGCGCCAGGGTGGATCGTGGCGTCTGCGTCGTCGCAGTCTCCGCCGCGCGGCACGCGTCCGGGCTGAGGATCGCAGCTCTCGATCGCTGGCAGGGACTCGTCGCCGTAGCCGTCGTGGTCGAGATCGAGGTACCACTGCGCCCCCGCGTCGGCACCGTCGACCACGCCGTCGCAGTCGTTGTCGATGCCGTCGCAGAGCTCCGGTGCGCCCGGGTAGACGTTCGGGTTCGTGTCGTCGCAGTCGTTGCCGCCGCAGATCTGATCGGGGAAGCCGTCTCCGTCGTCGTCCTCGAAGTCGCCCGGACGCGCCTCGAAGTCCGCGCGCCCGTTGCAGTCGTCGTCGCGCCCGTTGCAGCGCTCGGGCGAGGCGGGGCTCTTGGCGCGGTCCGTATCGTCGCAGTCGCTCGAGCGGATCGAGCGACCCGGGACCGGGATGCACGAGACGATCACGTCGCTGCCGGAAGCGCCGAAGCCGTCGTCGTCCTCGTCCGGGTACCAGCTCACGGCGGCGGGGGACTCGTCCGTCTCGCCGTTGCAGTTGTTGTCCTTGCCGTCGCAGATCTCGACCTGCGCGCCGTGGATGTCGGGGTCGCCATCGTTGCAGTCGTCGGAGACGCTGGAGAAGCCGGGCGTGCCCGCGCACTCCTCCATGGGCGCCGAGGAGTCACCGTGGAGATCGAAGTCCTCGTCGGCGAAGCCCATCACTGTCACGCCCTCGTCGGTGGCGCCGTTGCAGTTGTTGTCGAGGTGGTCGCAGACCTCGGCGTTGCCCGGGTGCACGTCGCGTCGTCGGTCGTTGCAGTCGTCACCGCAGACGCTCGAGCCGTCCGCCTGCGTGTTGCAGCAGAGGGAGTCGACGAATCCGTCCGAGTCGTCGTCCTTGGTGCCGAAGGTCGTGGGGTCGCAGTCCTCGTCGCGATCGAACTCGTCGCAGACCTCGACGTTGCCCGGGAAGCGCTCGGCGGAGGTGTCGTCGCAGTCGTCGCCGCCACAGGCGATGGCGTCGTGTCCGTCGCCGTCGGCGTCGGCGATCACGGAGCAGACGGAGCGGCACAGGGCCTCGGCCTCGTCGCAGCGCTGCCCGGTGAGGCAGGGGTCGTTGCCCGGAGCGCAGCCATCCACGTCGGCGCGGGGATCGTCCGGTGCGCAGAGCTCGGGACCGTTGCAGAAGAGGCCGTCGTCGCACTCCGAGTCCGCCGTGCAGAGGGCGCGCGGTGCGGCGTCCGTGCTCGCGTCCTCCGTCGGCGGAGAGCCGCCTCCGCAGGCCGTCAGCGCGCTGAGCGCCAGGAAAAGAGCCGCCCAGATTCCACTTTTCGATCCCATGTCCACCCCGTGCATCGCGCAAACGCGCCGTCCCCCGTGGCTCGGCGCGTCCGAACTTTACCATGCCAGCGGCAGAGATTGCCCTCCGAATTGGTCCTGGCCTTGACGCATTGCAGCATGGGGAGCAGATTCCCGCTCGCTGGCGCACGCGATTGCCCGCGAATGCGCAGAAAACGCCCACCGGCGAGTCCAACCCAGGAGGTATTCGTGGCGCACGCGATCAACCGTTACAAGGCCGATCTTCGAGACTATCGCTTCTTGCTCTTCGAGCAGTTCGGCCTCGGGGACCTGCTGGGCAACGAGCCCTACGTCGACTGGGACGAGGAGACGGTCGTCGCTGTGATCGACGAGCTCTACCGCTTCGCCTGTGACGTCACGGGTCCGCTGAATCAGAACGGCGATCAGCAGGGCTGCCGCGTCGAGGACGGCCGCGTGAAGACGCCGGACGGCTTCCCCGAGGCGTGGAAGAAGCTCTACGAGGCGGGCTGGAAGAGCCTGACCGTGGCTGAGGAGTGGGGCGGTCAGGGCGCGCCGCGCACGCTCGGTGTCTGCGCCGAGGAGCTGCTCTCGGGATCCAACACCTCCTTCTCCATGTACCCCGGGCTGACCGTGGGCGCCGCGGAGTTGATCGAGGAGTTCGGCACGGATCGCCAGAAGAAGCTCTACCTCGAGAAGATGTTCAACGGGACGTGGTCCGGCACCATGTGTCTGACGGAGGCCGAGGCGGGCAGCGACGTGGGCGCCGCCACGACCAGCGCCAAGAAGCTCGAGGATGGGCGCTACGCCATCACGGGCGGCAAGATCTTCATCAGCGCTGGCGACGCCGACGTGGCCGAGAACGTCATCCACCTCGCCTTGGCGCGCATCGATGGCGCCATGGCGGGCACCAAGGGGCTCAGTCTCTTCATCGTGCCTCGTGTCAGCGTGGACGAGGACGGCAAGCTGCTCGAGGACAACGACATCAAGGTCGCGGGCATCGAGCACAAGATGGGCATCAACGGCTCGGCGACGTGTCAGCTCGCCTTCGGCGAAGACGGAGGCTGCATCGGTGAGCTGGTGGGAGGCGCGGAGCATCAGGGCATGCGCCAGATGTTCCACATGATGAACACGGCGCGCATCGGTGTGGGGCTTCAGGGCCTCGCCGTCGCGAGCAGCGCCTACCTGAACGCGCTCGAGTACGCCAAGGAGCGCAAGCAGGGCTCGTCCATCAAGGACTGGAAGAACCCCGAGGCGCCGCGCGTGGCGATCATCCAGCACCCGAACGTGCGCCAAGATCTGCTCGACATGAAGGCGCGGGTCGAGGGCATCCGCGCGCTGATCGTGAAGCTCGCCATGCACCAGGATCGCTTCGAGGTGCTCGAGGGCAAGGACGACGAGGCGGCCGCCTATCACGCGGGGCAGGTCGACCTGCTCACGCCTCTGGTCAAGGCCTACTCCTCGGATCAATCTTTCCTGATCTGCGCCAAGGCCATCTCCGTCTACGGCGGCGCGGGCTATCTGCAGGATCATCCCGTCGAGCAGTACTGTCGCGACTCGAAGATCTTCAGCATCTACGAGGGCACCAACGCCATCCAATCCCTCGACCTCGTCGGGCGCAAGCTCGGTCAGGGCGGCGGCAAGAACACGCAGGCGTTCTTGGGCGACATCCAGAAGTTCATCGGAAAGTACGCCGAGGACGAGGAGCTCGCCTTGGCCGTCAAGAGCCTCAAGAAGGCCCACGAGGCCGTCGGCGGCACGACGATGCAGTTCCTCGGCTGGTTCCAAAGCGGGCAGATGCAGCACATCCCCCTCTGCTCCGAGCGCTTCCTGAGCATGATGAGCGAGCTCGCTGTCGGTTGGCTCTTGCTCGAGCAGGCGGTGATCGCCCGTGAGAAGCTGAAGGATGTGTCGGAGACGCACCCCGACGTGCACTTCTACAACGGGAAGATCTCGGCGGCGCGCTACTTCGCCATCAACGCCTTGCCCTTCGTGGTCGCCAACGCCCGCGCCATCGCCGCGGCTGACGAGAGCGCGATTCAGCTCACGGACGAGGCCTTCGGCAACATCTAGCGATCGCGTCCTCGTCCCGAGTCCTCTAGGCTGGGGCGTGACCTCGGCCGACACGCAGAGCTTCTTCCCGCCCGATGGGTGGCGCGCGCGGAGCTTTGTGTTGCGCTCGTGGCGCGCGGGCGACGGGGCGGCTCTGTTCGAAGCTGTCGACTCGTCGCGGAGTCACCTGCGCGTGTTCATGCCTTGGGTCGACAAGCATGCATCGCCAGAAGACTCCGAGCGCTACGCGCGTGACGCGTGCGCCCGATACTTGACCGCCGACAAGTGCGACATGGCCGTGCTAGCGCCGGACGGTCGCGTGCTCGGCGGCACGGGCTTCTTCGGGCACGACGGCTGGCTCGCCGAGGGCATGGGCGAAGTGGGCATGTGGGTGCGCGCCGACGAGGCGGGCAAAGGGCTGGCCTCGCGCGTCTTGGCCGAGCTGCTGCGCTGGGGCTTCACCGATTGGCCCTTCTTGCGTCTCTCGTGGCGCTGCAGTGGCGACAACCGCGCCAGCGCCCGCGTGGCCGAGAAGGCGGGCATGCGCCTCGAGGGCGTGCTGCGCAGCTACAGCGTCGACCCCGACGGCACGCGCCACGACATCCAGCTCTACGGCATCCAGCGCCACGAGTGGGTCGCCCGCTGAGTGTTGCTCACTCGAGCTCGATCTCTGCGCTCACGTCGCCGATGCGTGGTCCGCGCAGGCGCAGCTTCAGCCGGCCTCGACCTCGGACGGTGAGCACGACGCGGCGGCTCTGTGCGTTGCCGCGCGAGCGCAGGAAGTAGAGCGCCGCGCCGCCGCCGAAGCGTCCGCGGCCCCAGCCCTCGAGGTGGCCGACATGCGTGCGCCCGAAGCTCGGCGAGAGCACCTCGAGGCCGTCTCCGCTCGCCTCGAAGAGCAGCTCCTCGTTCCACGTGTGCTTCTTGGACGAGGCGAGGCCGTAGCTCGGCAGGTAGCCGTGGTTTTGGATCGTGCAGACGACACGATGCAGACCGTCGCCGAGGGACTCCGGCTCGCCCACTGTGATCTCCACCCGCGGCAGCATGGCTGCGACGCGCAGGTAGGCTTTGCTGATGCCTGCGCAGATCTCGGGCAGCTTCCCGCGCGGTGGGTTCCAGAGGCCGAAGCGTGGATCGAGCCCTCCGACCTCGACCTCGCCGAGCTGCGGGTGAGTGAAAGGGCGCCACGGCGGCAGGCACTTGCCGTCGTTCTCGTCTCGATCCCACTCGGCGAGCTTGATCAGCTCCTCGCGATCGAGGTGTGTGTAGCGGTCGACGAAGCGCTTGGGCTTCGGCAGCCCGACCTGCTCGAAGAGATCCCAGATCTCACACGCCCAGGAGATGCAGCCGCGCTGCTCGTAGGCGAACTCCGAGAGGTCACCGCGCAGTGGCTTCCCGGGCTCGTAGGTGAACTGCTCGAAGCCGCTGACCATGGGGTAGCCCGTGAACTCGTCCGTCCAGGCCTCGATCTGCCGATAGAGGGCCAGGTCGCTCGGCTCCATCTTGTTGTCTTCGGAGTGACCGAGGGGCCGGATGTGGACGCCGCCGAAGGTGTGGAGGTTGAGCCAGGCGAAGATCTCGGGGTGGGCGACGGCGTGCTCGATCACGGCGCGCGACTCGGGCTCGCTGCCGGGGTAGCGACCGGCGCCCATCTGTTCGTGCTCGGGCCGCCAGTCGTAGGGGAAGTTGCGGTTGAGGTCGGGCTCGTTGTCGCTGAGAAACCCCGGCGCCGGCACCGTGTGTCCGTCCCAGCCTTCGACGAAGCCCTCGGGGTAGATGGCGTAGAAGGGCCCCTCGTCTTCGAGTCGGCGCGGCAGCATCAGCCCGGGTAGCTCGCTCGACTCGACGAAATCGCCCGCGGGATCCTGCCGCCGCATGACGAGGGAGAGGCCGTCGCCGTCCACGTCGGAGCAGACGAAGTGGGTCTCGTTTCGGTCCCCGCGCGCGTCGCGAGGTACGGAGCGCACGTAGCGTCCCGTCGTGAGCACGGCCTCGGCGCCGTCCGGAGAGATGCGCGGCATGATGAAGAAGCGCACGTCGCGCAGCGCCTCACGCAGATGCGGAGGCAGCCCGGCCACGTCAGCGTCGGGCTCCGTGTGCAGCCGCAGCACGTCCTCCGCGATGCCCAGTGCCACGCTCGTGCCGCTCAACTCCACGGCGTGCATGTTGCCGTCCACCCACACGCTCGGTCGCTTGCGCTCCGGCTCGCGACCGATGGTCAGAAGCCACAGCTCGCGTCCCTCGGGCGTCTGTCCCAGCGACGAGAGTGCACAGACCTCCGGGTAGGCGTCGGCCCACGTCCGGAGCTGCTCCGTCAGCTCGTGGTAGTAGAGCAGGCGGTTGCGGAAGTGCACGGAGAGGGAGTCGAGCGTCGGCATGGGCGGAGGTTACTCCTTCGCACACTCAGGCGTCGATCACCTCCGCCCGCCTCAGGCCCAGTTGCTCCGAGCGTGACCCAGACGCCGCAGGCGAAGCTTGATAGATTCGCGCTCACTGGGGAAGATGTGGGCGATGGCGGGCGTAGGCAGAACTCGGGCGGCTTCACGTCGGGCACGCCGGCCTAGGTCTTGCCCATCGCCAACAGAATGCGCAAAGGATCGAGCATGAGCACGGAAGCCACCGCAGTCAGCACGGACGCCGGGAAAGACAAGGCCGTCAGCATCTATCTAGGCGTTCTAGGTTTGGTGGGCGTCGGGCTGATCGTCGCCACCGTCATGTTCGATTGGGGGGGCTACGGCTATGCGGGAGGGGCCTTCCTAGTCTTCGCGGGCTTCGGCGGACTCGCCGGAAAGTCGATGCAAGGCGGCTTTGGCGAAGCCCCGTGCCCGAGCTGTGGCCAGGCCCTGAAGTTCCAGTTCACCAAGATGGCGCGCACGATGCAGTGTGACGGCTGCGGTGCCTGGTCGGAAGGCACTGAGACCATGGCCCTCGTGCCCAATGAGCGCATCGCCGACTTCCCGGTCTTTACCACTCCGATGCCAGAGGCAGGCATCGCATGGCCATTGGGCGCCGACCAGACTCCGATCTGCCCCATGTGCGATCGAGCTGCGACTGGTTTCCGCAAGATCGAAGGCAGCGATGCCCTGGGAGCCACCGCGGCGCTCGTCGCGCCCGTGAGCGTCCGCAAAGTGCACAGCATCGAGGTGCCGATCTGCAGCGACCACGACGGAGTCGCCCTGCTCGTTGCTGGCTCGGAGTTGAAACTCGGCTTCCGCTCACGCAGCTACCAGCTTCGCTTCGAAGCGGACAACTAGCCCGACGGCACTCGCCAGCTATTGGCCACCTAGCCCCGATCCTGCGTGTCCGCGGCCCCGATCAATGGTTGACATCGTGTGCGCACACTATCATTCTCCGGACTCGATTCGCCTGGCCAACATGCGCCAACGCAAACGAGGGAGAAAAGTTCATGACCAAGAAGATGTCGTTCTGGCAGGTGCTCTGCATTCTGAGCGTGGGCATATCCGGGTGCAGCGGGCCGGTCTGTGGGGACGGACAGGTCGCCGGTTCCGAGACGTGCGATGATGGCAACCAGATCGACCGTGACGGTTGCAGTTTGGTATGTGAGGTGGAGACGGGTTGGACTTGCGGCGATGGGACGGCGTGCGATCCCGTCTGTGGCGATGGGATCACCGTCGACTCCGAGGTGTGCGATCCGACGGACAGTGCCTGGACGGAGTACTGCTCGAGCGACTGCACAATGACGATCGCCTCCTGCGGCGACGGTGTGATCCAATCGGCACAGGAAGAATGCGACGACGAAAATGCAGTCGCGTCTGACGGCTGCAATGCCTGCCACCCGTCGTTCGGATGGACCTGTGACGCGATGGGCGCCTGCGACGCTTCAACGGTCGACCCCAGCACCCTCCTCACGGATCTCACCGATGCAGACAAGGTCCAGCTGTGCGGCTGGATGAACGCCTTCCTGGGGGGGACCGGCTACGTGAATCGGTGCGGATCCGTCAACTACACAGTCAACACCGTCGCCGACTGCGCCGCCGCCTTCACCGCCAGTGGGATATGCACTGTAGGCGAGCTGGAAGCTTGGACGGCCCAACGTGCGGGCGCGTGCGACTTCTTCATGAGCACCGTGCCCATCTGCTGACCACGAAGCCCAAGTGCGCCGATGGCTGTACGCGTCGTCGGCGGGCTCAGGGCGTGAGGTCTGCGACGCGCATGCAGGGATGAACGCGCGTCCTCCGTCGTCTACGCCCGTGGGCGCGTCGTAACCTGGGGCGTCGGACGCGACGATGACCTCGTCGATCCAGAAGTCCGTGCGACCGGGTGCGCCGTCCGTCCAGGGCACGCCGTTCCAGTAGTCGCCCATGCCCCACTCGTTGAGCGACGCGCCCGTGACCGTCGTGCGACCCGTGACCTCGCCGAGGTAGTCGTCGTCGATCCACGCGCGGATGAAGCCGTCGTCTCCGTCGGAGACGCGCACGGCCATCTGGAGCGAGAACCAGCGGTCGCGCGGCAGGTCGACTCCGGCGAAGTCCCCCGGACGGTGGAGCGCCTCAGAGATGATGCGGATCCGGGGGTTGGTACGACGCACGGCGCGGCGCACGACGGGGGCCACGAGGTAGATGCGCGCGGTGGCCATGTCGGGCGCGAAGACCAGCCACTTCAGGTTGCCGCTTCCGTCGCATTGCTGGCCGCAGGCCCTGGCCGCGTCGCAGTCGCCGGGCGTCGAGCGCGTGTACTTGAAGCCGAAGCTGAACTCGCTCGGGATGTACTGAAAGATCCGAAACCAGATCGTGCTGCCCTGGGGGACGGGCGCCGGCAGGCGTCTGCGACCCGCGAAGGTGAGGCTGCCGGAGCAGGCTGGGAGCGGCTCGGCGCCAGGATTCGTGCGGACCCGAACGCCGCGGCCATTGCTGACCGAGTGCGTGTCGTCGACCACGGAACGGCGCCAGCTCAGGAAGTCGGAGCCCAGCGCGTCGCCCGCCTGATCGTAGGAGAGCATCGCACGAAAACCGGGGGCGCATGTCCCGCTGCCCGCATCTCCCATGCCCGAGTCCAGCGCGGTCCCCGAGTCCAGTGCGGTCCCCGAGTCCGTGTCGGCGGCCGAGTCGGTCGCAGTC
>JAADHO010000316.1 GCA_013151775.1 Deltaproteobacteria bacterium | reverse complement strand
GATGACTTCATCGAGACCAAGCGGCGCTGCAACGAGGCGACCGCCGGCCTCTCCTTCGAGAAGTTCCGTGGCACCCTCGAGAAGAACCGCGACCAGATCATCAGCAAGCACGGCGCCAAGCGCGTATCCTTCAGCGTCTACGTGAAGAATGGGAAGGCGGCGCTGAAGGCGACGCCCCACAAGACCTGATCCTGTGGGGCCAGCCGGGGGCCATGAGCGGCTTACCGCCTCGCGGCCTCGGTCGCGGTAGCGATCTACCGCTCGGTCGGCCGCTGCGGGGGCGCTCGCTCCTGGACCCCGTCTGGCCCCACAGGGGCGCCTCGAGGAGCCGGAGGCCATGAGCGGCTTACCGCCTGGCCGCGTGCCTCGCCGAGCCGCAAATCGAAGGGCCGGCTCGCGCCGACCCTTCTTCAGTCCTTACCGTCCTGCCCGTGGGATAGACGAAGCCGAACCCCTACTTGGCGTAGGTGGGAATGGATGTCGCTCGCTTCAGGCTTCCCGATGACGATCGCCGGGCCGGCACAACACGAACGAGGAGATTCCCGATCGACTAATATAGGGGATTCTCAAAAACTTCTTCCACACGAGGCGGATAGAGGGACCGCTTTTCAAGCTACGGATCTGGACCCCGCGGGTCAAGCCCCCCTGTGGGCTGCGGCGGCTCTACTCGCCCTTTCGTCCGAGCCAGGGCTCGTCTGCGACGCCTTGGGCGTGATTCTCGGCGCGCGCCAGGACGAAGAGCAGATCGCTGAGGCGGTTCAGGTAGTGGATCGTGACCGGGCGGATCTCTTCCGTCTGCGCCAAACGCACGAGCTGCCGCTCGGCCCGGCGGCAGACAGTGCGCCCGAGGTGCAGCCAGCCGGCTCCCACGCTGCCGCCCGCGAGCACGAAGCTCGTCAGCTCGGGCAGAGGCGACTGTGCGTCGTCGATGGCGCGCTCTAGCTCGGCCACGCTCTGCTCGTCGATGCGCGTGACGGCGCCCAGCTTCAGCTCGCGACCCGGAGTGGACGCGAGCTCCGCGCCCAGATCGAAGAGCCGCGACTGGATCCTCGCGAGCAGCTCGCGCCCGCCGTCGCGCGTCAGCTGCGCCCTCGCCAACCCGAGCACGCTGCCTAGCTCGTCCACATCGCCATAGGCTTCGACGCGCGCGTCCGACTTCTGCACGCGTCCGCCACCGAAGAGCCCCGTGGTGCCGTCGTCGCCCGTCTTGGTGTAGATCTTCACGCGCTGTCTCCCAGGACATCACCGTCGACCAGGCGCCGACCCGCGATGAAGTCGCGCACGGAGCCACGCCGGCGCCCGTCCTCTTGCAGCTCCTCGAGCAGCAGCGCGCCCTCGCCGCAGCTGACGATCGCGCGACCCTTGCCCTCGACATGGACGCGCCCAGGCGGCCCTTCACGGGACTCGCCGTGCAAGACCTGCACGCGATGAACGCGCAGGCGTGCGCCTCCACGGGTGGTCGAGGTGCCCGGCCAGGGCGAGAGCCCGCGCACCTGATCGTGGATGCGCGCGGCGGGCTGCGTCCAGTCGATGCGGCCGTGGTCCCGGTTCAAGAGCGGCGCCAGGGTCGCCTGGTCGTCGTTCTGCGGTTGGGGCGAGAGCTCACCTCGGAGCAGCGGCGGTAGCGAGTCACGCAAGAGTTCGGCTCCCAGCCGAGACAGCCGATCGCTCAGATCGCCCGCCGTCTCGTCCCGGCCGATGGGCGTCTCGCGCAGGGCGAGCACGGGGCCCGTGTCGAGGCCCGCGTCCATCTGCATCAGGCTCACGCCAGTCCGCGTCTCGCCTCGCACGATGGCCCACTGAATCGGCGCGGCGCCGCGGTAGCGAGGCAGGATCGAGGCGTGCACGTTCACGCTTCCGAGGCGCGGCGCGTCGAGCAGCGCTTGCGGCAGGATGCGCCCGTAGGCGACGACCACGGCGATGTCGGCCTCGAGGGCCCGCAGGCGGACGGCCAACTCCGGGTCACGCATGCGCGTGGGCTGCGCCACCTCGAGACCGAGTTCGAGGGCGCGCACTTTTACTGGCGGTGGTCTCAGCTTCATCCCGCGTCCCGAGCGTCGATCGGGTTGGCAGAGCACCAAGCGGACGTCACAGAGGCTCGCCGTGGCGTCCAAGCAGGAGATGGCGAAGTCCGGGCTGCCGTAGAAGATGGCGCGCGGGCGCGGCTCGTCGTC
The DNA here is from genome assembly GCA_013151775.1 of Deltaproteobacteria bacterium. Lineage (GTDB taxonomy): Bacteria > Myxococcota_A > Polyangia > Polyangiales > Houyiibacteriaceae > JAADHO01. The sequence goes on along the minus strand of JAADHO010000316.1, from coordinate 1,751 downwards.
CATCACTCGGCGACGGCGCCCTCGGCCGCCCTGCGTGTGAGGTTGCGGTGCACGAGTCGCCGCTTGAGCAGGCTGAGGTGGTCGATCATCAGCTTTCCGTCGAGGTGGTCGTTTTCGTGCTGAAGCGCGATCGCGAGCAGCTCGTCGGCCTGCAGCTCGAAGCGCTCGCCGTGGCGATCTTGTGCCCGCACGCGCACCCTCTCGGCGCGCACCACGTCCTCGCGGATGCCGGGGAACGAGAGGCAGCCCTCTTCGTAGAGCACCTCGCCCTCGAGCTCGAAGATCTCAGGGTTGGCGAAGACGCGCAGGTCGCTGGCCGCCTCCTCCTCCGTGGCGATGTCGATGATGAAGAGGCGCAGAGACTCCCCGAGCTGAGGCGCGGCGAGGCCGACGCCGGGCGCCGCGTACATGGTCTCGGCCATGTCGTCGACCAGCTTCTGAAACTCGGGCCCGAAGTCTTCAATGGGCTTGCCAGGGGTGCGCAGGCGTTTGTCGGGATAGTGCAGGATGGGGCGAATGGCCATCGGGACTCGGAGTCTGGGGCCACGGGCGTGGCTCGTTATCGTAGAGCTTCAACCTAATACAGCGGCGGCCGAGCGCCAGCCCCAAAAGCTGAGGCGAGCTAGCCGGAGAGCGCCGCTCGGTAGCGCGCGCGCAGGGAGTCCACGCGGAGCACACGGTAGGCCTCGTCCAGGCCCGAGAGGGCGTCGCGCAGTGCGGCCGCGAGTCGAGGGTCTTGCTCCAGCAGCCCACGCGGGATCTGCAGCTCCGCCAGGCGCCGCGCGTGCGCCGACTCGAGCTCGGTCGCGCGCACGTCCAGGGGCACGCCGAGGATCTCGAAATAGTCCCCGTCCAGCGCGCGCGCCTGGGCTCGCAGGATCGCTCCACCCGAGAAGGGCGTGTCGTTCGTCTGTCGAGCCTCGCCTCGAGCCAAGCGCAGAGCCCCCATCTGCGCCAGCGCGATCAGCAGACCCGGCGCGCCCAGGGCCGTGGGGAGCGCAGCGGCGAGGTCACGCGGGTCGACGCCGTCGTTGCGCTCGAGCAGACGCACCAGCTCAGGCTCCACCTCGGCTGCTCGGAAGATCCGGTGGGCGCCGCCCAGCAGCTCGAGTCGAGTCTCGGCGTCTCCCGTCACGCTCTCGAGGTCGCGTGCATCGAGGCGTTCACGCGCTGCCTCGAGCAGCAGGGCGGGGAGGCTGCCGCGCAGCAGCGCCACACGATCCGGATCCGGAAAATCGCTGGTCTTGCCCGGGGTCTCGATGCGGAAGCTGCCCTCGTCCGTGATCGCCGCGACCAAGAGCTTGCGTCGCGCCTCGCTCAATCGACGGTCGAAGCTGTAGCTCGCCACCAGGCCCGCCTTCACGTTCCGCTCGAGTGCCCTGCGCGCCGACTCCTCGAAGGGCTCGTCCTCGCTCGCGTCCACCTTCAGCCCGAGCTCCTGCGCCACGAGGGTGTGGGCGCTGCTCGTGAAGGTCGCGGGGCGACCATCTCGGAGACCCAGAGAGACGGCGGGGCTGCTGCGCGGTTCGAGGCTGACCCGGACCGTGAGCCGGCGCTCCCAGAGCCTGAAGAAGACGCCCAAGGCGGCGCCGTTCGCGAGCTCACCGCGTCGTCCGTCGCCCTCGGCCATGGGCTCTCCGAGGTCGAAGTAGTCGATGGTGACCGAGCCGCTGAGGGCCGCCGACACGCTGCGAGAGATCCGCGCCTCCGGGACCGTGTGATGGGACACGGCGGCGCGGGCGCCCGTGCCC
>JAADHO010000041.1:2623-31151 GCA_013151775.1 Deltaproteobacteria bacterium | reverse complement strand
GCCCCGGGCGAGACGGGGGGCCCGCCGCGGGCGCCGAGGCCTGCGCCTCCTCGAGGGTCATGATGAAGTCGCCGATGTAGATCTTGTCGCCGGGCTTCACCACCAAAGGCGAGGTGATCTTGCGGCCGTTGACGTAGGTACCGTTGGTACTCTTCAGATCTACGACAATGAAGCGACCGTCCTTGAGCACGATGCGCGAGTGGCGCTTCGACACGTTGCCCTTGGGCAAGACGATGTCGTTGCCCTGGACGCGACCGATCGTCACCTCGTTCTTGTCGAAGTCCATGCGCCGCTGGGCGCCGCCCTTCTCCGTGATGACCACTGCGAACATCGGTGTCCTCTGCCTCTCCGAGATGAGCCTGGGGGATGCCCATTGAACAGGGCGAGACCCCTTCCGGTCAAGGGAATCCGCCCTGACCGTGCGCAAGAACTCGAAAGGCCGAGCCCAGGCCCGAGTTCAGCTCGACGGAAGAGACGCTAGGGAGTGGGCCCGGAGGGCCTCGAGGCTGCCGTGGCCGGCACGACGCAAGAGGCGGCGCACGGTGGTCTTCACCGTGTTTTCGCTGACTCCGAGCTGCTCTGCCAACTCGCCTCGGGTGGTACCTCCGAGAGTCAACCTCAAGATCCGCTCCTCCGCTCGAGCCAGGCCGTGGCGATGGCGAAGGGCTTGGACGACCGCGTCGATGTCGGATTCATCGATCTGGCCCGTCGCGCGGTTGGCGAAATCCCTGAGATTGCGCTTGCTCGCCGGTTTGGCCACGTACTCAGCGCGCAAGGCGTGGACCTCGTTGATGCAGTCGGCGTCCAGGTGTCCGGTCATCATCAAGATCGGCAGGCGCGGATCCTGTTCGCGGGCGGCCCGGATGACGTCAAGACCGTCACCGTCGGGCAGCTTCCAGTCCACGATCAAGCCGGCGAACATCGCGCCGGTGCCGAGATAGCGCGCGGCCTCCCCGACGCTGCCGGCGGTCGTCACCTCCCCATAGTGCTTAAAGAACCCAGCCAGAGCACGAGCCACCACCGGCTCATCCTCCACTAGCAAGAAGCGGTACCCCCCGAGTTCCATTCGACCATGTTCATCGCGGGGCATCCGCCCTGTCAAGCCCGGTCGACAGAGCCGACAAGCAGCCGAGCAAGGCGGAAGACGTGCTCACCAGCACCTGACCGCGGGTGCGCCCAGGAAGCCAGCGTCAATCCCCGGTGGGCAGGTGTTGGCGAATCTCGCGACGCAGACGCTCGACCTCGCCTGGCAAAGTCGTGCGCAAGAGGATGCGGTGGGCCCCCTCCCCTGCGCTCGCGGTCACGTCGGGCACGTAGAGCGGGCACTGGTGGATCAAAGCGCCTCGGCCTGTGTTGGCGAAGCTGATGTGGCACTGGATACGAGCCAGCAATCGGTCGCGGTCGACGCTATCCGCCAAGGTCAGCTCGATGCCCTGGTTGATGTCCTCTACCGAGATCATGGGCCCCAGCAGAGGACAGACCACCAGCGTCTCGGCCTCCATGCCGCCACAGGTCGGAGCGTGGAAATTCGTCAATGAATTGGCCACCTCCTCGTGTTCCTGAGCCAACTCTTCGTGCAGCGCAGCGCGACCTTGGTGACGCCCCGCGGGCACGTACACATCTCCGGCATGATCGTCCGCGCGGCTCATGTCGATGGCAGGGGAATCGCCCGAGTAGCTCTCCAGACCCGTCGCACCATGGTGTTGCGCCAGGTTCTCCTCTTCTTCGGCCATCTCACGATGACCTCGGGCGTTGTGCCGGTCGGAGTGGGGCGTGGTGCTGCCGCAGGCCATCACCAAGAGCAACCCTGCGAGACCTATGTATGTGCTGAGAGTTCGACTCATCCGAGCTTTCCGCCACGCAGCCTGAGAGCGTTACTGATCACGGAGACCGAGCTGAAGCTCATCGCCGCCGCCGCCAGGATGGGGCTGAGCAAGAGCCCGAAGGCCGGGTAGAGCACACCGGCCGCGATGGGAATTCCCAGGGCATTGTACGCGAAGGCGAAGAAAAGGTTCTGCTTGATGTTGGCCATCGTCATACGGCTGAGGCGCCGCGCCCTAACGATGCCACGCAGGTCGCCTTTGACCAAGGTCACCCCCGCGCTCTCCATCGCCACATCCGTGCCCGTGCCCATGGCGATACCGACCTGCGCCAACGCCAGCGCGGGCGCGTCGTTGATTCCGTCGCCCGCCATAGCCACGACCTGACCCTCCTTTTGCAGGCGCGCGACCACCTCGGCCTTCTGATCGGGGAGCACACCCGCGATCACCTCGTCGAGACCAAGCTCACGGGCCACAGCCTCGGCCGTGGCCTGGCTGTCCCCGGTGAGCATGACCACGCGCAGACCTTCATCGTGCAGCTGCCGCAGCGCCTCGGGGGTGCTCTCCTTGATCGGATCGGCAACGCCCACGAGCCCCGCCGGGGTGTCGTCCACGACCACGAAGATCACGGTCTGGCCCTTGCTGGAGAGCTCCGCCGCGCGCTCGGCGAGCGCCTTGGTGGAGTGACCCAGATCCTCGAGCAGTGCGGCGTTTCCGAGCGCCACCATACGTCCAGCGACTTCGCCTCGAACGCCCTTACCCGTCACGGACTCGAAGGCGCTGGGCGTGTGCAGCTCCACACCACGCTCCTCGGCCGCAGCCACCACGGCGCCGGCCAAGGGATGCTCGCTCGAACGCTCGAGGCTGGCCGTCAGGGAGAGCAGCTCCTCTTCGCTCAGACCACTCGTGGGCATCAACGTGACCACGGTGGGCTTGCCCTCCGTGAGCGTACCCGTCTTGTCGACCACCAAGGTGGTCACCTTGCGCATCACCTCGATGGCCTCGGCGTCCTTGAAAAGCACGCCGGCGGTCGCGCCCTTGCCCGTGGCGACCATCACGCTCATGGGCGTGGCCAAACCGAGCGCACATGGGCAAGCGATGATCAGCACCGCCACGGAGTTGACCAAGGCGTGGGCCATGCGCGGGTCGGGACCGACCAGCGCCCAGACGACGAAGGTCACGACCGCGCTCAGCAACACCGCAGGGACGAAGTAGCCCGCGACCAGATCCGCGAGCTTCTGGATCGGCGCACGACTGCGCTGCGCGGCGGCGACCATGGAGACGATGCGCGACAGCAGAGTGTCCGCGCCGATCTTCTCCGCGCGGATGACCAGCGCGCCCTTGCCGTTGATGGTCGCGCCGACGACCGAGTCACCCTCGGTCTTACGTACGGGCAGCGGCTCACCCGTGACCATGGACTCGTCCACCGTGCTCTGACCATCGAGCACGCTGCCATCTACCGGGATCTTCTCGCCGGGGCGCACGCGGAGCTTGTCTCCAAGCTTGACCAGCTCTAGATCGACGTCCTCTTCGCTGCCATCGTCGTTGATGCGACGCGCGGTCTTGGCCGCCATGCCGAGCAGCTTCTGAATCGCTGCACCCGTCTGGCTGCGCGCGCGAAGCTCCAGCACCTGCCCCAAGAGCACGAGGGTCACGATGATGCCCGCGGCCTCGAAGTACACGGCCACTTGGCCGGACTCCTCGCGGAACGCTCCAGGAAAGACCTCGGGGAAAAGCGCCGCCACCAGGCTGTAAACGTAGGAGACGAGGACGCCCATGCCGATCAGCGTGAACATGTTCAGGCTGCGGTTCTTCACCGAAGCGACGGCCCGAACGTAGAACGGCCAAGCGGAATACGTGCAGATGGGCGTGGCCAGAGCGAGCTCGAGCCAAACGCGAATCTGTGCCGATAGCAGAGCCGAGATGGGATGCCCCGGGAGCAGGTCTCCCATGGCGATGACCAAGAGCGGGATTGACAGCACCACGGAGAAGATGAAGCGCCGCGTCATGTCGCGAAGCTCGGCGTTGTCGGGCTCCTCCTCCGCCGCGTCGGCGCGCTCGAGGGTCATGCCACACTTCGGACACTGCCCCGGTTTGCTCTCGCGAATCTCTGGATGCATCGAGCAGGTCCAGACGCTCTTCGCCGCGACCGGCGGACCGACACGCTCGAGGGCCATGCCGCACTTCGGACACGGTCCCTGTTCGCTGGCATGCACGTCGGGGTGCATCGGGCAGACGTAGCCGCTGGTCGGGGCGGATGCCTTGGCGCTCGGCTCCGCCTTCATGCCCCCGCCGCCACCGCAGCCGCCTTCGCCGCAGCCACCTTCACCGCCGCAGCCACCGCCAGACTTCTCTTCGCTGGACTCGGACTTCTTCTCGCTGGACTCGGCCGGCACCTCGGCGCCCGCGGGATCTTCCGCATCGCCGCCACCACAGCTACTCCCACCACCGCAGCCACCTTCGCCGCTGCAGCTACCTTCACCATCACCGTGCTTCATAGGGCCTCCTCCGGCTCGAGGGCGTCGGCTAGGCCAGCGCTGTCGGGCATCACGTTGTTCTCAACTTCGTCTTCGTTTTCGCCTTGATCTAGCTTCCAGCCCAAGAAGCCGCCGATGCGCCTCGTGAGCCAGCCCGCCCCACCCGTTCGAACGCGACGCTCTTCGCCGATGGAGTAGAGCACGGGCACGACCAGCAGCGTGACGAGCGTGCCGACCATGCCGCCGATCGACGGCAAGGCCATGGGCACCATCACGTCTGCACCGGCGCCCTGTGAGGCGATCACGGGCAGCAGGGCGATCACCGTCGTCGCGGTCGTCATCAGGCACGGGCGAACGCGCCTCACGCCCGCCTCCATGGCCCGGTCACGCACATCCTGCACGGTCTTCGGCGGCTTGGCCTTGAAGCGCTGTTGCAGGTAGGTCGCGAGCACCACGCCGTTGTCGCTGGAGACACCGACCAACGCGATCACGCCCACCCACACGGCCACGGATACGTTCACGGTCCCCACTCTGAAGAGTGTCTGCATGTCGACGCCCGCGACTGAAAAATCCAGGAACCACGGCTGACCGTAGAGCCACAGCAGCATGAAGCCAGCGCCCACGCCGATGGGCACGCCCGAATAGCAGATAAGCGATGTTGTCGTCTTCTTGAACTGAAGATAGAGCAGCAAGAAGATGAAGGCGAGGGCGATAGGGATGAGGATCATCAGCCGCTTACTGCTGCGGATCTGGTTCTCATAGCTACCCGAGAAGAAGTAGCTCACTCCCTCGGGCACGACCAATTCGCCCGAGTCGATCTTCGACTGAATGAAGGCCTGTGCCTGCTCGACTACATCGACCTCGGAGACGTTCGGATCTCGGTCGAAGAGCACGTAGCTCGTGAGGAATGTGTCCTCTGCCTTGATCACCTGAGGACCCCTCACATAGCTAATGTGTGCGAGCTGAACGAGTGGAATCTGTTCTCCCGCAGGTGCCGACACTGTCAGGTGATCCAATGCCTCTACGCTGTCACGATCCTCGCGCATGAAGCGGACTCGAACTGGGTAACGCTCACGCCCTTCGACCGTTCTGCTGAGGATGATGCCGCCGATTCCGACCTGAATCACCTCCTGCACCTGATCGATGGTCAGGCCGTAGCGAGCGATGGCGGACCGATCGATCTCGATCTCCAGATAGGGCTTACCCACGACACGGTCGGCGATCACGGCCTCTGGCACAACGCTTGGCACCTGCTTCAGCAGACGCTCGAGCTTGAACCCGAAATCGTTGATTGCATCGAGGGTCGGCCCCTGCACCTTGATCCCCATGGGAGCGCGCATTCCACTCTGCAACATGACGATGCGACCGGCGATCGGCATCAATGTCGGAGCAGCGGTCACACCCGGCATGCGCGCAGCACGCGCGATCTCATCAAATATATCCTGCGGATTGTGAATTTCATCGCGCCATTGTCGCACCCGCGTCCCGTCGGGATCTATGCGGAACTCTGGCTTATAGTTGATGATCGTCTCGTACATGGAGATGGGCGCCGGATCGAGCGCTGTCTCAGCACGACCGAGTTTACCAACAGCGCTTTCCACTTCAGGGATTGCGGCGATCGCGGCGTCCATACGCCGCAGGTGCTCCATGACGGATGCAAATGAAGCGTGGGGCATGGTCGTGGGCATGAAGAGGAAACTTCCCTCATCAAATGGAGGCATGAATTCTCGACCGAAACCCGGGAATAGCTCCGCCATCTTTTGGCCAGGCGTGCTCTCTATTACGGACTCCGGGAGCCAGCCGAAGACTCCGATGAATCCACGCCATGCAAGCAGACCAACGAGGACAATGGCTACCGGAAAGGTTAGGAACATGGTCTTGTTCCTGAGCGCCCAACGCAGAATCGGCGAGTAAGTATATTGGAAGATAGTGAATCCTCCGAGCACGATCAGCAGCACGGCGCCGACAAAGAGCAGGTTCACGATGCTTGGCTGGTCGATGCCGAGGGGAGCCCACGCCTGAGAGAGCAGATACGCTACGGAGAGCAGGGCGACTACGATCTCGGAGCGCGTGAGCCAGCGTACGACCCGCGTCGAGAGCATCGGACTGGCCAAGCGTGCGCAGGATACGAGGACCACGAATACGCCGAGGATGGGCACATCGGGCGAGATCCAAATACCCAGGACGAGCAGGACCCAATGACGCAGGTGAGCCGGACGCAGAATGGAGCTCAGGAACCTACGCACTCCCTTGAAGTCGTTGACCGCGGGTCCAGCCTTCGGGCGAAGAACGACGTGCGCCAGCGCAGGGAGGACGACCATGGAGAGCAGGAGCGCGCCGGTCATGGCGAAGCTCTTGGTGAACGCCAGGGGTCGGAAGAGCTTCCCCTCGCTCTCTGTGAGGGCGAAGATCGGTAGGAAGCTGAACACCGTCGTCGCCACAGATGTCAGAATGGCCGGTGCCACCTCCGCCGCACCCCGCCGGACGGCAGCAGCGCGGTCACCTCCTGGAGGAACGGCTTCGACATGGTTGACGATGTTTTCGGTGAACACGATCCCCATGTCCACCATCGTGCCGATGGCGATCGCTATACCTCCCAAGGCCATGACGTTGGCGTCGACCCCCGTGAGTTTCATCAGCACGAAAGCAAGGAGCACGCCGAGGGGCAACATGGAGCTGATCAGGAGCGATGTGCGCAGCTCTCCGAGGAAGAAGAGCACCACGATGATGACGATGAGGATCTCTTGTCCGAGTGAATCCTTCAAGGTCTTCAGCGTGTCGAGGATCAGCCCCGTGCGATCGTAGAAGGGCACAATGGTCATCTGAGTGACGGTGCCGTCCGCGAGAGTCTTTCGTGGCAGACCAGGTGCGATCTGTGCGATGCGCTCCTTGAGCCGATCAATGGTGGCGAGGGGGTTCTCGCCATAGCGCGCGACGACCACGCCGCCGACTGTCTCCGCGCCAGCATCGTCCAGAGCGCCACGCCGCAACCCGGGGCCCATGTGCACGTGGGCCACGTCGCGCACGCGAATCGGCGTGTGGTCGGGACGCAGGCTGACCACCGCCTCCTCGAGCTCCTCCGGATGATGAATGAACCCGAGGGCGCGCACGATGTACTCGACGGCATTGATCTCGATGGTGCGGGCGCCCGTGTCGAGGTTCGAGCCGCGAACCGCGTTGGCGATCTGAGCTAGGGTCACGCCCTGGGCGCGCATGGCCTCGGGGTCGACGTCGACCTGATACTCGCGAATGTAGCCGCCGACCGAGGCGACCTCGGAGACGCCCTCCACACCGACGAGCGCATAGCGGACGATCCAGTCCTGAACCGAGCGGCGTTCTTCCAGAGAGAAGCCGCCGACCACATTCCCGTCGGGGTCATGCCCCTCGAGTTTGTACCAATAGACTTGGCCGAGAGCTGTGGCGTCGGGGCCCAACATGGGAGCGACTTCGTTCGGGAGCGTATTGGCTGGGAGTGAATACAGCTTTTCGAGCACGCGTGAGCGGGACCAATAGAAGTCGATGTCCTCGTTGAAGATGATGTAGATACTCGAAAAGCCGAAGGCCGAATAGGACCGCACGGTTCTCACACCCGGAATTCCGAGCAAGGCGGTGGTCAGCGGATACGTGACCTGATCATCCACATCACGTGGAGAGCGACCCATCCACTCGGTGAAGACGATCTGCTGATTCTCGCCGATGTCGGGGATAGCGTCGACGGGCACGGGGTCGCGGTTGATGCCATGGCTGTCGAACTGAAACGGCATCACGTAGAGGCCGGCGCCTATGAGCAGGGCGACCAAGATGAAGACGATCAGTTTCCCTTCGACAAAGTAACCGATGAATTTGTCCCACGCGGGAGAAATTACCTCGGGAGGATCGTCGATGTCTTCTGGATCTTGGTCGTTTTCATTGACGTCCATATCGTCCACGATGGGCTCTTCGTCCTGAGGTGAGTCCGATGATTGCGAGTCGTCATGATCACTCATTGTCCATCACCCATGGGCGCTACGGTAGAGGTAACTGAGCCGCACGTCGGCATGCGAGTGCCAAAGAAGGGATTGCGAATCGTGGCGCCGGTCTGAACCCAATCGGCGTTGCGCATGGGGCAGTGGGCTACTCGCAGGGCTGAATGGAGCGGGTTGCCGATGTCACGCACGAGGCGCGTGGTCGCTGCGCTGAGGGGGATGAAGGCTCGCTGGGCAGCGGCAAGATCCCCCGCCCGGGCCACGGCGCCTGCGCCCGAGGCGAGGCGAGGTCGTATGGCGGACCACGCGCCTGCACGCGCGGGCGGCGGGCTCACGCGGCGGATCGCAGCGGACATACCGCGGGCGGCGCTCTTGGCGGCGTCGACGTCATCTCCAGCCATGGCACGCTCGGCGCGGAGGTAGCGCGTCATCACCGCGGCGAGTTGCCGCCGGTAGACCGCCGCCGGCGCCTCTGCGGGATCGTCCGTCGTGTCCGCTGCGGAGGTCGGAGCGGTGTGTGCGGCGGGCATGGTCGACATCGTCGACGCGCCGTGGTCCATGCCCGCCATGGCGCCGTGGTCCATGCCCGCCATGCTGCTGGCCCCGGAGCCGGAGCTGGCGCCACTGGGCGCGGCGTCTCCGCTCGGCGTGGCGTCTCCGCTCGGCGCAGCGCTCCCGTCGCTACCCAGGCGTGCGCCCCCGGGCAGAGTTGCCGTGATGTCTCCGCAGCTAGGCATCTGGGTGCCGTAGTAGATGTTCTGGGTCGCATCCCCGCGCTGCACCCAATCCGCGCCCTCGCCGAAGGCCATGGGGCAGTGAGCGACGCGAATGGTGGTGTCGAGGGGGTTGCCGAAGATGGTCAGCAATTCGGTCAGCTTCTCCGACAGCACGCCATAACCCTGACGCGCCGTGGTGATGTCTGCGGCCTCGGCCACCTGTCGACCGTGCATCTCGAAGTGCGGTCCGAGGCGCGCCCAGGGCGGCCCCGCGGCGCCTTCTGCGTGAACAGCGGCGGCTGCTGCACGAAGCTGGGTGGCTGCGGCCTTGGCGCCCTCGAGGTCGTCCCTCGCTAGGGCCTCGCTGCCGTCGAGGTAAGCTGTGACCAGAGCGGCCAGCTGCCCCTTCAGCTCGATGGATGGGGTGACCGCCGCCACCGAATGTCGCTGGCGGTCATCCGGGCGCATCATCATCGAACGCCCACCCGCGATCTGGAGGTCGGCGTCGATCGTGAAGGCGCCATGTACGACCACGTGCTCGCCCTCGCTCAAGCCCTCGAGCACGGGATAGATCTGACCGAGCTTGGGGCCGAGGCGCACGGTCCGCGCTTCGTAGGTCGGTCGCTCCTCGGTGGGTACCTCCACGTAGACCACGGAACGCCGACCCGTGAAGAGGGGCGCCGTGGCCGGGATGGCGAGAGCCGTCTCCCCGAGCCCCAGAGCCCGCGCGTGTACGATGGCCTCGGCGAACATGCCGGGCCGCAGATCGCCACCAGGGTTCGCCACCTCGATGCGCACGCGCGCCGTGCGGCGTTGTTGGTTCAAGACCGGATCGATGAAGGCGATGTGGCCCGAGAAGGTGCGTCCAGGCATGCCCTCGACGGTGAGGTCCACGGCCTGACCCACGGACAGGAGTGGAAGGTCTGACTCGTAGGCGTCGAGCTGCACCCAAACCTTGGAGAGATCGGCGATCCGATAAAGGCCCGTGCCCGTCTGGACGTAGGCGCCCTCCGTCGCGAGGCGCTCCAGAACCGTGCCCGAGTAAGGCGTGCGGATGGGCACTTGACGGATGGGACGCGTGGCCGTCTTCATGCGCTCGATCTCCGCGTCGGGGACTCCGAGTAGCGCCAAGCGCTGCACGGCCGACGAGAGCGCCGCTTCGGCGGACGAGAGGGCCAGTGGAGTGCCTCCGGCCAAGGTCGCGACCTGCCGCCGGGCGCTGATCAGATCCTGATGCGCCGCGTAGATCTCGGGGCTGTACAGCGTGGCGATGACCTGTCCGCGGCGAACTCGCTCACCCGTGACGCGCACCCGCAGCCTGTCGATGCGGCCACCGGTCCAGGCGGTCACGACGTGCAGCAGGGTCTCGTCGGGCTCGACCAAGCCGAGCAGACGCTTGTCCGCGTCGCCGCTGCCGAGCCGCTCCACGGTGACCGTCTCGATGCGCGCCAACGTGCGAGCACGCTCGGAGAGTACGATGCGCACGTCCGAGTCTCCGCCTCCCTCTTCCGTGTTGACGGGGACCAGAGTCATCCCGCAAATCGGGCACTGGCCGGGGTGATCCATGCGGATCTGCGGGTGCATGGAGCACGTCCAGATGGTGTCTTCGTCTCCGCCGCCTGCCGCATGCTCCGCGCTGTCGTCCCCAGAGGCTTCCTCGGGCGCAGGGCCCGCGAACTGCATGCCGAGCCAAAAGAGCAGGGCCGCCCCGGCGACTATCCATCCGAAACGGGCGAATCGCTTGGCCTTGTCGATCTTGTCATTCATCGTGTTGGCTCCCCGGCGGTGGCCGGTGTCGTGTCTGCTGGAACGGGGGTGTTTTCGGGTACGGTCGCGTCGGGCGAAGCGGGCGAAGCGGCCGGTGGAGGCGGTGGTTGATCGGTCTGGGGCGCGTGGCCCCGGGCGCTGACGGGTCGGCCCGTCGCAGACTCGAGTTCGGCCCAGGCGATGGCATGATCCGCGCTGGCCCTGGCCGCCCCCAGGCTGAGCTCGAGCAGATCGCGATCGGCCAAGAGCAGATCGGCCACGCTGGAGCGTCCAGCTTGGTAAGCGCCGAGGACGCTCTCGTAGTTGGCGCGCGCCTGGGGAATCAAGGTGTGGCGGTAGAGTCGCACCCGGCGGGCCGAGTCGCGCAGACCGGCCAGACTCGCGCGAACCTCCGCCTGATTGGCGAGCCCGATGGCGTCCGCGTCGGCCCGACTGGCCTCGGCCTCCGCGTGGGCGCCCTCTTCGCGATCTCGATACGAGCCCACCCAGATCGGCAAGGTCACACCCAAGCCGAGGGCCAGGGGATCCTTGCCGCTGTCGGAGACGCCGTCCATGCGCGCGGCGCCCGTCTCGATCCAGTCGACACCGAGGGTAAAGCTGGGCATGCGGCGTGCCCGCTCCGAGAGCGCTCGCTCGTCCGAGGCCTCCGCCATGGCGATCATTGCGCGCGCCCGAGGATGGTCGATGGCCGCCGCCAAGAGCGCCCTCAGGGACTCCGCCGGCGGCTCGATCACGGGCGGGGTATCGGACACCGGAGTCTCGTCTCCGCTAGGCGCGCCGATCACGCCGAGCAGGCGGGCAGCGAGCTGATGCTCCGTCTCGTCGAGGGCGTCGATGCGGTCGTCGAGGCGTGAGAGCCGCAAGTCGATCTGGGAGAGCTGTGCGAGATCCGAAGCGCCCACCTCGATGCGAGCGCGCAGGGTCTGCTCGAGCGCGCGAATGATCTCCCGCTCCTCGCGGTCCACGACCTTGGCGCGATGGATGAACCAGACGTTCCAATAGGCTTCGGCGACGCGACGACGGATGATGACGGCGCGCGCGTCGAAGCGACGACCAGCGGAGTCCGCGGAGTGCGCGGCGCTGCTCGCGGCGTGGGTCAGGCGAGTGGGCCATGGGAACATCTGGCGTAGACCGACGCGCTGGCGCTGGGGGCCCACGCGCGTCTCGGGCGTGCGCAGAAAAGCGCCATAGGTCAGCACGGGCTCGGGCAGAGTGCGCGCGGGGCGAATCCTCAAGGTGGCCGCACGCCAACGCTCGAAGTCACCGCGTAGCTCGGGGCTCTTGGCCATGGCGTAGCGCACGTAGGACTCGTAGCTGCCGTCGAGTTCGACCTCCGGGGCTTCTTCGCGCTCGCGCCGCATTTCGTTGAAAGCGCGATGGCTCGCGCGCTCGGGAGCCGTCGCGCAGCCGGCAGCGAGCGACAGCAGGAGAAGGGTAGAGATTGGGGTAGTTCGGACCATGTCGGGGGTCTGCTCCTCGGCGAGCGCCGATTACAAGCGCGCCCGGGCCAGGCCCAAGCAAGCTCCGGGCCAAGTTGGTGTGTCGAGCCTTTCCCTAGGGAAACGCTGGACCAGGGTCAATGTGTATCTGCTGTGGTTACGCTGTGGCTCGTCGAGTCAGGGGGCGTCGCCGCCTCGCCTTCGCGCTCGATCAGCGCGCGCAGACGCATCAGACCACGGTGCACATGCTGGCGGCCAGCGGCAGCGCGAGAAAGGGGCCACGGCGAGCGTTCCGCAGCGTGTGCACTGCGACGCTGAACGCCGCCGTCCACAGCACGGCTCCGAGAGCCACCGGCAACGCCATGGCCTGCGACGCCTCGTAGCGAGGCGCCGCGAGCAGGGTCGCTAAGGCCGCGATGGCGGCGCCGATCACCACGGAGAAAGCCCAGCCGCCGGCGGCCGAGCGCTGCAGCTCGAGGTCCGCCGTGACGCACGCCATCAACGCATCCTCGAGCGCCTGAGGCGGCGTCTCGAGCGTGTCGATGGGCTCGAAGAACGCTGCCATTCTAGCGTCCTCGAGATCGTCGCTTGGATCGGGCGGAGGACCTTCCATCACAGTGATCATGCGCATGAAACTCGGCGCTGTGACAGCAGGGCCAGGTCGGGCGGTGGATGACTGTGACTACATGGGTTACAGTGTGACCTGGTCGGTTGCATCTGAGCGTCATCTCCATCGTCAGAAGCACGGTATACGGTTGGTGTGAATCTTGCTTGAACAGCCGAGAGCCATGTCTTCTTCCCGCACATCGCACAGCCTTCGTCGACGCCTCGCCGTCGCCTTGGGCAGTATCGCGGGGGTCACGACGCTGGTCTGCCTCGTGCTCATCGTGATGCTCGCGCGCCTGAACGCCTCGGTGGATCAGATTCGCACGGACGCGGAGCTGTCGAGCGAAGGGCTCTCCTTGGCCTTGGCCGTGCGCGAGCAGTACATGCACGAGGCGCACACGCTGATCGAGCGCAAGACGACCCATCTGGGCCACCACGCAGATGTCGTGCGTCGCGTACACAACCAGGCGACCTCTCTGAAGGCGCGCCTGCAGGGAGAGCGACGGCGACGGGTGGAACGCATCGAGGCCATGTCGCTGCGCATGAAGACCGTCTTCCTCGAAGACGCCCTGCCGGCCATGCAGGCGGGTGATATCTCCGGCATGCGCAGCGCCCACGCGACGCTGGTCGAGGTCTCCATGAGCGTGATCGACGAGACCGACGCCTTGGTGAGCGGTCTGCGCCAGCGCATGCGCAAGACGGAGCGGGCGACGCAGCGCGCCTCTCTGGCCGCCATGGTCGTGGGAGCCGGTGGAGTACTGCTGGTCCTGGGCTTGGCCACCTTGCACTCCCTGGAGTTGCGCCGGGCCATCCTGGGACCGCTCGCGACCTTGGAGTTGGCCGCCAGGCGTCTCGGCGCCGGTGAAGAGGTCGAGCCTCTGGGCGAGGTCGGAACGGGTGAACTTCAAACCGTGGGTCGCGCCTTCGATCACATGGCCGAGCAGCTACGTGAGCGCGAGCGGCAGCTCCTCGAGCGCGAGCGCATGGCCGCCATCGGTGAGCTAGCGACGGGCGTGGCACACGAGATCAACAACCCCATCGGAGTGATCCTGGGCTACCTGAAGACGATGATCCCCGACGCGGGGAACGGCGAACTGCGTGAAGAGTTGGGCATCCTCGAACAAGAAGCGCGAGCCTGTCAGCGCATCGTCGAAGACCTGAAGACCTTCGCGCGAGCGCCGGCACTGCACCCGAGTGAGGTCGACATCGCGTCGCTGCTCGAAGACGCGGCGACCCGCTTTCGCACCTCGGAGCCGGGCTCGAGCCACAAGGTGGTGGTCGAGGCGAGCGCCCAGTTCCTGC
This sequence comes from Deltaproteobacteria bacterium, assembly GCA_013151775.1. Lineage (GTDB taxonomy): Bacteria > Myxococcota_A > Polyangia > Polyangiales > Houyiibacteriaceae > JAADHO01. Next base: position 17,059 of record JAADHO010000041.1, on the reverse strand, counting down.
GCGTGGACGCAGTGCGCATGCGTCAGGTGCTCGCCAACTTGCTCGGCAACGCAGCCCAAGCGTCGGCCCAGGACACCTGCATCGAGGTGCTCGGCGCGGCCACCAACACCGGCTACCGGATTCGAGTTCGCGACCACGGACCCGGAGTGCCACGGGATGAACGCGACCTCGTGTTCGAGCCCTTTCATAGCAAGCGACCCGGAGGAACCGGGCTCGGACTCGCCGTCTGTCGCGGCATCGTGACCGCGCATGGCGGCGCCATTCACATCGAAGACGCAGAGGGTGGAGGCGCCCTCTTCGTGATCGACCTGCCCACCGAGGAGGCCGCAGCATGACCACACTAGAGCCCAAGGCCGAGCGACAGGCGGACCGGCCACGCGTCCTGGTCGTAGACGATCACCCCAACATGCTGAAGCTGATGCAGAAGGTGCTGAAGGCTCAGGCCGAGGTGCTCACCGCCAGCGGAGGGCGCGAGGCGATCGAGATACTGAAAACTGAACACGTGAACGTCGTGCTCTCGGATCTCAAGATGCCCGAGGTCGACGGTATCGAGGTGCTGCGGGCCGTGAAGGAGCTCAGGCCCAACGCGGAGTTCGTGCTGATGACCGCCCACGGCACGGTGGCCACGGCCCTCACGGCCATGCGCCTCGGCGCCTACGACTACCTGACCAAGCCCTTCGAGCCGGAGCAGGCGCGTGACGTCGTGGCCGCCGCCCTGGCGCGCGCACAGTGGAAATCCGCGGACCCGGGGCGAGTCGGCCAGGAGGTTCTGCCCGGAATGATCGCAGCCTCGGCGTCCATGCGCGAGCTCGGAGCGATGGTCCGACGAGTGGCGCCCACGGACGCGACGGTGCTGATCCTCGGCGAGACCGGCACGGGCAAGGAGCGCATCGCGCGGGCAGTTCACTCCTTGGGACGACGCGCAGAAGAGCGCTTCGTGGCCGTGAACTGCGCCGCCATCCCCGGAGAGCTGCTGGAGTCCGAGCTCTTCGGCTACGTGAAGGGCTCCTTCACCGGCGCCGCTCGCGATCGAGCCGGGCTCTTCGAGGAGGCCGATCGGGGCACTCTCTTCCTCGACGAGCTAGGCGACCTGCGTCTGTCCCTGCAAGCTAAGCTTACGCGTGTGCTCGAGGAGCACGCCATTCGCCGCGTGGGCGAGGCCAAGGAGCGCAACGTGGACGTGCGGATCGTCGCCGCCACCCACCGCGAACTTCGCCAGATGGTGGACAAGGGCTCCTTCCGCGAGGACCTGTGGTACCGCCTGAACGTCGCGACCATCCACGTGCCACCTCTGCGAGACCGACGCGAGGACATCGAGCTCTTGGCGCACCACTTTCTCGGCAAGCGCGCCGCGGTGGATCCCCAGGCGACACCACGGGGCTTCACCGAAGACGCCCTGGCTACGCTGACGGCCTATGATTGGCCGGGCAACGTGCGTCAGCTCGGCGCCGCCGTGGAGCGCGCCTCGATCCTCAGCTTGGACGAGGAGATCACCCGAGGCGACCTCCCGCCAGAGGTGCTCGGCGAAGGCGCGAGCCCCGCCGAAGACCTCACGGAGAACAACTGGCAAGACGCCATGGAGGCCGCCAAGGAGCTGGCCGCCCCACGCTATCTCAAGGCGCTGCTGCGCAAGCACGGCGGCAACGTGAGCGCCGCGGCCCGCGTCGCTGGCGTGGAGCGCGAGAGCTTCTACCGCCTGATGCGCCGCTACGGAGTGGAGCGCTGACGCAGACTAGTTCGCCGCCAGCTCCATCTTCGCGAGGCGTCGATAGAGAGTGGCGGGATCTACCTTCAGCATCTTGGCCGCGTCCGCACGATTGCCGTGCACCATGCGCAGCACCCACGCGATATGCCGCAGCTCGAACTCCTGCACCGCCTCACGTAGCCCCACCGGCTGATCCGGGCTGCTCAGGAGATCCGGAGGCAGCTCCGCCTCGGTCACGACCTGAGACGCCGCCAAGATCACGGCACGCTCCATCACGTTCGACAGCTCGCGAACGTTCCCCGGCCACGAATACTCGAGCAGCCGCTGCATGGCCGAGGTCGACACACCCGTGACCAACTTGCTCACGCGCCCGCTGTGCAGCCTCAAGAAGTGCTCCGCTAGCAAGGCGATGTCCTCCCTCCGCTCGCGCAACGGTGGAAGATGGATACGAAAGACGTTCAAGCGATAGAACAGATCCTGTCGAAAACGCCCCTCTGCGACCGCCTGCTCGAGCGCCTGATTGGTCGCCGCGACGAGGCGGAATTCTGCCTTCACAGGTTTGTCGGCACCGACCGGGAGCACGTCTCCAGTCTCGATGGCCCGCAGCAACTTCGCCTGCGCTCCTACGGACAGTTCGGCTATCTCGTCTAGAAATACCGTACCACCACGCGCGCTGCGAAGGCAGCCGTCACGGCCACGGTGCGCACCTGTAAACGCACCCTTTTCGTGACCGAAGAGCTGAGACTCCAGCATACCTTCAGAGAGCGCGGCGGCATTGATCGCAATGAACGGAGCGTCGTTCGACGAAGCGACGGCTCGAGCCACCACCTCCTTGCCGGTACCACTCTCCCCTGTGATCAATACGGTCGACCTAGTGCCTGCGACCTTCGCCACGAGGCTGAATATCTCCTGCATTGCAGGACTCTTTCCAATGATACCGTCGCAACCGTGGTGGTCATTGACCTCTCGACGGAGGCGGCCCACCTCATCGTTTAGCGCCTGCAACTCCACAAGATTCGCGATCTTTCTCAGCAGATCGTCAAATGTGAGTGGCTTGAGAATGTAGTCGTATGCTCCAAGCCTCAAGGCTTCGACAGCTGTCTCGACGGAAGCATACGCGGTAGTGACGAGCACTCGGATATGAGCATGGGATTGGGAGACTCTCCTGAGGAGTGAGATCCCGTCCATGTTGGGCATGCGGAGGTCGGTGACGAGAATATCGAAATCGCCGCCAGCCAAGGCCTCGAGCGCCTGCACTCCATCTGCGACGCCAGTTGCCTCATAACCGTGACCGACGAGTAATTCACATAGATTTCTACGAAGAATAGATTCGTCTTCTGCGACGAGTATACGTACAGTCATAGCATCATACCTTTATAACTTCACGCGCACAGCCCCTAGTCATGTGCCGGCATCATGCGTCTCACCATGCGTGTTATCTGGATGCATTCCCGGCAGGTCATCGTCTGCGATCGGAATTTGCAATTCGAACACCGTGCCACTATTGCTTGTGTGCTGAAGAATTAGATCACCACCAAACGACTCTGCGATTCCGCGACTTACGAACAGGCCTAGTCCCGTACCCTCACCTGGAGGTTTTGTAGTAAAGAATGGGTCGAACAGGTGATTCCTCGCGTCATCTCGAATCCCTGGTCCCGTGTCCCTGACATGAACACATAGGCAGACATCCGCAGCGACCACCGAAAATGACAATTCACCACCCTCTTTCATACATTGCAGCGCATTTACGCCAAGGTTCAGGAGTATCTGAACTACATCGTCTCGCTTGATGACTACTGATGGGGTGTCTACCGGAACGTCGACGGTGATCCTTATGGAAGATGAACGCGGATCGTGTTCGATGAGCCTCACGACATCGTCGATGACAGACCGAAGGTCTAGCAAACCGGCTTCATCTGGGTGTCGCCGGGCGAATGACACGATATTGTGTAGAAGCCTGGATATCCTCGATACCTCGCTTTCTACGACAGCCAAGGTCTCATCTGTTCGATCTGCACTGGGGAACTCACGTGCTAGCCGAAGCTGTGACTGGATGGACGAGAGCGGATTCGCGATATCGTGGGCGATCCCAGCTGCTAGCAGGCCAAAACTCGCCATCTTCTCCTGATGCATCAACTGCGCCTGCATCTGCCTCTCGATGGACACGATCCGTGACACAATGACAGCGCCCTCGAGCTCGGTACTCGAGTCGTCTCCCCGTCCGTGAACGGGATAGGTGTCGACGTGGGCGATCTCGCGCTGGTCGCCAAACGCCTCGGACACATCTCCAGAACTCGCCACTCCGTGGGCCAGCGTCTTGCGCAGAGGATGGGGCGATTTCTCAGTCTCGATCGCGTGTGTCGCGGAAAAGAAGTCCTTGCCCACGAGCTCACCAGGGTAACTTCGTGAGGCGACTCTGTTCGTGCTCATGATCCTGCCGGTGCGATCGACCATGATGACACGCTGCGCGATCGTGTCGATAATTCGCTGTAGCAACGTCCGACTATGCTCGAGGTCCTGTGTCCTCTCCATGATGCGCAGCTCGAGTCCCTCCTGGGCTGCGTGCAGCGCCAACGACATTCGATTGAACGACCGGGTCAGATCCGTCAACTCTTCCGGTCCACGCAGTGGAAGCTGCACACCGAGGCCACCCGACGATGCGCTCTCGGTTGCGACGACGAGCTCCGCCAAGGGCCGCGCCAATTTTTGGGAGGCCAAGCGCGCTACGATCAACAGGAGCACGGCGGTGGCTACCAGAAACATCATCGCCTGCCACTTGAGCGCCTCTAGTTCCTCTAGCGCCACATGAGCTGGCATCTCCACGACCATGCCCCAGGTGAGCGTGTTTATGGGCGCGAAGGCCGCGTAGAGCCGCACGCCCGAGGGCAACGAGTACTCCTCTTCCCAAGGTTGGGCGGAACCGTTGGTAGGCCAGTTGGCGCGATGGTGTGCCATCTCTGCGAGCTGCGCCTGCGTCGGCTGGTCGTGAGCCGGCGGGCTCTCTCCTGTGCCGTCTGCTGCGGAAGATTCGCTCACAGCAGGTTCGTGAACATGCTCCGACGTGCCCTTTCGTTCCTCCGCTTCGGGAGTCGTCATGGTGGCCTGAAACGCGGCCGCCGTATGGCCGAGTTGAGCTCCATGGTTGTGTTCGATGGAGCTGCAGAGGATGCGCCCCTCCCCGTTGACCAGATATGAGGTGGTCTCGCTGGCGCGGCCCGCCGTCACCGTGACGAGACGCGCGTGGACTGCGAAATTGAAGGTTCCGCACAGCCAGCCAAGCCTGCGCCCTTGGTGATCACGCACAGGCGTGGAGATCATCATGAAGGGCTCGCCGGAGGCGTCGTAGGAGAGCAGCGGGGGGTTGTCTGGGCTCCCGTCGCGACCCACGCAGGCGATATTGTAGCTGGCCGACGAGTCCGTGCCTGACGCTGCGAGCACCCGGCCCGAGGGCGTGAGCACCTCGAGGCGCAAGAGCTCTCTGCTGGAGGAGAGTCTGTCACCCAGGTGAGTGGAGAGCGCTTGGTGAATGTCGTGACAGCCCAAGGAGTCATCACAGTCCGCCGCCGCCTCCGTGAGCTCGAGCAGCGTGTCGTCTCCCGCCAACATCGAGGCGAGCAGCAGGCTCTGGTTCGCCATCCAAGCGGACGCTTCGGCTGCCTGAACCGCCGCGAGGTCCGCCACGTATTGACGGGCCGACTCCAGCGTGTGCTCGCGCGTCTTCCAGTATCCCCAGGTGTTGGACACGAAGAGGGGAATCAATCCAAAGAGCACGAGGATCGTGAAGAGCTGGCGGCTCAGCGGCCAGCGTGAGGCGACCGGCAGGGGCCTAGGAGCCATGGGTCCATCGATCGTCACGCGACTCGCGCTCCGCGAGCCGGATGCGTCCGCCCACTCGCCTGAAGCGTCTGTCTGCTTTTCCTGTGTCGTACCCAAGGCCGAAGGAGTATCGGGCGTCACGGGCCGAACCGCCAGATGCTCCTGGCTCACGCCCCGTGATCTCCCTCGGGCGCGTCTGCTGTCGGGCTCGGCTCACTCCGCCGAGGCGGTGGTGTCGCCCGTGTCGTCCCAGTCGTAGATGGAGATCAGATAGGCGATGATGGAGTCCACGTCTTCGTCGGAGAGTATGCCACGCCAGGTGGGCATCTGGAGCGGGGGCTCCACTCCGTTGGGGTCCTTCTTCGCCGCGTGAGCTCCGTTGAGGATCAGCTGCTTCACCACACCGTACTGAGCCACGAAGCGTGGATAGCCGGGGAAGGGCTCGTTCGCTTGGTCGAAGCTACCTAGGTCGGTGCCCGCCTGGATCAACTCGATGGCCTTCTGCGCGTCCTCAGGCTCGAAGAGCATCAGGCGATCGGCCATCTCGTCGAGTCGGGGCACGGTGTCCAGAACATAGTTCGTGTTCACGACTCCGCCCGCACCGCGCTGGCCATGGCACGCGAAGCAACCCTTGTGCTGAAACAGGTACTCCCCACGGGCGACCTTGGTGTCGAAGGTGGGCTCGACTCCCGCATCCGCGACAGCCGCGGGCTCGCTGGTCGTGGTCGCGGTCCGACCGACGAACCACCATGTCGCGGCGCCCGCGACGAGCAGCACGGCAAGAGCGACTAGGCTCTTGATCAGTGGGGAGGTATTCCGAGGACTATCGCCGTTGCCGTGCTGCTCGTTCATTGTCAATCTCGTGGGCTGATGTTGGTGGCTGATCGGAAGGACGATTGCCGTCTATCGATGACGGCGGCCCATGGCGATCGAGACGTTAGCCGTGCCGTTGGCAGCGACCGTGGCCGTGGCGGATCCTTCACCGCGCTCCTGCCAGACCTTCACGGTGTAGTTTCCGGCGGGCACGTTGGGGATCGTGAACGATCCATCGGAACCCACATGAGCGAAGTACGGATTCTGCAGTACGAGCACGTAGCCGATCATCGAAGGATGAAGGTGGCAGAGCTGAGTGAAGGATCCAGGCGTTGAAAATTGGTGATCAGCGTGCTGTCCACCGGTGAAGTTACCGAGGTCATATGCCTGTCCGTCGGGAGAGAAGACGTTGTGTGCCTCGTTGTCGTTGTTCATGAAGCGAACCGTTGTACCCTGGACAACTGGCAGGACCTTGGGCACGAACTGGTGATTCCGCTGGTCCATCTCGACTGTCCCAGACGGCGCGCGATGAGTGCCCGACACACGCTCGACATACGCGATGGCGTCTCGCATGTAGCGACGGCTACCGGTGATCTGGCCTGTGATCTGACCGTTTCCATCTGCATGAACATTCGCGATGAAGAACATGGATGCCGCGACAGCACCTAGCGTCAACACGATCATTTGTTTCGTTTTCATTTTCTATACTCCTTATTGTGAATTCGTTGTTCGGCTGCTGTCAGACTAAAATGTCGCTTGGAGAGCGAGCGTCGCATCCTCTAGTGTGGCGTCCTCGCCTGTGTTCTGAACTCCGGACGCCAGGAGTCGCACGGACACGTTGGCGCGAAGAAGCATGGCCAGGCCTGCGGTTATTCGCTGTCCGGTTCGAGCCTGACCCGGCAGATTCTGTCGAAACATGGTGTATCGCAGAACGGGGATCATCCATGGGAACACAACATAGGAGACCTCAGCCATGGCGCCGGTCAGGTTTCCGCTGTCCGAGGTCGTGATCAGAGGCCGGTTATCTTCCTGTCGGAATCCAGACAGGATCACGGTTGCATCCTTCAAATGGAAGCTCGCGTCGGCGCTGGCTCTCCAGAAGGTGTCGTGCTCGTTTGCAATCCCCATCGGATCCCTGATGGTGGCATCCCCACGATAGAAAGACGCTCCGATAGTCATTGAAAGCTCCTGCCATGGCTGGCTATATCCCGTCGCCTCCGTCCCATCGAAAGACATTCCGCCGAACTTGTATTCGAGTCGTCCATAGACGTCTTTTTGACGGTTCCGGACATTGGCCTGTCCGTCTACGAGACCTGCAGAATAGGAGAAACGATGTGCGAGCGTACCATTCAGCTCGATGCCTGTTTGGGTTGGCTCAGGTGTCCATTCGTTGTCACCGAGATAGGATGTGGTGAATGCGAGTTGATGCCCGGTGAGCGACCTGTGAATACTGAATCCGAGCAGTGAAGGTTCGAAGTTGCCCAGCTTGATGTTCAGATATGGCGAGTCGAACGGTGTGATCGTGACGTTGGGTCGCTCGAGGCTGACATCGCCATCTGCAGAGATCTCCAACTTACCGAAGAAGGAGAGGTGACGGCCGAGGTTGCCCGCCGTGATGAGCCCCATCTGGCCGCCAAAACCGGTGCCCCAACCAGCAGGCGCCGGCGCGCCTCCATCACGCCGCTCCACAGCAGCTTCAGCGCCGTGGCCCCCGCCGCCGGGGCCTCGCTGCAAGCTCACCATCGGCATCACGTAGACCGCGAGCGGCACGTTGCCGGGAATCTGCCCCGGCCACACCTCGTCGGGAAAGAGATCCGCCTGGATCTCGTGGCCTAGCTCGAGGGGCTCCTCCTCGGTGCGATCTTCGTCGTCGTCGCCGGGGAACCGATAGCCGTTTCGGCGGAACGCCTCGCCGAAGGGGGTGAGGGCCGGATAGATCGTGTGGCAGGTCTGGCAGCTCGTCTGGTAGCGGCGAGCGAAGGCAGGGATCGCCTTGGCCGGAATGGTCGACAGCCAGACGGCGGCCAAGGTGATGATGGCGGTGGCCCAAAGGGCCGGTCCTCGTCGTTGATTCATCGTTCTCGATCCGGAGTGTTCGGAGGGGATGGGAGTGGGAGATGCAGCTCGGGACGACCTGCCTGCGAGGATGGACTGCACCTGACGTGCCAGAGCGTCGCGGAGCCCGCGGAGACACTCGGGACCAGGCGTAACCATCTGGAATTACCGAGAAATACATTTCCGAGCTGTCAGGCAGGGAGGGCGGGATTGCGCAAGCGCAAGTGGACGTGAGGCGATTCTGCCGGGGATGCTCGCGGCGACTCGCGAAACTGCGAACCGAGCGCAAGCACCCGCAATGCTTGGGCTAATCGGACGCCTGGATCACATCACCGGGCCACTTCGCGCGGGACACTCGCAGGGCTGCGAATTCGGCGCGGGGCCGGCGACCTCAGTCGCTGCGCACGTCGAGCTCGATCGTGAAGCGCTGCTCGCCGTGCTCGGGGATGGCCGACAGCTCGAGCACGCCGAGCTCGGTGACGCGAGCGCTGAGGCGCACGGGCACGACATCGCCGGGAGCTGCACCCTCGGCGGGTAGGGTCGCCTCGATGGCGCCCAGCTCCGAGAGCTCCTCTTCGGTCCAGCGTTCGAGCAGGCTCCCGGACACGTCATCGCGACGCACGGAAGAGCCGAAGAAGCGGAAACGCACGCTCTCGCCCACGACCAGCCCGAGCTCTTGGGGCGGGGCGTCTGCGGTCATGCCCTCCTCGAGCCCAAAGGGCGCGACGCACAAGGCGCGCACGGGCGGCTCCACGCCGGGGATGGCCGGCGCCGACTCCTCGACGCCCACGTAGTAGGCCTGGGCCGTGCCGCCGCGAATGCGCACGCCACCCCCGCGCTTCACATAGCCGTAGTAGGCAGCGCCGCGGGCCACAGCGTGATCCAAGTCCGCACCCTCGAGCACGCGCAAGGGTGGCGCTCCATCGGCCTCGAGCCAGCTATCGAGCATCCTGGTCAGGCGCTGCATCAGGCGCGGAGCTTTGAACACGCCTCCGTTGAAGAGCAGCGCCGTGGGATGCAGAAATGTGCCACGCGCCGACTCGAACCCCGGCAGCTCAGCCGTGGCGTCGAGCTGCCGACTGAGAAAGGCGGCGAGGTGCCGCGTGATGGCGGGGTCACGGGCGTAGGGGAGTCCGAGCTCGGTCAAGGCGCCGCGGCCCCTGCTCTGGGGATGACTGTGCAGCTCGACGTCGGGGAAGAATCCTTCGAGGATCACCCGGTCGAGCAGCTCCCGGCGCAAGGTCACCCGCACGCTGCCACCGATCAGCTTGCGACCGCGGCTGGGGATCGCCAGAGGGTAGTCTCCCTCGTGGGCTCCAGAGAGCAGCGCCTCCTTGCCGGCACGACAGCCGTGGGCGAGTGCGCGAAGCTGCCACGAGTCGAGGGTCTTGCCCTGCGCCGAGAGCTCCACACCGAGGGCGTGGGCGAGCGCCAGATCCATGTTGTCGCCGCCAAGCAGGATGTGTTCGCCAACGGCGACGCGCCGCAGGGCGAGCTGACCCTCCTCCTCGAGCACGGCGATCAGCGACAGATCCGTGGTGCCGCCGCCCACATCCACGACCAAGATCAGATCTCCCGGGCTGAGCTGCGTGCGAAAATCCGGCGTGCGGGCGAGGAAGGCATAGAGCGCGGCCTGCGGCTCCTCGAGCAGGGTGGCGCCCGCGAGGCCCGCCTGAAGCGCGGCCTGTGCCGTGAGCTCACGAGCCGCCGGATCGAAGGAGGCGGGCACGGTGATCACGAGCTCTTGCTCTGCGAGCGTCGCCTCGGGATGCGCGGCGTCCCACGCCTGACGGAGATGCTTCAAGTAGGCGGCGCTGGCCTCCAGAGGCGAGATGCACGCCACGTCCTCACTAGCGTCCACGGGGAGAATGGGCGCGCGACGATCGACCTTGGGGTGACAGAGCCAGCTCTTGACGCTCGAGACCAAGCGGCCGGGAGTCTTGGCGCCGAGGTCCCTCGCGAGCCCGCCGACGAGCAGCGCGGGGTTGGCGGTCCAGGGCAGCGCCAAGGAGCCCGGCGGCAGCTCCCGCTCGTGGGGAATGTAGGCGAAGGAGGGCAAGAGGGGACGCGCTTCGACCTCGCCCGGCGCCACGCTCTGCGGCACACGGAACATGCTCTGGGCGACGTCTTCTCCCTCGCTGAGATCGAGATCGACCGAGGACAGGGCGCAGTGGGTGGTGCCGAGGTCGAGCCCGATGGCGTATCCCGGGGAGCTCAAAGCTCCACCTCCGCGGGCGCGATCACGCGGGCGTCATGGCCCTCGGCGAGCTTGGGCAGGTGGGTCTCGAGCACGCGCCAACCGGCGTGGGAGAGGCTGCCCCGGAAGGGAGGGTCGCCGCGCACGTCGCCCACCACGCGAACGGCCTGGGCGTCGTAATCCGCCTCGAGCAGGATCTCCGCACCCTCTTCTTCGCTGCGAATGGGCGCGACCTCGAAGATCTCGTCGATCGCTCGCTTGGCGCCTTCGTGCACGACGCGCGCGGCGGCGCCGATCTCGGCGTCCGAGAAGGCGGAGACATCTTCTTCGAGGAAGTCGAGGAAGCGCCCTTTGCGTTGCAGGGCCGCGAGCAGTTGGAGCGCGGCCTCTTCGGGGGCCTCTCGCAGCGTGTCGGGTTCGGGCTCGGGTTCGGGCGCTGGAAGGCGCAGATCACGCAGGCTGGCTGCGTAGTCCGCGTCGCCGAGGGCCCGAAAGAAGGCCGCGAAGGCGAGCCCGAGGCGGGCGAAGAACGAGGGTGGAGGGGCGCTCATGGCCGCGCTCTAGCACAGGGCCGCGGGCAGCCCCAAGGCTTCGGCAGGGGGCGGGTGGGTTGCCGCCGGTTGGCGCCCGAGGGATGGCGCTGATAGGGCTCTGGATGGCCCGATTGTCCCCCATCGCTTCGGCGCTCGGCGTGACCGTCTGCTGCGCTTTCCTGAGCGCATGCGGAGGTGATGACGAGACGCCGGCTGCGCCCAGCGCGAGCAGCGCTCTACCTGCACCGGCTGCCGCAGAGACAGAGCGTGAGCCCGCTGCGCCGCCCACCCCGTCACCGCCGGAGCCCGCGCGAGTCGTGCGCCTGGGCGCCGGCTTCACGCCTGACCCCTGGGTGATGGACGTGGAGATGGTGGGCACGGTCGACGCCCATACCTTGGACGAAGACTGCACCGGCTGGCTCTCGTCGACCCCCAATATGCTCTTCGACGCCGACACCGCCATCACCGAACTCTACCTGATGGCGTACGCGCCCGACGCCGACCTCTCCCTCGTCGTGCAGGGACCGGATGGCAGTTTCCGCTGCGTCGCGAGCGCCGAAGGGGAAGGTCCCATGGTGTCGGGCTTCTTCGCCTCCGGGCGTCACAAGGTCTGGGTTGGCGTCTCCGCGGAGGGCCGCTCGAAGCGCGTCCGCTTGGGCCTCTCCGAACTCTCGGAGACCACCGCCGCCGGCTTGCAGAACGCTCCCCTCGCACCCTGATGTGTCGGCGGTGACGTGCGCGAGCCGATCCGGGCCGACGGATGTATGCTGCGCGTGTGGCGAGGGAACACGCGGAAGATCCCATCGACGTGGCGGAGACCGCGTACGACCTGGGCGGTGACGACCGCACCTGGCTCACCCGAGTCCTGGCCGCGGCGGCGCCGAGCATGGATCGAGGGCTCGGCGTCTTTGCCTGCTTCTTCGAGCTGAGTGAGCAGGAGGAGGTACGTTTCCGCGATCCCGTGTATCGCGGGACGGATTTGGCCTTCGGGACGGTGTTTCAACCTCTGGGCGAGCGCCTCGAACCGTCCCTCGTGCGGCGACTCTTCGTCTATGGCCCCGACGTGGCGAGTCTGCTCGACCTGCTCGGCTGGGGCTACCTCTCGAAGGAAGAGGTGGAGCTCGGGCGCTCGGCCCTGAAGCAGGCGGGCTGTCGCGATCTGCTCAGCGTTCGCATCTACGACGAGCTGCATCGGCAAGGACTGCTCCTGGTCGCGCCCCTCGAACGCAAGACGCGCGCCGCGGCTCACTTCGTCACGCGCTGGGAGCTCCTCTCGGGTCACCTCACCGCGGGCCTGCGGTTGCGGAGCATGTTCGCCACGTCGAGCGCCCCCGGTGCAGACGTCGCGCTGCGCAAAGCAGCGGCGGCGGTCGAGACAGAGGCGGGCCTGATGCGGCGTGAGCCACCGGAGCGCGCCATCGCCCTGTGGCGTGGTCTAGTGAGCGGAAAATGGTCGCTCGTGGACCACTTCGACGAGGCGGGCAGGCGCTACATCGTCGCGCGCCGCAACGATCCTCACGTGCGCGACCCACGGGCGCTGACCGAGCGTGAGCGGCAGGTGGCGCTGCAACTCTCCCGCGGGCACGGCAACAAACAGATCGCCTACACCCTCGATCTCTCCGCCTCCACCGTCGCGCATCACGTCCGCCGCGTGCAGCGCAAGCTCGGCTTCGATTCACGCGTCGAGTTGGTGGATTTTCTGGGGCAGCTCCGAGTCCACCTGATCGACCACCCGGGCTGAGACTCGGACGCCAGAGGGCGACGGCAGGCACATCCACCCAAGATCCGGCTGGAGTCGCGGGTCTCGTTGACCGGAAGCGAGCGATTCCCTAGTGTGGAGCCGAGGGAAATGACCGAAGACGCCCTACTTCAGCCTGAGGTGATGGAGGACCCCCTGCTCGGGACGGTGCTCCAGGACCGCTATCGTATCCTCCGAAAGATCGGTGAGGGCGGTATGGGCGCCGTGTACGAGGGCGAGCACACGCTGATCAAGCGTCGAGTCGCCATCAAGGTGCTGCACGGTCAGCTGGCACAGAACGCGGAGATCGTCGCGCGCTTTCACAAGGAGGCGCTCGCGGCCACGTCCATCGGCAACGAGCACATCGTCGAGGTCACGGACATGGGGCGCATGGCCGACGGCGCGCTCTTCATGGTGCTCGAGTTCCTCGACGGGCGTGATTGGGATCAAGAGATCGAGGCGAACGGCCCGCAGCCTCTCGGTCGCGTCGTCCACATCATGGATCAGGTGTGTGAGGCGCTGACGGAAGCCCACGCCAAGGGCATCATCCACCGCGACCTCAAGCCGGAGAACGTCTACCTGATCGAGCGCGGAGGCGACCCCTACTTCGCCAAGGTGCTCGACTTCGGCATCTCGAAGTTCAAGGGCGCGGCGGGTGGCGCCGACAAGAGCATGACCCAGACCGGCACCACCTTGGGCACGCCCTACTACATGGCGCCGGAGCAGGCGCAGGCCAAGAGGGACATCGACCACCGCGCGGACATCTACTCCCTCGGGGTGATGATATTCCAGGCGCTGACCGGGCAGTATCCCTTCGACGACGAGTCTTATCCGATGCTCGTGCTGAAGATCTGCACGGCGCCGCCTCCGCTCCTGCGCACGTATCGACCGGACCTGCCCCAAGAGCTCGAGCCCGTGCTCGCGCGCATGCTCGCCAAGAGCCCGGCCGAGCGATACGAAAACTGCGAGGCTGTGCGGGCGGCCTTGGCTCCTTTCCGCGGCGTCTCCTCCGTGCCGGTGGTGAACGCTGAGGCGCTGCCGACGGCCAGCATGGGCCAAGACCTGATGAAGGCCGCCAGCGGTATCCAGCAGCGGGCGGACACGCCGGGAATCCAGCCGCCGGCTGCGAGCGGCCCGGAGACAAACTACGCCCTGCCCGGAAAGTCCCGCGCGCCCATGCTGATCGGCATCGGGTTGGTGCTGTCGGCGCTGCTCACGCTAGCGCTGCTCTTCGCCACCGGAGTGCTCGGCGGCAAGAGCGAGGCGGAGGCTCCGATCGCGGCGCCGACACCGAGCGTGCCCACGACACCGAGCGTGCCCACGACACCGAGCGTGCCCACGACGCCGAGCGTGCCCACGACGCCGAGCGTGCCCACGACGCCGAGCGTGCCCACCGCGCGGGACACGGTCACGGTGCAGATCCAGACGACCCCTGACGACGCAGAACTCTACCTCGACGGCAGCCACATCCCGAACCCCTTCGACGGAGAGCTTCCGAGCAGCGCGGAAGCGAGGCGCCTCGAGGCCCGACGCTCGGGCTACCGAACCATCGTTCAGGATTTGGTGCTGCAGTTCCCGC
>JAADHO010000041.1:0-2521 GCA_013151775.1 Deltaproteobacteria bacterium | reverse complement strand
CGCCCGTGATGGTGCAAGCGCCCGTGATGGTGCAAGCGCCCGTGATGGTGCAAGCGCCCGTGATGGTGCAAGCGCCCGTGATGGTGCAAGCGCCCGTGATGGTCGAGATGCAGGAGCCGCGGATCCACGAAGAACCGACGACCATGCACGGACATCTGAAGCAGATCTTCTGATGGCAGCCACAGTTGGGCGCGTAGGCCTTGGCGCGCCCGGCATTGCGAGAAGGTTCAGCCGCGAGGCGTGCGGCACAGGGCCACGTGAGCTCAGCCCCAGGGCGTCAGTGCGTGATGACGTCCGGCGGCGTCGCGTAGTAGCGCCAGGCGCTTGCCACCCTTGTAGCTGAGGCGAAGGTAGGGCCAGGCGTGGATGGACGTCTCTTCCTTTTCGACCTTGCCCGCGCCACCGAGTCCCGCCAGGGCGCCACGGGCGAGCGGGATGGCCGCCTCGTAGTCATGACCGTGGAGCGCGTAGCGCACGGGCGCATCGCGATAGGCGCCACCGTCACGACGGGGCTCCAGATTCACCGAGAGCGCCGCCGGTAGTTCGGCGCCGCCGCAAAGCGCGCGCAGCTCGTCGAGCTCGGTCAGGGAGAGCTCCGGCCCGTAGATGTGATCGAGCTCGGCGCCATGGTCGGAGACGCGGGCCGCCAGCACCTCGACGGCACGCGCGGTGCCACCGCAGCTCGCGCAGGTGATCGTCCCGGTGGCACCACAGGCCGTGCAGGAGAGCATGCGTGGGCCCATGTTCACGCGGGCCCGGTTCATGTACGGCACCGGATCTTCCACGACGCCGCTGCCACCGCAGACGGAGCAGCTCATGGAACCAGGCTGCATCGCGCAGTCGGGGCAGGCCCTCCGCTCTCCGACCTCGCGAATGACCAATGTCATGGCGTCCATGCCGTAGTCCGCGATCGCAGGCATGGCCTGCTGCGCACGCCCGTACTCGAGCTCGCCGAGGGTGAGCGGACCCTCCACTAGCTCGCGTCGGACGACCTTCGCCACCACGACGAGCGCAGCCAACTTCTGTTCCGCGATCGGCTTCTCGGCCAAGAGTTGGCGCCGCCTCAGCCCGCCAAAGGAGCGGACGATGGCCTCGACTCCGTCGGCCCGCGCGCCGGTGATCGTCGGCAGCATGTCCGTGACGCTCATAGCGCCACTGGGTCGATTCTCGGGCTCCGTGTCGTCATGCCGAAGCATATCCAGTTATGTCGACGTGTCGGGTCGAAAAGCGAGGTCGCCAGCGATTGCCACGACGTCAGCATATTTCACGCTGGAAGCCTGCCATCTCGACAGACCCGTGCCGGCTCGCTGGTCGAAGCACGAGGTCAGCTGTGCGCTGGCGTGCTAATATCTCGTGCTGCCCATGTTGAGCGAATCACGCAATTTTGGTGAGTATGAAATCATCCGCCGGCTCGGAACCGGAGGCATGGCGGAGACCTTCGAGGCGCGACGAAAGATCGGCGGTACGGAGCAGCGTGTGTGCCTGAAGCGGGTGCTGCCCGCGTTCAGTGAGGACCCCAAGTTCAACCAGCAATTCTTGGCCGAAGCCCGGCTCGCCGCGTCCCTGCGTCACAGCAACATCGTCAGCGTCTTGGACTTTGGCGCTGTCGATGGGGCGGAGTTCATGGTGCTCGAGCTGGTCGACGGCCTCGACCTGCGCGCGCTGCTCGCGAGCATGGACACGCAGCGACTCGACGCCGAGCTAGTCGCCTTGATCGCCCTCGATCTCGCCTACGCCTTGAGCTACGCGCACAACACGCGGGAGGCCGGCCTCGAGGGCGTGGTGCACCGCGACATCTCGCCTGCCAACGTGCTGATCAGCGTCCGCGGCGAGGTGAAGCTAGCTGATTTCGGCATCGCCAAGGCCATGACCAACGCGCAGGCGACGGCGAGCGGGCTGATGAAGGGGAAGATCCCCTACATGTCGCCGGAGCAGATGCGCGCCGAGGAGGTCGATGGACGCGCCGACCTCTTCTCCTTGGGTGTCAGCCTCTACGAGGCCTTGGCCGGGGAGCGGCCCTTTCAAGGCGCTCACGACGTTCAGGTGATGACGCGGCTGCTCGCCGGCGAGCGCCGTCCGCTGCGGGAGCTCGCAGCCGAGGCGCCCGAGGATTTGGTCGACGCCGTCGAGAGCCTGCTGGACATTCGCGTGGAGCAGCGCACGGCCACGGCGGAGCAATTCATCGACGAGCTCGCGAACTGCGCGCCGAGGCCTGTCGCGAGGCGTAGGCTGGCCGAGCTGGTTCAACAGCGAGGTGGCTCGAGCGCGCCACGCCCAGGCCGCGACAGGGCCTCCACCGGGCCCCTCGACACGGAGCTGGCGTCTGAACCGATCCCGCTGGGAACGAAGGCCGCCAGCCCCGCGCCACGTGTGCCCAAAGCGGTCTTCAAGGCGACCTTGCCCGCGACCCCCGGCGTCGTCCAGGCTGCACAGATCGCCCGCGCCGCCGCTGCCGCCATGGGCGCCGGGAGCGTGCCCGGAGCCGGCCTGTCGAAGTCGACGATCCCCTCGAGTCCGCAGG
>JAADHO010000105.1 GCA_013151775.1 Deltaproteobacteria bacterium | reverse complement strand
GCCATAGCCTGACGCTCGCCCTGGCCACGCTCGGGCTGGTGCACGTGCCAGCGCGCGCCACGGAGGCGGCCATCGCCCTGAGCATCCTGCTGCTCGCCGTCGAGCTGACGCGCCGCCCGCCCTCGAGAAGTGTCGACGAGGTGCCGCGGGAGACGCTGACGCGCCGCTTCCCCTGGCTGGTGGCGGCGCTCTTCGGTCTCTTGCACGGCCTCGGCTTCGCCGGCGCCTTGAGCGAGATTGGCCTGCCGACCGGCGCCGTGCCCGCCGCCCTCTTCGCCTTCAACGTCGGCGTGGAGCTGGGCCAGCTGATCTTCGTCGCGGCGGCGCTCAGCCTCGGCGCCCTGCTCGCGCGCGCGCCACGCCTGGGCGAGCTGCGCCGGCGACTGCTCCACGCCGCCCTCCCCTACGCCCTCGGCGTCTCGGCGTCCTACCTGCTGATCGCCCGGGTCGCCTCCTTCTTTCAGGGGTGATTCGAGCGCTTCGCCGCGTCGAGCACGCGCCGGTTCTGCCAGGCGACGGCGCGGCCGAGCAGGCGCGAGAGCTTGGGGGTGAAGCGCTCGATCAGCCTCAGGGCGTGCGCCTCGACAGCCACGGGCGCCACGTCTCGGTTCTCCTCGACGGCCCGCACCAGAGCCTGGGCGACGCGCTCCGGGCCGAAGCGGCGGATCCGGTAGAGCTTCTCGAGCGGGCCCTGGACGCTCTCTGGATCCACGCCCTCGGGCAGCTCCGTACGCCGCACGATGCCCGTGTCGATCAGCCCCGGGCACAGGGCCGAGACTCCCACGCCATGACCCGCGAGCTCGGCGCGCAGGGAGAGGCTGAGGCCGAGCACGGCGAACTTGCTGGTGCTGTAGCCGATGGCGCCAGGGATGCCGAAGTAGCCGAGCATGCTCGACACGTTTACCACGTGGCCGCGTCCCGCCCGCGCCATCTCGGGCGCGAAGAAGTGGCAGCCGTGAATCACGCCGCCGAGGTTGATGGAGAGCACGCGATCCCAGGCGTCGAGGCTGGTCTCGAGCAGACCGCCGGCCTGACCCACGCCGGCGTTGTTGACCAGCACGTCGAGCGCCCCGTCCTCGTGCACCTGCCGCGCAAGCTCCGCCATGGCCTCACGCGAGGACACGTCCACCACGGCGCTGCGCTCGCAGGCGTCGCCAAGCTCGTCCGCGACGCGCGCCAGCCCCACCTCGTCCACGTCGCAGATCGTGAGCTTCAGGCCACGCTTGGCCAAGAGCCGCGCCGTGTCGCGCCCGATCCCGCTCGCTGCGCCCGTGACCAAGGCGCGCATGTCCGGCTCGAGCTTCACGACTCGCGCTCCAGCTCCAGCGACGCCGAGTTCACGCAGTAGCGCAGCCCCGTGGGCGCCGGGCCATCCTCGAAGACGTGGCCGAGGTGTCCGCCACAACGTGAGCATTGAATTTCCACCCGGCGCATGCCATGGCTCACGTCCTCGCGCGTCGTCACCTTCTCGCTGACGGCGGCGCAGAAGCTCGGCCAACCGCAGCCCGCGTCGAACTTCGCCTCGGACGAGAAGAGCGGCTCCGCGCAGCCCGCGCAGCGATACGTGCCCGCCAGCGTCTCGTCCACATACTCGCCCGTGAAGGGGCGCTCGGTCTCGCCCTGACGCAGCACGCGGAAGCGCGCCTCGCCCAACTTCTCACGCCACGCCGCGTCGTCCTCCGGCAGCTTCTCGTCGTCGTCCTTCATCTGCGCCTCCGTCAGCGACTCGGCCCCGGGGCGAAGCTCCTCGCCGCTGCCATCGCGCACGCTCTTGCCGCACGACCCGAGTGACTGTACTCCGAAAGCATGCGCAAAGGTCTCCTCCTGCTCGCCCTCGCCCTCTCCACCCTCGCCCTCACGGGCTGCAAGAGCAGTGGCCCGTCCACTCCCGTGCGCAGCTGCACCAGCCCCGGCGACTGCGGCGTCGACGAGGCCTGCGTCGACTCCGTGTGCAGACCGCGCGCCATGGCCGACGCCTCTGCGGACACGGGCGCGGACGGAACCACCACGACCCCCGACGTGGGCCCGCCTCGCGAGCTCGTCTCTGTCGCCCTCGACCCGACGAGCGCGGATCTGATCTCCGCCGACGGCTCCACGCCGACCCAAGCCTTCAGCGTCCTAGGGACCTTCAGCGACGGCTCCACGGGCGCGGTGCTCGGACCGAACTTCTCCCTCGACAGCCTGCGCATCGGCGACGTGGACCCGGCCTCGGGTCTGTTCACCGCCAACGGCGCGCTCGGCGGCACGGCGACCCTGACCGTCGTCGTGCCCTCGCCCACGGGAGACCTGACGGCCACGGCGGACATCAGCGTGCGCATCTCCCGCAGCTTCCGCGGCGACGGCGTGCCCACGGCGGTGGAGACGCGCTTCGCCACGCCGATCACCGACGACGCGCGCGAGGCGCAGGTGGTCTACCCCCTCGACCGCGTCGTCATGCCCCAGAACGTCTACCCCGCCGACGTGCAGTGGCTGCGCGGCGCCGAGAACGACCTCTACCGCATCCGCCTGAGCAAGCCCCACGCCCTGCTCGAAGCCTTCATCCGCCACTCCGGCGCGGGCTTCGGCAACCACTGGCTGGTGGACGAGGCGGGCTGGCGCGCCATCGCCCAGACGGATCCGGACGACGACGCCACCCTCGAGGTCACGCGCTACGAGGCGGCCAGCGGCGACGCCATCAGCTCCCCGAGCCTGTCCATCCACTTCGCCAAGGCGGCGCTCACAGGCAGCGTCTACTACTGGGACATCGCCGCGGGGCGCATCGTGCGCATCGACGACGGCACAGCGGTGGCCGTTGACTTCATGCCCAACCCGCCCGCGGGCACCGGCGGCAACCACTGCGTGGGCTGCCACAGCGTCTCCCACGACGGACGCTGGATGGCTGGGCGCCTCGACGGCGGGAACAACATCGGCGCCGTCTTCGACCTGACGGCGGACCTCACGACGGATCCGCCGCCCGTGCGCTGGCCGATCCGCGCGGCGGCGCCGACCACGGCCATGTGGTGGTTCTCCTCCTGGAGTCCGGACGACTCGCGCCTGGTGATCTCCACCAGCGAGGGCGGCGGCGGCGCCATGGCCTTCATGGATCCGGCCACCGGCTCCATCGTGCCCGTGGCGGGCCCGCTGCCGGCGCAGATGACGCACCCCACCTGGTCGCCCGACGGCACGGAGATCGCCTACGTCTCACAGATGAGCACCTGGGGCGGCAACTTCACGAGCGGCAACATCTCGATCCTGCCGGTCACGGGCGCCGACAGCGTCGGCGCGCCACGCATCATTCACACGGGCAGCGCGCTCGCTGGCGACACGCCCGGCGGTGACGCCGACAGCTACCCCAGCTGGTCGCCCGACTCCTCGCTGCTCGCTTTCTCCCACGGCACGGGTTCGCGCAGCGAGGCACACGACGACGCCCTCTACCTGATGAACCGCGACGGCTCGAACGTGGTGCGCCTCGACAACGCCAGCGGAGGCGCCGGCTCCAGGGACACCTTCCAGCCGCGCTTCTCCCCCTTCGACCAGGGGGGCTTCTTCTGGGTCTCCTTCCTGACCAACCGCCCCTACGGCAACTCCGAGGTCGGCACCCGCGGCGTGGCCACTCGGCGCCAACAGATCTGGGTCGCCCCCATCCGCAAAGACGCCGCCCCCGGCGAGGACGCCTCCATGGTGGCCTATTGGCTGCCCGGGCAGCGCACCAGCTCCAAGAACATCGCCGCCTTCTGGGCGCCGCGCCCCTGCCGCGTCGACGGCGAGGACTGCTCGGTCGGGAGCGAGTGCTGTGGCGGCGACTGCCGGCCCGGCGCGGGAGGCGCTCTGGTCTGCTCACCGCCTCCGCCGGAGCGCTGCCGCGCGTCCACCGAGACCTGCTCCACGGACGCCGACTGCTGCGAGGGCCTCTCGTGCTTCGGCCGCGTCTGCGTACGCCCGCCCGGATGAGGTC
>JAADHO010000326.1:19937-21564 GCA_013151775.1 Deltaproteobacteria bacterium | reverse complement strand
CCCTGACTCTGCAGCTGATGGCCGCCATCGCCAGCCCGCTGGCCGCCGCCCTGGTCGCGGACCTCGCCCTGGCCTGCCCCGACCGCCTCCGCGGGCTGCGCAACCTGAGGCTCGCGCTGCCCATCCTGGCCGCGGCGAGCGTGCTCGCGGGCGTGCTGGCGATCCTCCCGCCCTTCAGCTGGCTGGGACGCGAGTGGATCTTCCCCGCTCGCCTGGCGCCTCTGCCCCACGCCTTCGCGCTGATCGCGATCAGCTTCTCGCTGCTCGTGCGTCTCCTGCGCTCGCGCCTAGGCAGCGGGCCCGAAGCCCTGGCGAGCAACGCCTGGGCGCTGATGGGGTTGCTGCCGGCGACCCTCTGCGCGCTGGCCGTCGCGTTTCTGCCTGCGCAGCTGGAACTCGGGCCAATGGTGCGGGCGGCCCTGCTGATCGGCGCAGCGTTCGGGCTCGTCTACGGTCACCTGAGCCTGGTGGACCCCAAGAGACGTCTGCGGGCGGGCTCTACCTGGCGGCGCCTGGGGACCTTCTGGCTCTCCCTCGGGGTCCTGGCCTTGGCGGCCCGCGCCCTGCCCGAGATGCCCAGCTCGCGCCTCGGCTCTTGGCTGCTGGTCGGCGTGGGTGTGGGCGCTGCCGCGCTGCTCGAGCGCCTGCTCGCGCCCCTGACCGAGCGCCTGCTCGCGCCCTATGGAGGTCGGCTGCTGAGCGCTGTCGCGGTCGATCCTATCGAGCTCGGACGAGCCCGCTCCCTGACCGAGCTGGGTCAAGCCCTGCTGCCCGCGCTGCGTCGGGCGAGCGGCAGCCTCGAGGGCGCGCCGCTGCTCTACGTCCTCGACCCTCCCGACGAGGTGCGCATCGACGCGGCAGGCCTGGCCCACAGCGCGCGACGGCGCATGCCCGAGGCCCTCGAGGCGCGCCTGCGTGAACAGCCCGGCGAGGCCGTCGTCACCAGTCGGCTGCTCGGGCTGGTCGTGCGCCGACCGGACCTACGACCCTTGGTGGAGTCCTTGACGGCCCTCGACGCGCTGGCGGTCTTGCCGCTCAGAAACGAGGACTCCCTCGAAGGCGCCCTGGTGGTGCCCCGGGGCCGCCGCAGCAGCGCCCTCAGCCTGGAAGAATATGTCGCCCTGGAGCGGCTGGCGATCCTGACCTCGGGCGCCGCGTCCCGGATCGCCGCCCTCTCCCGCGCCGAGGCCCGTCTGGGCGCCGTGAGCCGCGAGAACGAGCGCCTGGCCGAAGGGGCAGAGGCCCTGGAGGAAGATCTGCGGCGCCTGCGGGAAGAGTCTCGAGCCTTGCTCGCGGGGCGTGGCGCCGGGCGCAAGCTGGCCCCGGCGATCTCCTACAGCCCGTCCATGCGCGCCCTCGAGCAGGACATCGCGCGGGTCAGCGCCGTGACCGGGAGCGCCCTGCTGCTGGCGGAGGGCGGCGTGCCCGTGGACCGCATCGCCGCGCGCATTCACGCCGCGAGCGCGCGCTCCGAGGGTCCACTCTTGGTCGTGGACTGCGCCGCGGCGCGACCCGAGGCGAGCTTGGGGGCGCTCTTGGGCGAGGCCGACGGAGGGCTCGGCTGGCTGCGCTTGGCCCGCGGCGGGACGCTGCTGCTAGCGGACGTGCCAGCCCTGGGGCTCGAAGC
>JAADHO010000326.1:0-19834 GCA_013151775.1 Deltaproteobacteria bacterium | reverse complement strand
TCGACGACCTGGTACGTGAAGGCCGCTTCGACCCGGAGCTCGCCGCACGCCTCTCGGCCCTATGCCTCGAGGTGCCGCCCCTGCGCGCGCGCCGCGACGACATCCCCTCCCTCGCGCTCTTGGCCATCGATCGGGCGTGCCGCTTGCTCGGCAGACCCGCCGTCGGCATCGACGACGCAGCCCTCGAGCGCCTGCTACGCTACGACTGGTCAGGCAACTTGCGGGAGTTTTCTCACGTCATCGATCGCGCCGTGGGCCAGGCCGCGGGCCCCAAGATCGAGTGCGCCGATCTGCCCCCGCTGCCCCAGGCCCGGCCCGAAGCGGACCCACTCAGCGGCAGCTTCGCGGACGTGGAGCGACGCCTGCTGTCGGCGGCTCTGACCCACGCGGGCGGCAACAAGAGCGAAGCCGCGCGCAACCTCGGCCTGAAGCGCACGACCTTCCTCGACAAGCTGCGGCGCCTCGGTCTAGACGACGCCGCGACCCACGCAAAAGCCTGAGCCACCCCCGAGGGTGTCCCCGGAGTTTCTGCGATGGCAGCCGTCCGGCATTTGCACAGCGGGCGCGATGGGCGCTAATGTGCGGCCCCGGAGACCCGCATGCAGCAAAAAGTCAGCCTCGTCCTCCTGCTCACCCTCTCGGCCTTCGGCTGCATGTCCGCGCCCGACACGGGCGACGTCGCGGCCTCCTCCGAGGCGGTCTACTTCGGCTCCACCACCACCGACTACCCCGAGGTCGTGGCGGTCGTGCGCCTCGGACGCACGGGCAGCGGGGGCCTGTGCACGGGGACGCTGATCGGCCCCTACACGGTGATGACGGCCAAGCATTGCGTCTTCCAGGAGGGCACCACGACCTGGACCGCCGTCCGGCCCTCGGATTTCCTGGTGGTCGTCGGCAGCGACATCAACAGCGCCTCGGGCGTGGTCCAGACCTCCAACGTCTACGAGATCCGCACGACCCCCGGCAGCAACGTCAACTCCGACATCAACACGGGGCAGGACATCGCCTTGGTGCTCCTGCCCGCGCCCCTCGACATCGCGCCCCGCGAGTACGCCCGCTCGGCCCCCGGGCGCAACGCGGCCGTGACCATGGTCGGCTTCGGCCGCAACGGAGGCGCCGCCCCCGACACCGGCGTGAAATACGTCGGGACCGCCCGGGTCAACGACGTGCGCGGCGGACTGATCGCCACCGCGGGCACGTCCGGCACCTGCCAGGGCGACAGCGGCGGCCCGCTCTTCGATCCCTCGGGCGCCGTCACGGGCATCACGAGCTTCGGCCCCGGAAACTGCAACAACACCTTCAGCGTGTTCACTCAGGTCTCGCGCCACGCGGCGCTGATCGAAGACGCCCTGGCCTTCAGGCCGCCCTGCGTGTCCACGACGGAGGTCTGCGACGGCGTCGACAACGACTGTGATGGCGTGATCGATCCCGGCTGCACTGGCCTCGGAGAGGCCTGCACGGCCGACCTCGAGTGCAGCGGAGGCGGCTGCGAAGCTGCGCCCAGCGGCACGGTCTGCGTGCGCGACTGCGACCCGCGCAACGCCATCCCCCACTGCCCCTTCGGCTTCTATTGTGAGGCCACGGGCTGCGGCACGGGGCGCTGCATCGAGGGCAACCCAGGGCCCAAGGCCGCGGGCGAGGCCTGCGCGGGCAACCTCGAGTGCGCCTCCGACTACTGCGGCGAGGCCGGCGGCGCCATGCTCTGCGGGCGTCAATGCGGCGACGCGGACAACCCCTGCGACGAAGGCCAGGTCTGCGAGATGGCCGCAGATGGCTGCGGCGTCTGCATCCCCGCCGAGCTCTCCGCCGGGCCCCGCCCCTTCGGCGCGCCCTGCGACGCCAACGCCGACTGCCTGAGCGACAACTGCCTCGACGGAGACTTCTGCACGGCCGCGTGCAGCGACTCCGCGCCCTGCCTCTCGGGCTTCCACTGCCGCACGGGAGAGTGCGTGCGCGGGGACTTGGTCGGCGCCGGAAATTCATGCGGGAGCGCAGAGGACTGCTCCTCCACGGCGCCCGAGTGCGTGAGCGTGGACGGAGACTTCATCTGCGCCAGCGCCTGCATGCCCGACTGCGCTCCCGGCTTCGCCTGCGCCGCCACCGACGTGGGCGACCGCTGCGTGCCACCCGGGCTCGGCCTCGGCGTCGAGTGCAGCGCCAACGCGGACTGCCGCAGCGGCATCTGCGCCAGCGTCTGCACCATCCTCTGCGACGACAGCACCTGCCCCGCGGGCTACGAGTGCCGGCCCGCCGGTGAGCATTCAGGCTGCTTCGTCCCGGCACCCTCGAGCGGCGGCGGCTGCGCGTTGACGCCGACTCGTTCCAGCGACGTGAACGGCCTGTGGCTCTTGCTCGGCCTCGCGGCGCTGGCCTGGCGACGCCGCAGCGCCTGACACGCGGACACAGCGACGGCCAAGGGGGCCTGCCCTGAGCCGGGGTTCGCTGCTATGTTGCGCCGCGTGACACTCTCGAAACGATCTCGCCTCGCCTTCATCCTCCTCGCCTCCCTGCACCTCGCCGCCTGTGGCGACGACGGCTCGCCCCCACTCGACGCCGGCAGCGACGCGGGCGACTCCGCCGTGGCGACCTGTGACCCCGTCAGCGCCGACTTCGAGCTCGGGTCGGCCACGGGCCACGCAGCTCCCCTCGGCGCCGCCGACGGAGAGGCGCGCGCGGGCGTGCTCGGCGCCGGTGACTTGCCAGCGGATCCCACGGGGCTCTTGACCTGGAGCGAGGGCGACTTCGTGCTCGCGAACTCCAAGGTGGCGGTGGTGATCGAGGCCATGGGCGCCTCCGATGGATACGACCCATGGGGCGGAAAGATCGTCGGCCTCGCGCGCATGGAGGCCGGCGGCATGTTCCAGCCCGCAGACTTCAACGAGGTGATCCCAGCCGTCGGCCGCTTCACCGTGGAGCCCACCAGCGTGGGCGTGCTGAACGACGGCGCGGACGGATCCGCCGCGGTGGTGCGCATGGTGGGCGCGCTCGCGGCCATCCCCTTCGTGGACGAGTTCGCGGCTGGGCTGATCCGAGGTGAGTTCGACGACATCCAGGTGGCCGTCGACTACAGCCTCGCGCCCGACGCCGAGGTGGTGGACGTGAGCTACACCTTCGTCAACTCGCGCCCGCGGGCCGCGCGCTTCGACCCCGTCTTCTTAATCTTCCAGAGGGATCGCATGCCCTCCTTCGCCGCGGATCGGGGCTTTCAAGGCGCCGGCGGCGACGCCGTGCCCTGGATCGCGTTCATCGATCCGCAGCACACGAGCTACGCCATCGAGCCGGGTCTCGGAGACATGACGCTGCTGCTCGAGGTGAGCGGCACGATGGTCTTCGAGGGCGACGTCAACTTCATCGACGCCTGCAGCCGAAGTGAAAAGTCGATGTACCGCCTGCACGTGGGCGGACCGGGCGTGGACGGGCTGCGCGAGGCCATGGCGCGCACAGCGGGCACTTCGACCCGCACCATCACCGGCGTCGTGCGCGAGGCCGACGGCAGCGGCGCCGCTGGCGTAGACGTGCACGCGGAGAGCGCCGACGGCAGCTCCTACCTGACGCGAGCGCACAGCGCGGCAGACGGCAGCTACACTCTGCACGTGCCCGACGGCATGGACGTGCGTCTGACGCCCTTCCGCCTTGGAGACGAGGTGCCGGCCGCCACCGCGGTGCCGGCGAGCAGCGGCACGCAAGACCTCGCCCTGGGCGATCATGGCTTCATCCACGTGCTGGCCACGGACGAGTCGGGCGTGGGCCTGCCCGTGCGCGTGCAGGTCATGCCCGACGGCATGCCGCTGCCGACGGTGCCCAACTCCTTCGGCGTGAGCACCGTCGCGCGCGGTCGCATGCACACGGTCTTCCCCGTGGATGGCGACGTGACCCTGCCCGTGCCCGTCGGGAACCACCGCGTGATCGTCTCCCGCGGCACGGAGTACGAGCTCGGCTTCGACAGCGTGGTCAGCGTGGCGGCAGACGCCACGACCGAGGTGGCGGCCACGCTGGTGCGCGTCGTCGACACCACCGGCGTCATGTGCGCCGACTACCACGTCCACACCTGGCGCTCCCCCGACTCGCCCGACCCCGGTGAGTTCAAGCTGCGCTCCGCCGCCGGCGATGGCCTCGAGATCCCCTGCCGCTCGGACCACGAGTGGGTGCGCGACTTCGAGACGCAGGTCGCCGAGCTGGGGATCTCGCCTTGGGTCTATGGCGTGACCTCCCTCGAGCTCACTACCTTCGCCTGGGGCCACTTCGGCGTGGTGCCCATGCAGATCCGTCCCGAGCTCCCCAACGGCGGCTCCATCGACTGGGTGGGGCGCAAGCCGCCCGAGGTCTTCAACGACGTGCGCGCGCTGCCCTGGAGCCCCGCGCTGATCATCAACCACCCACGCAGCGGCGGGATCGGCGGGTACTTCTCGGCGGTAGGCTACGACGCAACCACGGGCACCGTGGCCAAGATGGACATGTGGGACGAGGACTGGACGGTGATGGAGGCCTTCAACGACAGCTCCTTCGAGGAGAACGCCGACGGCCTGGTGCAGGACTGGTTCTCCTTCCTGCGCGCCGGACGCAAGGTCTTCGTGGTGGGCTCCTCCGACAGCCACAAGGTGCTGCGCGGATCCCCCGTGGGCTACCCGCGCACCTGCCTGTATCTGGGCGTGGACGATCCAGAGGCCCTGCGCACGGCGGGCTCCAACCTGGTGCGCGACACCACCCTCAGCGGCGCGATGTACGTGTCGGGCGGCATCTTCCTCGACGTCAGCGTGGGCGGCGCCGGGCCCGGCGAGACGGTCACGGGCACGGGCGCGACGGCCCTGGTGCACGCGCGCGTGCAGGCGCCGAGTTGGGTCAGCGTGGACACCCTCGAGGTCTACGTGAACGGCGACATGGTGGGCACGGTCGACCTCTCGGGGTCGACGGAGGTGATCCGCTACGAAGACGATCTGATGATCGACGTGCCCGCCGGCGGCGGCTGGGTGGTGCTCCACGTGAAGGGCGACAGGGAGCTCGATCCGGTGTTCCCTGGGCGCGGCGCCTTCGCGGTGTCGAACCCGATCTTCCTCGAGCCTTGATCCGGCTGGCGCACCGGGAACGGGGCTAGCGGCTCTGGATGGACACGACGCTCCTCGCCTTCTGCGCCGTCGTGGGCGCGGGCTACGCCATTCAGACGGTGGCGGGCTTCGGCAGCATGCTCTTCTGCGTGACGGTTGGCGCGCAGCTCTCGAGCGTGAACGAGGTGCTGACGCTGGCCGTGCCCGTGTCGATCCTGCAGTCCGCCTACATCCTGGTGCGCGACCATCGGCACGTGAACTGGCGACTGTTGCTGACGCGCGTGCTGCCTCTGTTGGCGCTGGGCATGGCGCTGCCGCTTACGCTCTTCAACGGCACAGAGGCGGAGGGCCTGAAGCCCGTGTTCGGAGTGATGGTGCTCGGCCTCGCCATGCGTGAGCTGTGGCTGTCACGGCGGCGCGCAGGGAACACGAAGCGCGCGCCCCTGGCTCCGCTGCCCTTCGCCGCCTCCACCGCCGGCGCCGGCGTAGTCCACGGCATCTTCGCCACCGGAGGCCCGCTGCTGGTCTACGCCCTCGGCCGCCTGGAGCTGAGCAAGACGAGCTTCCGCGCGACCCTCGCCGTCGTCTGGCTGCTGCTCAACCTCGTGCTCGTCGCCAGCTTCGCACACGCGGGCCGCTACACGCCCGAGATGCTGCGCGCCCTGCCCTTCATCCTAATCAGCCTACCTGTGGGCATCGTCATCGGAGAGGTCATTCACCACCGCGTGGACGAGAAGCTCTTCCGCAAGCTCGCGTGGACCCTGCTAGCCCTCGCCTCCATCCCGCTGATCCTGCGCTGAGCTGAAGCGCGCTGCACCAAGACCCTCGCGCAACGAATCCGGCGACGCGACGCACCAGCCGCCCACCCACACGCCAGCACGACGAAACTGTCGACGTGGGAAGGTCCTCGGCACGAGGTCCGTCCCATTCGACGTCACACTTGGTTCGGCCTCGACTTCGTATTGGTACCTCCGCCAGCGCAAACGTGTCGGTCCTTCACCACCGGTTCCCTCATCTCAACCAATACTTAGTCGAGGCGGCGACGTGCGCACGCCCGTGCGACGTACGCACGCAGGTGCGACGTGCGCGAACCGGCGGCGACCTGCGCGAACCGGCGGCCGATGCGGAAGGGACTCGCTCAGAGTAGCGGGATCGGCTCATCGTCGTCAGCATCGGAGGGAGCGAGGTCGTTCTCTCGGTTCCTCCGTTCAAGCTCCTCCATCGCGGTCCTCGCGGCGAGCACCCCGGCCTTTGGAAAACGCCAGTGCCCCCCCTTGGTCTTGTAAGCCTCCGGGAAATGACCACCCCTGAGCCAGTTCTTCACAGTGTTCGCAGATGAAACCCCAAGGAGCTCAGCCGCCTCCGTACTCGTAAGATCTCGGGAGCGGTTCATCCTGAGCTTCTTCACTAGGTCCGGCCGCCCAAACTCCGTTAGGCTCGCGGTGACTTCATCGAATAGCGCTTGCGGCAGGGGCATCTGAATCTCCTTCGAGGAGTGGCTTCAGCATAGGTCGAATCGCCAAAACCGTCAAGCCTAAATCGCCAAAATCGTCAACGATGCATGGTCCCCCGTCTTCGATCCCATCAGGCAGCGACGACGCCTACGCCCCCACGCGCATCAGCTGGCGTGCGCGCTAACACCCAGGCGACATGCGCACGTCACCCGAGCGCGCGGATGCGCTGAACCTGCGCGGCTACGAGGCGCACGGCCTGGTCGATCTCGGCCGGTGTGTTTCCACGCCCAATCCCGAAGCGCACGGAACCATGTGCACGGTCGTCGTCGATGCCCATGGCGCGCAGGACATAGCTAGGCTCCATGGTGGCGCTGCTACACGCTGCGCCCGACGACACACCAACGCTGCGAGACAGGGCGACGAGGAGAGCCTCACCGTCGACCCCATCGAAAGAGACGTTCAGATTGCCCGGATGGCGTCGTGACCAATCTGTCGTGCCATTGATGTGCAGCCCGCCGACGCTTTCGCGCAGACCGCCCAGCAGTCGCTCTCGGAGCGCTCCGAGGCGAACGTTTTCCGCGTCAGCCTCAGAGCTGAGCAGTTCGCAGGCGGCGCCAAAACCGACGATCGCGGGAACGTTGAGAGTGCCAGAACGCAACCCTCGCTCCTGGCCGCCTCCATCCATCTCAGCGAGCATCCGCGCCCCAACTCCGCGGCGCACGAAGAGCGCGCCCACTCCCATGGGACCGTAGAGCTTGTGCGAAGAAACGCTGACGAGATCCACGGGCAGGACAGACACATCGAACGCCGTGCGCCCAACGCCCTGCACGGCGTCACAGTGGAAGAGAACGCCACGCTCTCGCGTAAGCGTGCCAATCTCCTCGACCGGCTGCACGCTTCCGACCTCGTTGTTCGCGAGCATGATGGACACCAGCACGGTGTCATCATGCATGGCCTCAGACACCGCCGCCGGCGACACGAATCCCTGCCCGTCGACGTCGAGGTAGGTCACGCGATGGCCCTCGTTCTCCAAGCGCTTGCAGGTGTCGAGAACGGCCTTGTGCTCCGTCTTCTGAGTGACGATGTGTCCAGGGACCTTGCCCAACCGCCGTGCCAGACCTTTGATGGCCAGGTTGTTGGATTCCGTGGCCCCAGAGGTGAACACGATCTCGCGTGCGGGATCGCCCGCACCCAATAACTGTGCGACCTGCTGCCGCGCCCGCTCTACCGCCTGGGCTGCGTGCCTGCCCCAGATGTGGCTGCGACTACCGGCGTTGCCAAACTTGCCGCTCAGATACGGCAGCATGACCTCCAGGACACGAGGATCCACCGGCGTTGTCGCGTGATGGTCGAGGTAGACAGGCGCCATGAGTACGGTGTACCGCGACCGGCGGATCGCGCCAACCGAGCCCCCCGTTGTGGCCACGCACGGCTTGGCTATCCTCGCCTCCATGCTTCCGAACACCGAATGCTCAGAGCCGCTGATCCGCCGTGACCGCACAGCCATGCAGCGACACCGCTGCTCGAGGCCGGTGGCGATGGCGCTGGCCGAAGGCGTCATCGACAAGACCACGCGCGTCTTCGACTACGGCTGCGGTCGCGGAGACGACTTGCGCTACCTGAAGGCGCGAAAGTTCAAGGCTGCGGGCTGGGACCCGAACCACCTGCCCAAGGCCCGCAAGACTGGCGCAGACGTCGTCAACCTAGGCTACGTGCTAAACGTGATCGAGGACGCACGCGAACGCATGGAGACGCTGCGCGCGGCCTACGCCCTCGCCTCCAAAGCACTCGTGGTGTCGGTGCGCGTCGACAAGGTGCCTGACACTTTCTCCGAGTACGCCGATGGCTACCTGACGGCCAAGAACACCTTTCAGAAGATCTACAGCCAGGCCGAGTTCAGACAGTACGTCGAGAGCGTCCTCGAGCGCCCAGTGCACGTGGTGTCCCTGGGCATCGGATTCGTATTCGTCGACGCCGAGGAGGAGGCCCGATACCTCGCCAACCGTGCGTTCACGCGACGCCTCGAGTATCGAACCGACCTGATCGAAGAGTTCGGCAAGAACACGATCGCGAAGCGCTACGTCCGGCTGGCAAACAAGTTGGGCCGCATCCCGCATGCCGAGGAGTTTCCCAAGTACGCCAAACTCGTGGAAGCCTTCGGATCGCGGCAGCGCATCGAACGGCTACTGCTGCGCACCATCAACCCCAAGGCCTTCGAGGGCTCGCGCGAACAGCGCCGCGAAGACATCCTGACCTACTTCGCGATGATCTGGCTGCAGGGGCTCAAGCCTCCAAAGATCTCGGTGCTTCCAGGCAGCGTACAGCGGGATATTCGTGGCATCTGGTCGAACTACAAGCAGGCGAAGGATGAGGCGAAGAGCTTCCTTTTCAGCATCGGCGACCCCGAACGCGTGAAGGCCGCCTGCCGCGGCGCGGGCATGGGCAAGCTCTTGCCCACCGATTTCTACATCCACCGGTCTGCCGAGGACGAGCTGCCACCGCTCCTTCGCGTCCTGGTCTTCGCGGCCCGCAAGATCATCGGCAACGTCGGCTACGACCTGCTCAAGATCGCGCTCGATGGTCGCGCGATCTCTTTCCTGTCCTACCCCGCGTTCGACGAGGATCCCCACCCTGCGCTCTCCGAGAGCCTGCGGGTCTACCTGCCTCGCGCGAGCTACGCCATCCGCGAGTACGGCGCCTCCACGAATCCGCCGATCTTGCATCGAAAGGACACGCTCGTGTCACCGAATTACCATCGCTACGACGTCTTTCGCGACCTGAGCGTTGCCGAAGAGGAAGCCGGCCTGCTCTCCGCGCACGACATCGGCCGGCGCGAGGACTGGCTGCGCGTGCTGCGAGAGAAGCGATACGCCATCGAGGACCACATGCTGGTGGAGCTCGACACCTGATGGTATGTTCAGTATCCAAAGCGTCGGCCCTCGGCCGATGCAGTGCAACGTGATGCGTTGTCATTTTCGTGACGTGACTTTCGTGGACTCTGGTACCGTCTCGTTCCACCTCATGGAGTTAGATGTGCAACCTCAAGTGCTGACCGTGTCGGAAGTGGCAAGCTTCCTTCGCGTCAACCCAAAGACGGTCTATGCTCTCGCGAAACGAGGCGAGCTCTCCTCGTTCCGTGTCGGCAGGGCGATGCGCTTCACACGCAAGGACGTGCAGGCCTTCGTCGAACGAGGAACTCAGCCGGAGGAGACGCGATGACGATCGGACGCAACTCGCGGTTGGAGCGGACGACAAGGACGTCGATGGGAGCATCCACATGAACGTCATCGAAACCCCGTCCTTCAGCGGACACGAGACCTTCCCCTTCCGCTACGCATGGCTACCCAAGGCCGTGCGTGGAACTAGCGACGATCCCGGCATCTTCGGTCGTGAAGACGCCATGGTGGAGTTCGGTGTCGGCAAGAACATGGTCACATCGATTCGGCACTGGGCACTGGCGTGCGGAATCCTCGAGCAGGATCCGTCGGACGCAAACAATCGGGGCCGGCAACTCGTCCCGACGGATCTTGGACGCCGCCTCTTCGCGAAGGACGGGTGGGATCCTTACCTGGAAGATCCCGGCACGCTCTGGCTGCTCCATTGGCAGCTCGCGACGGGCTCGCACAAAGCAACAACCTGGTCCTGGACCTTCAACCATGCACCCAGCCTCGACTTCACGCGGGCGGAGCTGAGCCGATGGCTACGGACCCTAGCGGAACGCAAGGGTTGGAAGCGCCTGACGGCGAACACGCTGAAGCGTGACGTCGAGGTCTTCGTGCGAAGCTACGTGCCTGGACGAGTCAGCAAGCGCCGGCATGTTGAAGACACCCTCGATTGCCCACTGGTCGAGCTCGGGCTGATTCGAGAGGGCAGCGAGCAAGGCGTGCTTCACATCACGCGCGGTAGCCAGCCCTCGCTGCCGAACGAGATTTTCGCGGCGTGCTTGAGCGAATTCCTGAAAGCCTCGGACCACGGGCACTCTGCGCTCCCGGTGCAGGCGATTGGCTTCGAGCCCGGAGCGCCAGGACAGGTCTTCTGCCTCGGCGAAGAAGCGCTGCTCGCTCGCCTCGAATCGCTGTCGCAGATAACGAAAGCTGCTATCCGCTTCGACGAAACGGCCGGCCTCCGCACGTTGCTCTTCGCACCGCCGCTGCCCACCAAGCTCGACCTCCTCGAGTCCTACTATGCCCAGGCCAACCGGAGCGCCTCGTGACTTCCTCCTCTTCGCGAATCTGTTGGTCGGACCATGTCTCCGTCGAAGCTCGCTACCAACGCTCGGTGCATCTCGAGCGAGACGCCAACTTGCCGAACTGGCTCGATGGCTATGTGATTACACCACTCGTGCGGCAGTTGACGGCGCGAATCGTGGCCGGGCTGACGGTCGATGGCAACGCACGCGCGTGGAGCATCACGGGACCCTACGGCTCTGGGAAGTCTGCCTTCGGGCTATTCGAGACACACCTGCTGGCCACGCCGGATCACGCCAGGGCCAAGGCCGCACGAAAGCTGCTGCGGCAAGCCGACGCGCCGTTGCTCAAGTCGCTCACCGGACGGGGTAGCACGCTGGCCCGCAGCTCCGGTCTGGTGGCCGTGCGGGCCACGGGCGAGCGCAAGTCGCTCGAACTCGTCTTGCTCGAGGCCCTGGGACGCACAGCGGATGACTTCTGGACCGGGCGAGGTCGGAAGCCTGCGTTGGTGGGCAAGATCCAGAAACTCCTGGCTCGTGGCGGACAAGGACTGTCGCTGCCCACACGAGAGGTGGTGAGCCTCTTCGAAGAGATGGCTGTGCAGGTCGCACGCTCGGCACAGCCCGGACAGGGCTTGCTCGTGATCCTCGACGAAGCCGGCAAGCCGCTGGAATTCGCCGCCCACAACCCTGACCGCGGCGACATCCACATGCTGCAGGAACTCGCGGAGGCCGCGAACCGCAGTGGAGCCACGCCGATCGTCTTCTGCGTGCTCTTGCACCAGGGATTCGACCACTACGCGACACGACTCAGCAACGCACAGCGCAACGAGTGGGCAAAGGTGCAGGGCCGATTCGAGGACCTCTCCTTCCAAGAAGCGCGCGATCAGGTATTGCAGCTGCTTGGGACGGCCTTGACGCAGAAGCAGCTTCCGGCCGCGCACGCGAAGCTGTTGCGCAAGACCGTCCAGCAAGCCGGAAGCCTGCTGAACGACGCGGATGCTGGCCCCGAGTTTGCCGCGCTCCTCGAGAAGACCCTCCCGCTGCATCCCGTGACGGCGGCGGTGCTGGGACCGCTGTTCCGCAGCAAGCTGGCACAGAATGAGCGTTCCCTTTTCGCCTTCCTGGGCGCAAACGAGCCCCATGGCTTTCAGCGCTTCCTGAGCGAGACGGCGGCGCATGCGGGCGCGCCACTGCTCTACACGCTGGATCGTCTGTACGACTACCTCGAGATGGCGCTTGGCGCGCATCTCTTCCGCCATCAAGGGCGAGTCTGGGCCAGCATCGATACGGCCCTGAGCCGCCTGCCGCTGGACTCCGACGTCTTGGATGCGCGCATCGTGAAGACCATCGGTCTACTCACCGCGGTCGGAGAGAGCGCGGGGCTGCGACCTTCGGACGAGGTGCTCGAACTAGCCCTGTGTGAAGGGCGAACCGTCACGAAGAAGGCGATCCGCGCGAGCCTAGAGCGCCTCCGACGCGCCTCGATCATCGTTCACCGCCGATACCGGCAGGCCTATCAGCTCTGGGAGGGAAGCGACCTCGACCTCGACGACTTGGTCGAACAGGCGATGCGGGAGAACATCCCCGAGGGCACACTGATCAAGCGGCTCACGAGAATCGCGCCACCGCGACCCATCATCGCGAAACGACATCTGCACGAAACGGGAAGCTTGCGCTACTTCGACGTGCGCTACGTCGATCACTCGGTTGAAGACATCGTCAACCAGCCCATCGAGACGGAAGCTGACGGCGTGCTCTTCTTCGCGATTCCGTCTACCGAGCGCGGGGGACCCGAGCTGTCCCTGAACCTCTCCCTTCCCCTGATCGCGCGCGGCGAGGATCCCAAGGCCCGGCCGGTGATCGTCGCCGTGCCTCAGCGCTCCACACAGCTACGTGAACTAGCGCGAGAGCTGGCGGCACTAGAGTTCGTGCAGACGAACACAGCTGCCCTTCGTGACGATCCTGTCGCGCGCAGGGAGCTCGACGGACGCATCACCGATGCAGAGCGCCTCCTACGTTTGGAACTGCAAGCCCTCCTCACCGGTCAGGGCGCGTGCGAGTGGCACTACGGCGGCGACCGACTGAGGATCGGATCGGCACGCGAACTTGCACGCCGGATTTCCGACATCTGTGACGAGAGGTACGCGGATGCTCCGCACATCCACAATGAGTTGCTCAACCGGCGTCACATGTCTTCGTCTGCGACGGGTGCACGGCGGAACCTGATGACGGCCATGGTTGAGACCTCGACCGAAGCTCGCCTCGGCATGCAGGGCTACCCACCCGAGTATTCGATGTATCGCTCCGTCTTCGAGCAGCATGCCCTGCACTGCGAATCAGACGGCCGCTGGCATTTCGAACCGCCCAAGCGCGCCCGGAAGGGCTCACCCAAGCGCGCTTGGCAAGCGATCACCGGCGTCCTCGCGAACTCCGAACTCAAGCGGGTGACAGTCGATGACATCTATTCCGTGCTCAAGGCGCCTCCGTTCGGAATGGCCGACGGTGTGCTTCCCGTGTTGCTGCTTGCGGTACTGCTCGAGGGCAAGAGTG
Organism: Deltaproteobacteria bacterium; assembly: GCA_013151775.1. Taxonomy (GTDB): domain Bacteria; phylum Myxococcota_A; class Polyangia; order Polyangiales; family Houyiibacteriaceae; genus JAADHO01. The sequence goes on along the minus strand of JAADHO010000326.1, from coordinate 6,599 downwards.
AGATCGCGATCTACGAAGACGGTGTATTCACACCGGGGCTGACGGTACCGGTGATCGAGCGACTGCTACGGTCGCCAGGCAAGTTCGAGTTCCAACGCTTCCCCTTGGCCGGCGCACGCAAGGAGGTCTTCCATGCCTTGACGCAGCGCCTGCTGCCCAACGCACCGGAGGCCGAAGGAAGCGTGCTGCCCATCGTGAAGAGCCTGGTGGGCTTCGTCGCACGGCTCAACCCGTTTGCCCGCAACACGCGACGCGTCTCCAAGGAGGCGCAGGGAGTGCGGGAGGCACTGCTGCTCGCGAGAGAGCCGGCTCCCCTGCTCTTCGACACCTTGCCACGACGCTGCGGCTTCGCCGCTTTTCCGGCGACTGGCAAGATTCGGAAATCCGACGCTGAAACTTTCAGCGAGAAGCTGCAATCGTGTCTGGGGGAGCTTGAGCGAGCCTACCCGGCCCTGCTCGACCACGTCGAGGCATCCGTGCGCACCGCCTTTGGTCTCCCGAAGGATCCCGTGGAGATGCGGAATGAGCTCGCACTGCGCTCGTCTCGGCTACTAACGATGGCCGTAGACACGAAGCTGAAGGGGTTCCTGATTCGCGCAAGCGACGCGAAGTTGGCACGCGAACCGTGGCTGGTGTCGATCGCCACGCTGCTAGGGAGCAAACCGCCGGAGTCCTGGTACGACAAGGATGCGGAGCAATCCGAACTCACGTTGGGCCTAGTCCGTCGCCGCTTCTTCGCCCTCGAGGCCATGCTTGTCAGCGAATCCGCAGAGGTACTGCCTGACGGCACGCGCCTCATTCGGATCTCGGTCGCCGAGCCCTCGACACCAGAGGTCGAGCGCGTGGTCGCGCTGCGACCCTCAGACACACGCATGGGCGATGCTTTCGAAGGAAAGCTGCTCGCTCTCATCAGTAGCATGTCCGCGACGCTGCCCAAAGAAGCGCTCCTGGCAGGACTTGCCAACGTAGCTAGGGACCTCATAGAAGAGCTAGACTGTGCGCAACCCGCCTCCCTGGAGAGCCGATCATGAGCGACAAGAAGACACGACACATCCTCGGCCTCTCCGGCGGCAAAGACAGCGCGGCCCTCGCCATCTACATGCGCGACCGGGTACCTGAGATGGAGTACATCTTCACGGACACGGGAAAGGAGCTTCCGGAATGCTACAACTACATCGCGCAGCTCGAAGCCTTCTTGGGGAAGCCGGTCATTCGCCTGAATTCAGAACGCGGCTTTGATCACTGGCTTGATGTCTACGGAGGTCTGCTGCCGTCCTCCCAGATGCGCTGGTGTACGCGCCAGCTCAAGATCCGACCGTTCGAGAAGTATGTTGGCGACGACAACGTGGTGAGCTACGTCGGTATCCGGGCGGACGAGAACCGATCCGGCTACATCTCTACGAAACCGAATATCAAACCCGTGTTCCCCTTCAAGGAAGACGGAATCACAAAAGCCGACGTCTTTCGGATCCTCGAAGAATCAGGCGTAGGCATCCCCAAATACTACGAATGGCGCTCGAGAAGCGGCTGCTTCTTCTGCTTCTTCCAGCGAAAATCCGAATGGGCCGGCCTACTAGAACGCCACCCGGACCTCTTCGAGCAGGCGAAGTCGTATGAGAAGTTCGATCGCGAGACGGGACAGCGGTTTACATGGTCACAAAGTGAAAGTCTTGAAGAACTAGCCAAACCCGCACGCCTAATGGAAATACGACAAGCGACTCCCAAAACTCTCGACAGCTCTCGCACACTAGTTTCGTTGCTCGCAAATGACGACTCCGACGACGATGAGTGCCTGGTCTGTACCCTTTAGTTCATTTCTCTCCTGGGCCATTGGTCCCAAATATCTCCCATGGCCTATCTACATCCATACTGGCAGGAACAGATCGCACGCCGACTTCAGAAAGGCGGACAGATCACGGCTATCTGTGGGCCCGAACGAAGTGGGCTGACGCAGGCGGTGCGAACGCTGGTGCAGGCAATTGCACGCGACGATGAAGATGGAACCCGACGGGAATTCATCAACCTTGGGGAATTGCGAACGAAGGAAGAGATCGCCCAAGAACTCTGCCAGCGTCTTCAACTGACCACGCCGATCACGCGACCGCTCACGGTGCAAGATACCGCGGAGCTATTCGCCACGCCGTCGGCGCGTCCGATCTCGCTCTGGTGCTTCCACAATTTCCATGCATGTTCAGATGAGGTACAAAGCTATCTCATTCAAGCTATCCACCACGAGTCTCTAAGACACAATAGCTCCAACTTTTCGAATTTCCTTCTTGAAGGCGCAACAGATTTCGACAGTCTTATTGCGCGCACGACTAACGCAAGCCATCCTACGCTCATAGCCCACACAGAACCCCTTACCCCATGGCGTATGCTCACGGAAACTGAGCACCTTCTTTCGACACTTAGTTCATCAAGATATCCACTATCCTTGGTAGCACTCCTGGCTGACATTACACAGGGAGACTCCGGGTTTTGCAACGAGTTCTTACTTCGTCTCCGCAGCTCCAGTCCGACATCTGAAGACATCACCTACGCCTACGCCGCGATCATCAGCCATGGAGCGACAGCTCGGAAGCTCCGAGACATCGCATCAAACACGGAGGAAAGCCTGCTCACAGAGTTGCGCCTCGGCACAACCATATCGGCACCGGCGCCACCCGACTGTGGCCCAAACTGGATGCGTCTCTACCTAGCAGGCATCGTGGAGCACGATGCACAGGTCTGCGGATTTCGGCTCCGAAGTGAAATGGTTGCACGCGCAATCGCGCCGGACGGCAAGCCGCTTCTTTCCGATCCAAGGCTGACTAGCGCGAGAGCAAGCTTCGCTTTGTGGTACACATCTGCTGCGGAACTTCTACTCCGTCGGCTAGCGGCAAAGCACTCGAATCTCGAAGAATCGCTAACCTCGCTGCGGATACGCTCGCCATGGAATGGAAAGCGGGCAGATGTATGTCGTGCTTTGGCAAACTTACTTGACTCGGAAGACCTGAGCACGTCGTCCGTCAGCAGGATTGTTTCTGCGTTTCGCGCGCGTATCTCCGATATTCTGCCCGATGATCTTCCAGCATCATCAGCACTCGCACACCTTATTTCGGATGCACATCCCGGGAACATCTCCAATCTATTGGCTGCGCTTTCGTTCGCCGATCTATCCAATTTGTCGAAAAGCCTCGGCATAATCACAATTGATGAATTGAGTCGAATAGTTCAGATAAACTCCCGCCGCAACGAAGCCGCCCACTTTCGACCCTCAAGTTATCATGACCTCTTCGAACTGGAAAACACAGTTCCAATCGTCCTTCCAACGATAAATTCTCGACAGACAAGCGACACAACGGAAACATAATTATGCGAACACCGGACACACTGTTTCAAGTAAGCCTCAACACTGTAGAGTCGGCCTTCTCCGCCGCTGGACGCGGATTCTATGTGCCGCCATACCAACGTCACTATTCTTGGGGCAAACAGGAGACGGATCGCCTTATCCAGGATCTAACAATCGGTCTCCAATCCTGGGTAAACGATCCTGACGCAGTTACGTTTCTCGGCTCCATAATCATCATTAAGGATGAACTCTTTGATCAAGTCGTTCCGGCAATAAAGGACCATCTACCAGGTGAGGTAATGGTCGTAATCGACGGACAGCAACGACTAAGCACGCTCACGATGCTGGCTATAATGCTGCACGCTGAAGTGATCAGCGTCGGCGAAAAGGTGAAGCGGGCTCCTGATTTTCCAGGCAAGGGATGGATTCTAAACCGATATGAACAAACCGTTCACCGGCTTCTGCCACTGTTCGAGCTGGATTCTGGATTTGGCGAATGGCAGTTCTACCCGAAGATAATTCGTGCCTATGATGATCAGTGGAGTAGGGACCCGGCGTCTGCGAAATATGCTTCTCCGATAGCGAGAATCATCAACCGTTACATCAAGCACCACCGTAGCGATACACGGAGCAGGTTCGCTCTGGTGGACAACGATCCGGGTCACGCTAGTGTTAACGCTGTCGCGAAGCAACTTCGAAAACACATAACGAAGGCAATCACGAATGGAGTCGATGCCGACGGTGATCCTCTATTTCCACCAGCGTCGGAGCTTGCATCTGACGTTCAGAAGCATCTATTCAAGGACCTGTGGCCTGAGGGTTTTGGGGATTACTTGGGCGGGGCTCCGGGAAGCCGTGCTCATTCGCTCCTGAGCCTAATTGCTTTCTCGAACTATCTACTATCCAGATGCTCAGTGACGATCACGCGTCCGATGGAGGATCGGTTTGCGTTTGAACTGTTTGAAAGGTTGAACACGACGGGCCAACAGCTTACGGCGTATGAAACATTTCGCCCACTGGTTGTCAGAGCTGAAGGTCTTAGCGAGTATCGGGAGTCGAATGCTCATTCTTGGATTCGTGAAATTGATGAGTTCGTTCCGATGGACTGGAAATACGACAAGAGATCAAGGGCAACAAACGACTTGCTCCTCCCGTATGCGATGCAACAGGAGGGCAAGAAGCTTCCGAAACGGCTCGGACCTCAGCGAAACTGGTTGAGAACAACATTTGAAGCTCTGCCTGACATCACTGCAAAGCGTGACTTCGTGCTTGAACTGCGAAATCTCGTAAGATTTCTGCAGAACGGATTTCACTACCGATCTCCGGCTATCCCAACATCCAGGCTCGTCGATCTATCACTAAAGTCAGATGACCTCACGATCGTCTGCCTCGACTTTATTTCACGGGCAAATCATGACATATGTGTTGGGCCACTTTCCCGCTTCTATTCTCATGGGATGCAGAATGCGAGCCAGGAAGCGTCCGACGAGTTCGCTATGGCGGCCAAGGCGTGTGCAGCGTTCTTCACCCTGTATCGATGGGCATATGGGACATCTGGGATTCCGGATGCGTATCGCCAAATTATGCGTATTGGAGACAAGAAGCACAACATCTTGCCGATGGGACAATTGATCGACGGCGGAGGGCTCGCATCGGGAATGGAGTTCTCGGCCTACCTTGGGAGGAAGCTCTTGGCGAGAGTTGGAGGTGGTCGAGATGAGTGGATAGACGTGGCTAAGATGAGCGATATCTACCGCAGTTCAGTTCTCGCTAGGTTTGCGCTTTTCGCTGCCTTCGAAGATACTATGGCGGACGAGTCCACCGGGCGAGGCGTGCCGCGGAAGGGGAAGAGGGGTTGTCTTGAGATGCTGACTCTGGCAAGGTGGTGTGAGCAACCAGAGGTCGAGCATGTGGCGCCTCAAATACGTGGGAGGGGGTGGACTGATGATCTTTACGAAGGGAAGACCATCAATTATATTGGGAATCTGGTTCTCTTGCCGAAGGCAGCAAACGGCTCCGCGAACAATAAGTCCTGGGAGGCAAAGCGTCTGTATTATCAGGTACTTGGTTCCCCTGATCGCGTCGCAGATATGCTTGATTCTCCTGAGGTTCAGTCCCTAGGAGTAGACCTAGCTTCACTGACACCTTCGACGGTCAAGATCTTGAGCGAATCCAAGTACTATGCTTACCTGAAGCCGATCGGAGATGTCGAAGGAACGTGGGATGCACTACTTGTGCAACACCGTTCCGAGCGTCTCGCGGAGTTGGTTTGGGACCAGTTGGCTCCGTGGCTGCAGCTCCAGTAGTCGAGTGACCATTGTGCATATACTGTCCATATACTGGGTACTGGTGGCTAGTGTAGCGTGTGTGGTGGGCGCATTCCCGGAGTTACGACCGGCTCCCCTGCGGTAAGCTTCGCTGACATGCTCGCACGCGGTGGTTGGGGGCTTCGCGGGCGTCGATGAGGCTCGACCTCGCGGCGGCTTCGAACAACACCCGCCTCACGTCACTCTCCGCAGCCTTCGCTCACCTGTTCGCGCGCGCGCACGCAGCGGTCGCGTCCGTCGCGGCAGCGGTCGCGGGCGTCGCGGGCGTCGGGGTTGTCGTCGGCGATGGTGCAGATGTGCTCGCTCAGCTCGCAGATGGCGGCGCTGAGGTCGTGGGCGCGTGGGCAGTTGGGGGCGCTCAAGGCGAGCACGCCGCCCAGGTCGCCCTGGAGCGAGAGCAGTCGATCGAAGCGCGGGCCCACGTCGATCGTCGCCTCGCTGGCCATGCCCATGCTGTGCGGGGGCTCGGGCTGCTCCTGGGTGGGTGCGCGGGGTGGTGGCGCAGACGTCATCGTGCCCGTGACCGCCGGAGCCGGCTCGTAGCCCGGGCTGTCCGCCGATGCCCTGTCGAGGTTCATCTCGTCCTCGTCGTCGGATTGGACGCTGACGGCCTCGACGCCCGAGGACTCTCCGCCGCTGTAGCTCGCGCGCTGCGTAGGCATGCTCGAGGGCTGGCGCGCAGCGCCGCCGCAGGCGCCGAGGCCCAGGGTCAAGAGGAGTGCGCAGCCTGTCTTCGTTCGCGTCATCATCTTCACTCTTCTCCCGCCGAGTCGGTCGGGTGCAGCGCCTGGCCGAGCAGCGCCTCATCGATGGTCAAGGCCCGATGATAGTCCGCCGTGGCCTCCGGCGCGCGATCCAATGCCTCGAGCGCGCGCCCGCGGGCGATGTGTGCGCCTGCAGCGAAGACGTCCTCGGCCTCGCCCTGATTCAACGCCACGTCG
>JAADHO010000453.1 GCA_013151775.1 Deltaproteobacteria bacterium | reverse complement strand
GGCCTTGGTCGCCAACGGCGCGGCGGCCCTCGCGGCGCTCGGCGTGGAGCTGCTCGAGAGCCTGGATGTGCCCCCGCGAGACGCCGCCCGGGCCATGGGCGCGCTGCTGCGCAGCGTGGGCGAGAACGTGGAGCGCATGGGTCTGCCGAAGGCGCTGACTGGCCCGGTGGCCCGCGGTGACGTGGAGACCGTGAGCGCCCACCGGCGCGCCCTGTCACGCCATCCTCGAGTGCTCGCCGCCTACGACGCCGTCGCGCCGTCGATCCTCGACGTGGCCCTGGCCGCCGGTCTGCCGCCGGATCGGGCCCGCGCCCTGAAGCGTGTCATCCGCCCACGAACAAGCGCACCAGAGCGAAGCTGATGGCGCCTACCACGAGCGCGGCGACCGCGAGACGCAGGTAGAAGGCGGCCGGAGAGCTCGCCGGAGGAGCGGGCGGCGCCTTGCTCGTGACCTTGGCGCGGCGAGCCACGCGGGCGGCCTCGAGGCGGTGCTCGCCGCTCTCGAGGGCGATGAACTGCGCGCCCGAGAGAGAGCCAGTGACCTCGTCGAAGCGCTCGTCCTGCGCCAAGGCTCCGGCCACGTCGTAGGAGTCGCTCGGTGTGGACCCGGGCGGCGCAGCGTCCGGCGGCGAATCTGTCGAGGTAGCGTCCGTCGACGCCAGCTCCGTCGACTCGGGCCTCGCGCGGGCGGGCTCTCGAGTCTCCTCGCTCGCGGGCGGCGCGGCCTCCGGTACAGCGGGCTCCTGCGCCGGCGTGGGGCTCTCGCCGCTGTCCGTGAGCTGCCGCGCGGCGGCCTCGCGTTGACGCCGGACGCTCAGGATGGACTCCCCAAAGTGACCGTCGAGGAAGCGGCCGAAGCGCAGGGGAGACGCCATCAGGCCCACGTCAGCTGCCCACGCCTCGAGATCGTCCAGTGCCTCCTGCGCCGTGGGGTAGCGGTAGCGTCTGTTCGGCTCCGTCATGCGGATCAAGACGCGCGCGAGGCGCTCGGGCTGCGCCAAGCCCCGGTCGGGCAGCGGCGGCACCTCGCCCGCCTTGGCCAGCTCGAGCATCTGCTGCTCGCTGCCCTTGTAGAGGCGCCGACCGGCGCACAGCTCCCAGAGCAGGATGCCCGCGGCGAACACGTCCGCCCGGGCGTCGATCTCCTCGCCGCGCGCGTGCTCCGGCGACATATAGGCCGCCTTGCCCGCGACCTGCCCGTCGTAAGCGCCACCTTCTGTGGCCAGACGCAGCGCCCGAGCGATGCCGAAGTCGCAGAGCTTCACCTCGCCCTCGAAGGAGACGAGCACGTTGGAGGGCGACACGTCGCGATGCACCAGCCCGAGGGCCTCGCCCTCGGCGTCGCGCGCCCGGTGGGCGTAGTCGAGCCCGCGCAGCAGCTCGCGCACGATCAGGATGGCGAACTCGGCGGGCAAGGGGATGCGGCTCTTGCTGAGGTTCCGCAGCAGCTGATTCAGGTCGAAGCCCTCGACGTACTCCATGGCGATGAAGAGGCGCTCGTCCTCGCGCCCGAGATCGATCACCTGCACCACGTTGGCGTGGTTCAGCTGCGCGGCGAGCTTGGCCTCGGAGACCAACATCTCGCCGAAGCGCGCGTCGGCGGAGAGCCGCGGCAAGACCTGCTTCAGCACCACCAGGCGCGCGCCGCCGAGCCCCGTGCGCGCCCGCGCGAGGAAGATGTCCGCCATGCCGCCGCGACCGATGTGATCGAAGAGCACGTAGCGACCGAAGGCACGCGGCAGCGTGGGCACTTCGGGGCTGGGAGGGGCGGACATCGCAGGGTTGTAGGCAGCCACCCCGCGAGGTGCAAGCGCGAGGGTGTGGAACGGGATCCTGGCGCTCCCTGTCACTCGGCCTGAGTGAGGGGAGCGTGCGCTGTGCAGTTGAGCTACGCTTGGAGCCATGAGTCTCGTCTTTGGCCAAGACACGACGGCCGCCGCACGTAGGCGGATGATCGCGGGACTTGCGAGCATGTCCCCGGCGGACAAGCTCGCCCGAGTCACTGCGCTCAATCGCTCGGTAGAGGAGCTGGCGCTGGCCGGGGCGAGACTGCGCAATCCCGCAGCGACCGACCTCGAGCTCGAGCTGGTGGTCGCGCGCCTCTGGCTCGACGAGCCCTCCTGGCAGGCTGTCCGCCAACGTCTACTCAGCCGTCGGTAGTGGAATTCTCCCTCGCAGAGTCTCTCGCCGTCGCGGCCAGGGTGGCGCGGATTCTCGAAGCAGCCGAGGACTCCTGATTCCTGTTCGAAGCGAGGCGCCAAGAGGCGCGTGCCCGCGCTACTCCGCGGCGTCGGCGCAGGCGGGGACGAGGTGGATGTGGGCGCCTTCGCCGCGCACGCTCAGGGCCTCGCCGGGGCGGTGCTCACCGGAGAGCACGCCTCGCGCCAAGGCCGCCTCGACCAGGCGACCGATCACGCGACGCATGGGACGCGCACCCAGCTCCGGATCGAAACCTCCCGCCTCGATCAGCGCGTCGATGGCGCTCTCTTCGACGAGCAGCTCGATGCCGTGCTCGCGCTCCAGCGTGTCACCCACACCGCGCAACATGCGGCGCGCGATCTCGGCCACGTCCTCTCGCGTCAAGGGCGCGAAGACCAGGGGCTCGTCGATGCGGTTGAAGAGCTCCGGAGGCAGCGCGCGTCGGGCCGCGGCGAGCACCTCGTCGCTCGAGGCCGCGTTCGTGCCCGAGCCGCCGAAGCCGATGGAGGCTGAGCGGCGCGACACGCCGAGGTTGGAGGTCATGACGATCACCGTGTTGCGGAAGTCCACGGTGCGGCCGCGACCGTCCGTCATGCGGCCCTCGTCGAGCAGGGGCAGCAGCGAGAGCAGCACGTCGGGGTGGGCCTTCTCCATCTCGTCGAGCAGCAGGAGCTGATAGGGGCGCCGGCGCACGGCCTCCGTGAGCACGCCGCCGCGGTCGTAGCCCACGTAGCCGGGGGGCGCGCCGAGCAGCCGGGAGACGGCGTGGGCCTCGCTCAGCTCGCTCATGTCCACGCGCGTCATGCCGCTGCCGGGGAAGAAGGTGTCGGCGATGGCCTTGGCCGTCTCGGTCTTGCCCACGCCCGTGGGCCCGAGGAAGAGGAAGGTGGCGAGGGGACGCGCGCCGTGGAAGCCCGCAGCGCCCTTGCGCAGAGCGTCAGACACGCGCTCGAGCATGGCGCCGTGGCCAACCACCCGCGTGGCGAGCGTCTGCTCGAGCTCGATCAGGCGCTCACCGTCGTCGCGCAGCAGGCGCTCCACAGGCACGCGAGCGCGCTCCGCCACCACGCTCGCGACGGCCGCTGCGTCGACCACGTCACCGCCACGTCGGCGCACCCGGGCGGCCGCCAAGTCGAGGGTCGCCACGGCCTTGTCGGGCAGCTGCCGCTCGGGAATGTAGCGGGCGGAGAGCTCCACCGCGGCGCGCAGAGCGGCCGGATGGAAGGCCGCGCGGTGGTGTCGCTCGTAGCGAGGAGCGAGCCCCTTCAGGATGGCGAGGGTCACCTCCTCCGAGGGCTCCTCCACGTGCACGGGAGAGAAGCGCCGCGCGAGGGCGGGATCGCGGGAGATGTACTTGTCGAACTCCTCCTGCGTGGTGGCGCCGAGCACGGGCAGCTCACCACGCGCTAGGGAGGCCTTGAGCTCGTGGGCGAGATCGTCGGGCCCCTCACCACCGCCGACCACGGCGTGCAGCTCGTCGATGAAGAGCAGGATCTTGCCTTCGGCCTCGGCGACCTCGGCACGCAGCTTCTTCATGCGGTCCGCAAGTGCACCGCGCACGCCCGTGCCCGAGACGAGGGCGCCGGCGGAGAGCTCCACCAGGTGCGCCCCCTCGAGCCCCGTGATGCCCACGCCGCCGTCCGCGAGGCGCTGCGCCACGGCCTCGGCCACGGCGGTCTTGCCCACGCCGGGCGCGCCGACGAGCACAGGGTTGTTGGCGCGACGACGCGAGAAGACGTCGAGCACAGCGTCGACCTCGGCGTCACGGCCGATCACCG
>JAADHO010000439.1:501-4513 GCA_013151775.1 Deltaproteobacteria bacterium | reverse complement strand
GACCGAATACAGCCCCCAGCGGTCATACCGGCCCGGATCGTGCAACATGTAGAAGCGGCCGTTGTGGTTGTAACTGCTGCGGTAGGGCACCTGTTCCAGGTACCGGAACGTCGTGGACCGGGAGGCGCCGGCCAAGGCGGCCTGGATCTCACTGAACTTGACCAGCGGCTTGGACTTCAACAGCTCAATCAACATCTGGGGGGATCGTCGCGGCATGGCAGCACCTCATGGGACTCTATACCACACTGCGATTCGACTGAAGGCATATTGTCCCACCTGACCCTGATTCCGCGCCGTCTCTGGCCCCGTAGGGGTGCTCTGCCGGCGCTCATCAGTCAAGATCTGGGACGGTATGCCTACAGGGGTTCCGCGATATCGCCCCTTCGATCAGGCAATCACAGGGCCCAACGCGATCCTGACGCGGTAGCAGGCGAGACCAGAAAAGCCCGCATTTTCCATTGGTTACGCCAGGCGCGCACGAACATGGTATGCGCCACGATGCGGCGTAAGAGAGGCGCATCGGCGCTCAGAAGCGCTCCGCGAGTCGATAGTAGGCGTACTTTCGGGCCCCATTCTTGATGATCAACCCGTCTTTGCAGAGCCGTTGAAGGCGACGCTGGAGGGTTCGAAGGGGCGGTGGGTCGGTGAGGCCGTCGAGGATGTCGCGCGTGCGGGTCGAGCCGAGGCGCTCGATGATGTCGAAGACCTGCCGGTCGAGCTCATCGGGCGGACGAACCATGAGCCACGGCAGACGATCTTCGTCGTCCTGATAGCGCTCGAGCTTCTGGTGGTGCTCGGAAAGCGCACGGGCGAGGTCGAAGGTGAAGTGCTGGTAGTACCGGGTCAGATCGCCGAGGAGGTCGGCCGCCGAGGTGACGCTTCGGCCGAGGTGCAACGCGGACGCCCCGAAGTCCGTGTCGGGCAGCAGGAGCAGGCCGTGGGGGTCGATGCCCCCGGCGTGGAGCTCGTGGTCCACAATGGCGTCGAGCACCGGGCGCTCGAACGCGTACGGATGGACAATGGAGAGGCCCCAGTAGAGCGTGGCCGCCCGCAGGATGGGCTCGTCGGAGACGAGGTCGTCGTCGCCCATCCACTCGTAGAGCCGGGCGACCTCCGGTGAAGGCTCCACCGACCCGCGGTGCATCTCGATCAGGCGCTCCTTGTGCTGGCCCGCGAACCGGGACCACAACGTCCTGCCACGCTTCAGGAAGTCCAGGTAGGTCGCGCAGACCTCGGGCGTGGTGGGCTCGCCGGGCCGTGCGAACTGCCGAGCCGCTTCACACAGCACAGCGGCCTTGCGTGTGAACTCTTCGATGAGTCGGCGGCGCGGCGGCAGCAGGTCGCCCGCGAGCACTCGGGTCACCTCATCGAGGGTGACGCTGGCGTGGCCGGCGCGCATGACCATGTAGGTGATGCGCTTGCGATGCGCCTGCACTTTGAGGCGCTTGCGGCCGTAGTGCGAGAACCGCATGCCTCCGACCTTGCCCGCGTTGCGGTGGGCCCAGGTCAGGTGACGTACGAGGGCCGGCTGGAGCTCGTAGCGGAGCGGCCCCGACGGCAACGACTCCGGCCGCTCGGGGATTGGATCTCCTACCTCAGCGCCGTCCGGATGCGCGGTCGATCCGTCGCGTCTGGCCATCACGACAACCCCAGCTGACGGCCGAGGATCTTGGTGACGAAGCGCTCGCCAAAGGACTCCCTGCTCACGAGCTGTCGGATTCGCCGCCGCGTCTCATCGGCGCAGCCGGCGTTCTCCGCGGCCTTCATCGTGTGCGAGTAGGCCCCATGCACGTCGAGGCCAGTGATCTCGTAGCCGTAGCCTTCGACCAGCCAGTGCAGCGCCGTCAGCCCCGCCTCGACGGCAAAGACGGGGTTCTTCTCCTCGAAGTCGCGCGCGGCGCGGGTCAGCGTCTGCGGCGAGCACGGCGTCCGCCGAGCCAGCGCGATGGCTTCGTCGAAGAGCTTGGCGCTCTTGGCGGCAGCGAACCACTTGCCCTCATCCCCGGGGGTGGTTGCGACGAGGTCTTCGAGGATCTCGGCCGGCCGCTTGTGCGGGTACTTCTTCGCGACCGCTCGGAACCAGGCGAGGTAGGTTCCGGCTCGGTTCGCTGCGAGCCCATAGCGCTGATACGCCTCGTCGACGAGCCCGGACGAGAGCAGGATTTCTTCGCAGAGCTGATCGATGTCGTGGTCGCTCGCCCACGGGCTCCGGCTGTCCTCCGCCAGCCGAATCGCCTCGGCTCCCTTGCCCTGCGCCGCCAGTGCCTTCACGGCCCAGCGCTTGTAGGGCCAGAAGCTCTCTGTCTCGAGCACATCGAGGAGATCGGCATGGCGGCCGGCCGCGAACAGAGCGCTCAGGCACGCCGTCGATCCATGAAAGTGGCCACGGAGCTTCTTGTCGGGGCTCAACGCCATCCGTGTGATGCCGATCAGCTCATCCGCCCATCGCGATGCCAGCTCAGGCGAAGCGCACAGCTCACCCCAATGGTCGGCGAGCTGCTCGATGTACGGGATCTGGTCCTCGGCCTGCGCCTCGGCGATGATGGGCACGAGCGCCCGGATGGCGTTGTTGACGGCCGTGCCGATAGACCCGGAAGATCCGTCTACCTGCTCGATGGCGGGAGAGAGCTTCTCCAGGAAGAGCACCGCCCCCTCGGCCGCGAGCACCTTGTCCTTGCGAGCGACCTTCTTGATCTCGGAGACGGCCTCCTTGATGCGCTTGATCGCGGGTTGCGACTTCCAGCCGAAGGCGTTGCGCCGGAAACGCGCCCGGAACACCCACTTGTGGCGCTCAACCTTCGCCATCGCCCGTCTCCCTGGCGGCGAGTCGTATGGCCTGCTCGGCGCTCTCGCGCTCGCGCTCAAGCTCCTCACGCAGCTCATCCTCGGTGGGCAGGTAGAGCTGGTAGCGGCTGGCGTGGATCTGCTCGTTGTCCTCGGGCAAGGTGATCTTGACCATCGCGTCGTTCTTGTCCGAGCAGAGCACGATGCCCACCGTCGCCGCCTCGTGCTCCTCGCGCTGGTGGCGGTCGAAGAAGTTCACGTACATCTGCATCTGCCCGAGGTCCTGGTGAGTAAGCTTGCCGAGCTTCAGGTCGATGAGGACGAAGCAGCGCAGCAGCCGGTTGTAGAAGACCAGGTCGACGTAGAAGTGGTCGCCGTCGAGGGTGATCCGCTTCTGGCGGGCGACGAAGCAGAAGCCCTTGCCCAGCTCGAGGAGGAACGCCTCGAGGCGGTCGATGATCGTTTGCTCCAAGTCACGCTCGAGCCAGTGGGCGCGTTCCTCCAGTTCGAGGAACTCGAGCACCATCGGGTCCTTGAGGACATCGCGGGGGTGGCGGACACGTTGCCCCTCCTTGGCGAGCGCGAGAACCTCTTCCTTGTCGCGGCTCTTCGCCAGGCGCTCGTAGAGCAGCGAGGCGATCTGGCGTTCCAGCTCCCGGGTGGCCCAGTTCTCGCGGGCAGCCTCGATCTCGTAGAACGCGCGCGCCTCGGGGTTCGCGACGGTGACCAGCAACCTGTAGTGCGTCCAGGACAGGAGCGGCGGGAACAGCGGCTCGTCCAGGACGGCCAATTGGTGCCGCGGCGCGGCGCCCTTCTCCTCGAAGCCAGAAAGGCGCCGCAGCGCGGCACCTTTGTGCGGCCCGCCGAGCTGCTCGGGAACACAGGAGCCGTCAGGGAAGGCGAGGTAGAACTGACGCATTCGCTTGATGTTGGAAGCCGTGAAGCCCCGGCCGAACCGATCGGAGAGCCGGGCGGCGAGACGCTTGATGACCCGCTGCCCGTATGCGGCGCGCTCCTTGCCCTGCTGTTCGACCTCGACGACCTCCCGCCCGATCAGCCAGTAGGCGTGGACCATCGCGGTGTCGACCGTGCGCGACACGTGGGCGCGCGCCGCCTCGATGATCTGAGCAACACGCGCGTAGAGCGTCTCTTCTTGGGGAGCCGTCAGGTCGGCCATGGGATGTGCCTCCGTCGACGACCCTTATACGTCGTCCTGCCGGCGCAAACA
>JAADHO010000439.1:0-434 GCA_013151775.1 Deltaproteobacteria bacterium | reverse complement strand
AACGAGCCCGCCCGCCGAGTTGAGTAAACCAACGGCCCGTGCTCTCTCCCCGTTCTCGGTCTCGGAGAGCACGATCGGGCTCGAAAGCCGTCGCCCGACCCGCTGGGGGTGCTCTCCGCCGCCAGCGACCGAGAGCGCGACGATCAGCACCACCGGCGCAAAACCCCGCGAATACTGGCCCTTTCATGCGAAAGCCCGGCCGATTGCTCGACCGGGCTTCCTGTGAACCAGCGGCGCGCCGAAGCGCACGGCTCTTTAGAATGGCTCCCCGTTCGGGACTGCGAACGAACTACGGCTGATAGCTCGGCTCATCGCACGATATGTCTTGAAGTGCGGCTGAAGATGCAGGCCAGGAGGGCAAAATCGAAGGAACGGCGAAGGGCGTCGAGGGCGCCACGGCTGCACCCGCTGGAGCGCGCTGAGGCGTGGGGAGC
>JAADHO010000269.1 GCA_013151775.1 Deltaproteobacteria bacterium | reverse complement strand
GATGATCGGCCAACGCAGTGGACTCGCGACCAACCTGCGGCCCTCCGTCAGGGCGTGAAAGGCGAAGAGCCCGAGGGCGCCCGCCGCCGAGGCGTAGAGGGCGCTCAGGCGACGACGGCGTGCGTGCGCGCCCGACACTCCGGCGGAGCTGATCCAGCGCGCGAGCGCGCCCAGGGCCGTGGCCGCGAGGCTGAGCGTGAGCCCGAGGCTGAGGGCCGCGGCGAGATAGGCGAGCCACTCGGCGCGACCTAGGAAGAGCGGCGCGGCCACGGGCGCAGCCAGGGCGATCTCCAGGGCCGCGAGCAGACAACCTGCGAGCAGCGCCCGGGCGGGTTGTTCGTTCAAGAACACGCTCGCCCGCGCACGCTTACTCCCAGCGCACGTCGACGATTTCGAGCGTCCGCAGGCCGCCCGGCACCTTCACCCGGATCTCGTCCCCGACCTCGTGAGCGATCAGCGCGCGGGCCACGGGAGAGGTGACCGAGATGTGACCCTTCTCGATGTCCGACTCCTCCGGCCCGAGCAGCACGTAGATCAGGGTCTTGCCGCTCTCCACGTCCTCGAGCTCCACCGTGGCGCCGAATTTCACGCGGTCGCCGCTCAGCGTCGTGGGGTCGATCACCTCGGCGCGCGAGAGCTTGTCCTCGAGGTCGTTGATGTGCGCCTCGTTCAGCCCCTGCTGATCCTTGGCGGCGTGGTACTCGGCGTTCTCCTTGAGGTCGCCATGATCGCGCGCCACCTCGATGGCGTTGGAGATGGAGGCCCGATCCGCCTTCCGGCGGTCCAGCTCCTGCTTCATCCTGGCGTGACAGCCCGGTGTCATGGGCACTCTTTCCATGGCGCCTTCCTATCCGAGCCAGCGCCGGCGAGCAACCACGAGCGTCCCACGAAAGACACTGGGGTCCGCGTACATCGCGGCAGCGCCCCGAGCTTCGCGCGGGCCTCGGACGTCAGCCGCCGCCGGCGCAGAAGCCCTGGTAGTCGATGTACTCGGTGATGGTCGGCTCGTCCCCGCACACGGGGCAGTGGCTGTTACGCCGCAGCTTGAAGGTGCGGAACTCCATCTTCAGCGAGTCGTATTGGAGCAGGCGGCCCACCAAGGGCTCGCCTTGGCCGAGCAGGATCTTCACCGCCTCCGTGGCCTGGGCCACACCGATCATGCCGGGCAGCACGCCGAGCACGCCGGCCTCGGCGCAGGAAGGCGCGAGATGAGCGGGCGGCGGCTCCGGGTAGAGGCAGCGGTAGCAGGGCCCCTTCTTGGGCCAGAAGGTCGTGACCTGTCCGTCGAAGCGGAAGATCGATCCGTGGACCACGGGGATGGACTTGAAGACGGAGGCGTCGTTCACCAGGTAGCGCGTGGGGAAGTTGTCGAGGCCGTCGACGATCACGTCCCAGCCTTGGTCGAAGATGCGGTCGACGTTGGAGCTGTCGAGGCGCTCGTCGAACTCGAGCACGTTCACGTCGGGGTTGAGGTTGGCGATGCTCCTAGCCGCGCTCTTCACCTTCGACTGCCCGACGCGATCGAGGCCGTGGATGATCTGACGCTGCAGGTTGCTCGCGTCCACCGTGTCACCGTCGACCACACCCAGCGTGCCGACGCCGGCCGCCGCCAAGTAGAGCGCCGCCGGCGAGCCGAGGCCGCCCGCGCCGAGCAAGAGGACGCGCCCCTCGAGCAGCTTTTGCTGACCCTTCTCACCCACCTCGGGCAGGAGCAGGTGGCGCGAGTAGCGATCGAGCTGCGCCTCCGTGAATGCGAAGGGCGTCTCCACGGGCCAGCCGCGATCCTTCCACTGCACGAAGCCGGGGTTGGCCGACTCGACGTTCGTGTAGCCCAGCTCGCCGAGCACCTTGGCCGCGAAGGCCGAGCGGATGCCCGCGGCGCACACGGTCACGATGCGCGCGTCGCGCTTGGGCAGGCGCGAGGCCGCCTGCATCTCGAGGAAGCCGCGCGGGATGTGGATGGCGCCAGGGATGTGCCCTTGGCGCCACTCGTCCTTCTCGCGCACGTCGACCAACACCAACTCCTCCCCGCGCTCTTGGCGCGCCCGGAGCTCCTCGAGGGAGACCTGAGTCACCCGATCCTTCACCTCCATCAGCAGATCTGCGTACGTCTTGGCCATGGTTTCCTCCCCGCAAACATGGAAACCTAGACACTCATCGTCAAGTGGTCACGGGCACTTAGGCGCGCGTCGCCAATTCACACATCGTTTTTGTGTAGTACAAAAACCGAGGCGACTCAGACGTTTCCGCCGCTCACGATCGCCACCACGGCGCCCACGCCGGGCTGCGCAGGGGCGTGCACGCGAGCCCAGGCGACGGCCACCGCGGCGCTGCCCTCCATGGGGTAGCCGAGGGCCGCGCAGTCACGCATGGCGTCGGCGATGGCCTGCTCCGTGACCCGCTCCACGCTCACGCCGGCGTCTCGCACGTAGGCAAAGGTCGAGGCGCAGACGCCGCCCTCGAGGCCCTCGGCGAGGGTGGGCTCGCCCCGCATCTCCAGCACGGGCTCACCGCGCGTCAGGCTCTCGGCCATGGCCGGGCAGGCCTCGCTCGAGACGCCCACCACGCGCACGTCCTCTCGTCCGCGCAGGCTGCGCGCCGCGAGCACGCCCGAGATCAGCCCTCCGCCGCCCACGGGCACGACCAGAGTCGAGAGCGCCGCCGTCTCGAACAGCTCCTCGGCCAGGCTGCCGCCGTTGCCCGCGGCGATCCAGGGATCGTCGAAGGGGGAGATGAAGAGCCCCCCGCTCTCGCGCGCGTCCGCACGCGCCTCGCCCTCGACCGCGTCGTAGGAGGCCTGCTCGCTGACCACGACCTCTGCGCCCAGGGCGGCGATGCCCGCGCGCTTCGACTCGCGCACCACGCTCGGGACCCAGACCTTCAGCCCGAGCCCCAGGCGCTTGGCGGCGTAGGCCATGCCGAGCCCGTGGTTGCCCGCCGAGGCCACGACGAGGGAACGGCCCTGCTCCTCCGCGCTGAGGTTGGCGAGTCGCGTCAGAGCCCCGCGCAGCTTGAAGGAGCCCGTGTGCTGCTGACTCTCGAGCTTCAACCACAGGCGCGGCGCAAGCGAGGGAGCGGGGACCAAGGGCGTGCGCAGAGCGTGGGCGTCCACGGCTCGGCGAGCGGCCTCGAGCTGAGTGGCGTCGATGCGCCAGGTGTCGTCGGCGCCGTGTGCGTCTGCGTGGGTCATGCGCCAGCCTAGCGCGCGCCTTCTCCGCGTTCTAGGCGGCCGCGCGCACGTAGCCCTCCGCCTCGGCGTAGGCCCGGAGCACGCCCGAGAGGCGCCGGCGCCCGCGGTGCAGACGACTCATCACGGTGCCCACGGGTCGACCGATGCGCGCGGCGGCGTCGCGGTAGCTGAGCCCCTCGAGATCCACCAACACCACCACCTCACGGAATTCATCCGGCAGCTGCGCGAGGGCTCCCGACACCTCGTCGCCCACTCCGTCCTGGGCCGAGGCTCGCAGCTGACGCGAGCGCAGGATCTCCAGCTGAGCCCGTCGCGCGCGCTGCAGGTCACCGAGCGTGCGCTGCTCGCGCCGGGCCCGGCGCCAGCCGTTGACGAAGGTGTTGCGCACGATGCGGTGCATCCAGGCGCGCGCGTTGGAGCCAGAGTCGAAGCCATCCCAATAGCGCCAGGCGCGGGCCAGGCTCTCTTGCAGCACGTCGTCGGCGGCCGCGTCCGAGCGGGTCAGCCGGCGGGCGGCGCGGCGAAGCTCCGGCAGGTGGGGACAGACGGCGGCCTCGAAGGCCGAGCGGCGAGCGGCGATGGCGTGCATGGCTGGAGACACTTCAAGGCACGTGCCAGCAGCAAAAACGCTGTGATTTCGGCGTCACCTCGCGCCCGCCTTGTCAGGGCGTCCACTCCTGGACACGGGCCCGTGTCAGGCTGTCATCGTCGAGTCGAGGTCCGCCCGCGCGCGGCCAGCACCCGCGGCACGGCGTCGGCCAGCTCACGCGCCAGCAGACCGCGATCCGCGACGGCGGCCCGCTCACCGGCCAAGGCGTGGAGCAAGACCCCGG
>JAADHO010000078.1 GCA_013151775.1 Deltaproteobacteria bacterium | reverse complement strand
CGCGCGCCGCTGCCGCTCGAGGCCTCACCTGGGGGCCGGCCGCCGCTCCCGAGACCCTGCGCCTGCCGGCCGGCGGCGTTCAGCGCGGACCGTATCAGCTGCTCGCCCAGCTCTTGCGCTCGGACGGGACCGCGCCGCCCAGCGACCTCAGCTCGTCCCTCGACTCCCTGAGGCTGGCCGCGGCGGAGGCGTTGGCGGGGAGCGAGCGCCAGGTGTCCTGGACGTTGCGTCTGCTCGCTAGTCCGGAGCAGGCGTTGTCCGAGGTCTTGCCAGAGGGAGCCGCCCGCGCGGCCCTCGTCCGAGCCATGCTCCTGCTGGGTCCGCAGCTCAAGGAGAGCCTGCTGGCGGTCGCGTCTGGATCCTCCCCGGAGCTGCGCCGAGTCGCTCTGCTGGCCCTCTCCCGGCTCGATTGGAGCCGCGTCTCGGGGCTGATGGTGAGGTCCCTCGACGACTCGGCCCGCGGCGTGCGTCAGGCCGCCCTGAGGATCCTGCGCCAACACGACGATCCTCCGCCTGAGGCCGTGTCACGCGTGATCGCCACCTTCGCGCGCTCTCCGAATTGGGCCGAGCGTCTGCTCGGCGCGCGGGCGCTGGGCGTCTGGGCCGACGTCCGCGCGGTGCCGGTATTGCTCGAGCTGCTGGCCGAGGACGACTATGCTTTCGTGCGCGAGGCCGCGGCTCGAGCCCTCGGTCGCCTGCGACGTCCCAGAGTAGACGAGGCGCTGCGGCGGGCTGTCCGCGAGGATCCAGAGCCCCGGGTGCGCGCCGCCGCGGCCCACGCCCTGAGCCCCGCGCCGGACGCAGGCAGAGGGCCATCGGCTTCGTGAGGATTGACCTCCTGGGCCAACTCCCCTACTAATCCAGACTTCGAGCCGGGTGATGAAGCTACCCCCATGGATGAATACGTTGGCATCGTCTGCGCGAAATGCGACGGGTTCTCCCCCATTGGCGCGCCCCGCTGTGTGCTCTGCGGTGTGGAGCTTCAAGCTTCACCCTCGTCCCCCGATCTGCCCGAGCCCGAGGGGCTCTCAACTGTTGTCGAAGCCGTGGCCGGAGCGTCCCAGCTCACCGAGGAGGAACTGATGGAACAAGCTAGAAACTACGTCTGCGTGCAGTGCTCGAGCGCCGTCCCCTCGGGGCACAAGTTCTGCGGGGCGTGCGGTGAGACCGTGCCCGAGGCCATCCAAGAGCTGCAGACCAAGTACTTCGGTTCGATGCAGCAGGCTGGGCGTGCCCGGCTGATGTTGATCCGCGGCGCGGAAGGCACGGAGGGCATGAGCTTCTTGCTTCACAGCACGGAGCACGTGGCGGGCCGTCAAGACGGCCAGATGCTCTTCCCGAGCGACCTGTGGACCAGCCCCCGTCACGCGAACTTCATCTATCGGCAGGACAAGCTCGTGGTGCGCGACGAGGGCAGCGCGAACGGCGTCTACGTGCGCATTCAGGGTAGCGTTCCGCTCGATATGGGCGGGCTTTTCTTGTGTGGAGCACAGGTCTTTCGCCTCGATCCGACGCCCAAGGACACCTCCGGCCCCGATCCCGATCGCACCGGCTTCTGCTCCTCGCCCAAGCGCGAGAGCCCCTTCCGCATCACGCAGATCCTCGAAGGCGGCGTGGACGGAATGGTGTACTGCGCGGGCGGCAAGACCGCGGCCATCGGGCGCGAGGACTCAGACATGAACTTCCCCGAGGACATCTACATGTCGGGTGAGCACGGGCGCCTGGTGCAAGCTGACGACGGAAAGTTCACCCTCGAGGATCTCAGCTCGCGGAACGGCACCTACATCCGCATTCAGGGCGAGCGTGAGCTCGGCCAAGGCGACTACCTCTTCATCGGTCGGCAGCTCCTGCGCGTGGAGATCACCGCCTGAGTCGAGCGCTCATCCACCGTGCTGTTGGATGATCTGCTGGACGATCGCGCGGTCCGCGGCGTTGGGTGCGAGTTCGAGGTAGCGCCGGTAGGCGGCGACTCCATGGGACACGTCCCCCGTGCGCATGTAGGCGCGCCCCAGCTCCTTCTGCACCCGAGCGCGTCCCGGCATCAGCCGCGCCGCCCGCTCGAAGTTCGCGATGGCGCCCGGCAGATCGTTGCTCAGGAACAGCCGCCGAGCCTCTGCGTACGCGAGCTCTGCCGCGGAGGCCGCCCCGGGTGGCGAATCCGTGGGTGTCGTGGTTGCCGGGCGCTCGGGTCGCGGGGTCGGAGTTCGAAGCTTGGTGGGCGGCCGCGTCCCGGCTCGCGGTCGACGCGGGCGGTTCGTCCGCTGGCCCGCGTCCTGCGCGCCCGAATCCTGCGCGCCCGAATCCTGCGCGCCCGAATCCTGCGCGCCCGAATCCTGCGCGCCCGCGTCCTGCGCGCCCGCGTCCTGTGCGCCTGCGTCTCGACTCGGGTGGGGTGGAGCGCTGAGCTCGGCCGGAGGTCGCGCCGCATCGGGCTCCGACTCGCGTCCGGGGCCGATGGTGAAGAAGAGCGCCACGCTGCCCAGCGCGAGCAGACCCAGGGCGATCCAAGTGGTCCGCGATCCCGCTCGGACCACGGGCAGCCGCGTCGTGCTCCCGGTGCGCATGGACGCCGTCGGGTCTCCGCGGGTCGTCCCGAGGGGGGCGTCGGCCGCCTCGCCGAGGGCGTCCACCGCTCGCATGAGCGCGCGCTTCATCTCCGTGGCGCTGCCGTAGCGTCGGCGTCGATCCTTGCGTAGGGCCTTCTCGCTGACGTGGGCGAGGGCCGAGGGGATGTTCAGATCCGGTCGCGCCCGGCGCGGCGGCACGAGGGGCTCCGTCAGGTGCTTGGTGATGATGCCCAGGGCGGAGTCCGCGGTGAAGGGCACCTGACCCGTGAGCAGCTGGTAGAGCATGGCTCCCGCGGCGTAGAGGTCGGCCCGCACGTCGAGCTCCTCGCCCCGGGCCTGTTCGGGCGCCATGTACTCGGGTGTCCCGCAGACGAAGCCCGTCATGGTGATGGCCGAGCCGCCCTCGGCTTCCGGGATCTTGGCGATGCCGAAGTCGCAGACCTTGACCAGCTCGCGCCCTGCGTGGTCCTCCACCACCATCACGTTCTCGGGCTTGAGATCGCGATGGATGATGCCCGCCGCGTGCGCCGCCTCGAGGGCGTCGAGGATCTCCCCGAGCATGCGTCCGATGCGCCGAGGAGAGAGGGGGGATTCGTCCTCGATCACCTCGAGCAGGTCGGGGCCATCGAGCAGCTCCATGGCGATGTAGAGTTTTCCGTCCTCGTCGGCGCCGAAGTCCACGACCTGCATCGAATTGGGGTGGGAGAGTCGGCTCGCCGCGCGCGCTTCCCGGTGGAAGCGCTTGATCACCTTGGGGTCCCGGGCGAGGTGGGGGTGCAGCACCTTGATCGCCACGTGCTTGTCGAGGCTCTCCTGCCGCGCCGCGTAGACGCGTCCCATGGCGCCTTCGCCGATCCACTCCTCGATCCGGTACTTGCCCGCGATCAGCGAGCCGAGCATCGGATCGGGCGGCTCGACTCCGCTGGTCTCGGGGTCGAGGTGGACACCGCAGGAGCGACAGACCTCCTGATCCGGGAGGGTCTTCGCGCTGCATTCGGGGCAGGTCGCCATGATCGCGCGTCAGCATACGCAATCGCGCCCGAGGTCACCAACCGGCGATGCTCAGACGGCCCGCGCACAGCTGGAAAAGCGGCTCAGAGCAGCCTGGGTGTTTTGCTTGCTTGACCCTTGACGTGGCGCGCCTCTATTCTCCGCTCGTTCTGCGTCGAATCCATCGGCGCGAGAGGCGCGCTGAGCATTTCGGCGTGCACGCCGCGGATGCGGTGAGGAGGCCCACGGTGATCGTTTGTCCCCGCTGCGACAAGGAGAACCAGGATCATTACAAGTTTTGCCTCGGCTGCGGGGCGGAGCTTCCGCGTGACGCGGCCAAGGCACCTGAGGGCTTCACGGCCCCGACGCCTCCGGCGGGGGTGCCCATCGCGGCTCCTCCGGCGCCCGCCCAATTCGGTGGTGCCGCAGCCCCCGCTGTGCCGGCGCCCCCGCAATTCGGAGGCGCCGCGGCCCAGTCGGCTCCCGTCGCAGCGCCCGCACCGGC
>JAADHO010000273.1 GCA_013151775.1 Deltaproteobacteria bacterium | reverse complement strand
GTCCCCGTTGGAGGCTTTGCGGCGCCTCGGCGCTCGGCGTGCTGACGCTCATCATCGTGCTCTGGGTCGTGCTCGGCTCCTCGGACGCGCCCGTGGGCAGCCTCTCTGTGCGCTCGACCCCAGAGGGCGCGAGCGTTCAACTCGACGGCCTCGCGTTGCCCGGCGTCACACCTCTGGCCCATGTGCCGGTCGAGCCCGGTCACGACTATCGCCTGCGCGTCAGCGCGCCGGGCTACGAGCCGACGGAGGTCTCCTTCTCGGCTCGGGAAGGCCTCCAGGCGCAGCGCGTATCGCTCCAGCGCACGCGCGTGCGTCTGCGTGTGGAGGCGTCCGTGTCGGGGCTAGGCGTCAGCGTGAACGGCTCCCCGCGCGCCTCTCCACCGCTGGAGATCCCCGGGCTGCTGCCCGGCAGCAGCGTCCGCATCATCGTCACGGGTCCCGACGACGCTCCGGCGCGCGAGCTCTCCCACGTGGTCAGTTCAGACGATCCCAACGTCGTGAACGTGGATCCAGAACCCGTGCCCGTCACGCAGCCGGCTCCCAGCAAGCGCCGTCGACCGCGCACCTACCGGCGGCGTTGGCGACGCTGACCTGCCGGCGTCAGGGCCTGGCGTCGACGCCGAGCCAGAGGTTGTCGATCAAGCGCGTCTGTCCCACGTGGGCCGCGATCAGCAGCACGCCCGCGTCGATCGTGTCGCCCGCGGGTTCGAGCGTCTCGGGCGACCTGAGGGCGACGTAGTCGATCTTGTCCGAGGTGGGCTCCACCTCCCGTCGCACCAGCGCTGTGAGCTGTGCGGCGTCGCGCGCGCCCGACGCCCAGGCGTCGTGGACCCGGCGCAGCCCGCGGGAGATGCCCAGGGCGCGCTCACGCTCCGACTCCGAGAGGTGGCGGTTGCGTGAGGACAGGGCGAGGCCGTCCGCTTCGCGCACGATGGGCATGCCCACCACCTCCACGGGCAGCTCCAGATCCCTCGCCATGCGCTCCACGACGCGCCACTGCTGGAAGTCCTTGCGGCCAAAGTAAGCATGGCAGCGGCCGGTCTTGGCGAAGAGCTTGGCGACCACCGTGGTCACGCCGTCGAAGTGTCCGGGCCGGTGCTCGCCCTCGAGGGGCTGCGTCAGACCCGTGACCCGCACCTCGGTCTGGAAACCGTCGGGGTACATGGCCTCCCTCGCCGGTGCGAACACCAGATCGACGCCGAGCTCGCGACAGGCCTCGAGATCCGACTCGAGGGTTCGGGGGTAGCGGCCGAGGTCTTCCCCTTCGCCAAATTGCAGCGGGTTGACGAAGACGCTCAGGGCGATGAAGTCCGCGCCCTGCTCCCGGGCGGCACGTGCCAGCGAGAGGTGGCCTGCGTGCAGGGCGCCCATGGTCGGCACCAGCGCCACACGCCCGCCCTCGCGCCGGACACGCTCGCAGGCCTCTCGCAAGGCCGCGCCCTCATGGCAGAGTTCGGTCACGCCCGCGGGCCGTAGCCGCCGCTCGCCTCGACCAACACCGGGACCTCGCGGCGCACGTCGCCGAAGCCGTGGGCTTCCTCTGGGAAGGCGCCGCTGCGCACCTCCTCGCAATAGCGTGCGGCCGCCTCACGCCCCAGTTCGTAGAGCTCGGCGTAGCGTTTTACGAAGCGTGGCTTCAGATCCTGCGTCAGGCCCAAGAGATCGTAGCAGACCAGGACCTGTCCATCGCAGCTCGGCCCCGCGCCAATGCCGATGGTCGGGATGGAGAGGGCGCTCGTGATGCGCGCGGCGAGGTCGTTCGGGATGCCCTCGAGCACCAGGGCGTAGGCGCCGGCCTGCTCGACGGCCCGCGCGTCTTCCAGAACACGCTCCGCCGCTGCCGCCGTGCGACCCTGCACCCGGAAGCCGCCCATGGCGTGCACGCTCTGGGGCGTGAGCCCGACATGACCCATGACCGGAACGCCGGCGCGTACGATGCGCGTGATGGTCGCAGCGGCGTCCACGCCGCCCTCGAGCTTGATGGCGTGGGCGCCTCCCTCGGAGAGAAAGCGCGCCGCGTTGGTCAGCGCCTGCTCCGGGCTCAGCTGCCAGCTCATGAAGGGCATATCCCCCACGATGTGGGCCCGGCGCGTGCCCCGGGCGACCGCGCGGCAGTGGTAGATGACCTCGTCCACCGTGACCGGTAGCGTCGAGTCTTGGCCCTGCACCACCATGCCGAGGGAGTCTCCCACCAGCAAGATGTCAGCGCCTGCCTCGTCGAGCATCCTCGCGAAGGTGGCGTCATAGGCTGTGATCATGCTGATGCGCTCTCCCTTGCGCTTCATGCGACGCAGCGTGGGGAGCGTAACTCGACGTGCGGGCGCCGTGTCCTTGGTGTCGGTCATGATGCTGTCGTTCGGCTGGTCGCGGCCGGAAAAAGTCCCGGTCCACGCCGCGTCACACCCAGACCCTAGCGCGTCCCGGGTCCCTCGTCACCCCAGCTCGCGTCCTTGCGTGTCTCCGGTCTGCGCTCGCGGCGTCGTGCGATCCTCGGTGCCCTTTCAGAACGGGCGCTAGCCCTCGTCGAGCACACAGCGGGCAGCGTCGGCGGGGCTCTCCTCCGGGCCCTCGTCGAAGAGGCTGGGCTGAGCCTCGCGCGCGTGGTTTTCGTAGTCGTAGGGCGCGATGTGGACGTCGCCGAGCTCGTCCTTCAGCACGAAGAGGGTCGTGGAGCGATTCACCGCACGCGTGACGCCGTCTTGGTCGGGGGAGGCGACGATGATCTGCAGGCCGAGCTCGGTGGCGAAGCGCAGGAGCTCGTCGCGGCGCATGGCGTCGATGCCATAGAACGCTTCGTCGAAGAAGAGGGGCCGCACCCGGGCCTTGGCGCTGTCGAACATCAGCTTGGCCAAGGCGAGCACCAAGAGGTAGTTGGGCACGCCCTGCTCGCCTCCGGAGCCGAGCCTGCGCAGCTCGCGGCTGAGCTCCACATCGTCCTCCCCCTGCGTGCGCATCATCAGCCGGTAGTCGTACCAGCGTCGGTAGTCGAGCAGCTCCGGCACCGTGCCGTCATCGTCCGCGCGGCGCAGCTCGTCCATGCGATCCTCCACGAAGGCGCGGAAGCGCGCGCGGCTCGCTTCGTCGAGCAAGCTGACCTTCTGCACCGTGTCGACGATCTCCTTACGATCACTCCTGGGGGTGATCATAAATTGATAGCGTGTGCGTCCGAAGCGCAGATCGGCGAGTAGCCGATTGATGTCGCGAACGAGCCGGTCGAGGGAGCCCACCTGCTCACGCAGGTGGCGCAAGAGGGAACCCATGATCAGGCGCTCCATCAGCTCGTGCGTGCCCTCGTGGATCACGCTCTCTTGGCCTTCCACCGTTCGCGAGAGCTCGGCGAGCACGCTCTCCCCGGGCTCGCCACGACGGTCACGGAGTGTGTTCTCCTGCTCGTCCCAGCCGAAGCCGAATTGCGCCGCCCAGCGGACATTGCGCACGCCCCCCGTGCCGTCGCCGCAGATCTCCGTGACGCACCTGTCGTGACTCCGCTTCACCTCCTCCAGCCGCGCCTCGACGTTCTCACGGCGGCTGAACTGCTGCCCGCGCTGTCGGACCAGCACGTAGTGGGCGAGCGTCTCGTCCGACTCCAGGACTTCGTCGAGGCGTTCGCGCAGGTTCTGGCTGCGCAGCGTGAGCGTCTGTTTCAGGGCGTCGAGCGAGCCTTCGTGCGCTCGCATTTGTTGTCGCGCCAACTCCAAGAGTGAGCTCTCGCCACCGAGGGCGCGCTGCGTCTCCTGCAACAGCCTCGCGGCCTCGTTCCGGCGTTCGCGGATGGTCGCCAGCTTGCGTTGGAGGGCCTCGAGGCCAAGCTCCTGCGCCCGCGCCTCGAGGGCCTCCTGCATCTCCCGCGCGCGCGTCTCCATCTGCCTCGCGGCGCGCGTGGCCTCCGCCGCCTCCTCGAGCCGTTCGCCGCGGTAGCCCAAATCTCGCAGCGCACCCTCGCAGCGCCGCGCGGCGTCGAACAACGTCGGCGCGCTGATGCTGCGAACGGCGGCGTTCAGACGCGACGAGTTCGTGACGGCGCCCTCCGCCTGCTGCTGGCGCCGTGCCGCGGCCGCAAGCTCCCGCCCGCGCCGCGTGACCTC
>JAADHO010000209.1 GCA_013151775.1 Deltaproteobacteria bacterium | reverse complement strand
GGGCCTCGCGCAGCGCCTCGAGGTCGTCCGGACCGAAGCCGCAGGCGTCGTCCGTGCGCGCGTAGCGTCCGCCAGGCGCCCCCGAGAGCAGGAGCAGGGAGGTGGCGCCGAGGCGCACCACACGCAGGCCGCGGGCGTCGACTACGCCGGGCGCTTCGTCCCCAAGCGCCTCGAAGGCGTCGCTCAGCACCTCGGCCTCGTCGCGACCACCGGCCAACACGAGCGCCGGTCGCTCGGTGGCGGCCAAGGCCCGCAGGCTGCGCTGCGCCAAGGCCTCGTCGTCACCCGCGCCACCGAGCATGACGAAGAGCCCGGTGCCGCGCTCCACCAGCGCCGAGAGGGAGCCCTCGAGATCCGCCGACCGGGGCGCCGGCCCGCGGAAGAAGGCCACGCGCGTGGGTGGCGACGTGAAGCGCAGCGTGCGGCCCTCGATCTCGAAGGCGACGTCGCCGACGCGCCGCTCGCCCTCGTCAGGCGCGTCCAGCGCAGCGCAGCGCACGTAGGAGGAGTCGCCGGCGACGCGCAGCTCTCCCACCGAGTCGCAGGGGTGGCAGGCCAGCGCAGCCAAGCAAGGCAGCGCGAGCAAGAGGAGGCGGCGACGCATGGGAAGGCCATAGCCCGGTGGGATGCCGGCGCCAAGCGTCCAATCGCGAGCCACGAGCTTTCGGCGTGCTGCGGCCACGCTGCCTGGGGCGTGCTAGAGAATCCCAGCTCGCGGGCGCGTTCTCGCAGGCATGGAGCGTTCATGACCGCAGATTTTCGAAGCTTCCACGGTACCGACAGCTACCTCACGAGCGAGTCGCTCGAGGCCGCCGTCGACTGCGCCCTCACCTTGCAGCGTCCGCTCTTGGTGCGCGGAGAGCCCGGCACGGGCAAGACGCTGCTCGCCGAGGCCGTGAGCGAGGCGTTGGGGCTGCCCTTGATCCGCTGGCAGGTGAAGAGCACGACGCGCGCGCAGGACGGTCTCTACGTCTACGACACGGTGCAGCGCCTCTACGACTCGCGCTTCGACGATCGCGCCGTCGACGACATCTCCCACTACATCAAGCTCGGTCCCATGGGCCAAGCCTTCGACGCGAGCGAGCGCGTCGTGCTCTTGATCGACGAGATCGACAAGGCGGACGTGGAGTTTCCGAACGATCTCCTGAACGAGCTCGACCGCATGCGCTTCCGCATCGACGAGACGCAGCGCGAGGTGGTGGCGGAGCATCGCCCCTTCGTGCTGATCACGAGCAACGCCGAGAAGGAGCTGCCCGACGCCTTCCTGCGTCGCTGCGTCTTCCACTTCATCGACTTCCCCGAGCGCGAGCTGATGCGCCGCATCGTGGACGTGCACCACCCGGACGTGGACGAGACGCTCGTCGAGCAGGCCCTCGAAGCCTTCTACGGCATCCGCGGCATGCGCCGGCTGCGCAAACCTCCGAGCACGAGCGAGCTGATCGACTGGGTCACGGTCCTGCTCAGCGCCGGCATCGGCGAGGTCAGCCTGACGCGCGAGCTGCCCTTCCTCGGCACGCTGCTGAAGAAAGAGCAGGACCTGGCCTCCTTCGCCGATCAGCTCGCCGGCGGTCGCCGCTGGCGCTCGTGAGCCCCCCGAGGTGAGCGCCGCCCTCGTCGTCCCCTTCCTCTACGAGCTGCGCGCGCGCGGCGTGCCCGTGGGCGCGCAGGAGGCTCTGGGCCTCGCGGAGGCGCTGAAGCACGGTCTGCACGAGAGCTCCCTCGAGCGCTTCTACCACGTGGCCCGCGCCGTGATGGTGCACAGCGAGCGCCACCTCGACGCCTTCGACCAAGCCTTCTCGTCGCATTTCCGCGGCATCGAGCTGCCGGCGACGGCCATCCACGACGAATTGCTCGAGTGGCTGAAGCAGGCGGCGGGCAATCGCCCGGAGTTGACGGAGGAGGAGCGCGCCCTCTTCGACGCCATGGATCCGGAGGAGATCGAGCGACTCCTGCGCGAGCGGCTGAAGAACCAGAAGGAGCGCCACGACGGCGGCAGCCGCCACATCGGCACGGGCGGAAAGTCCCCCTTCGGTCACTCCGGCGCCGCGCGCAAGGGCGTGCGCATCGGCGGCAAGGGCGGCGGCCGCAGCGCCATCCGCGTGGCCGACGCGCGCCTCTATCAGGGCTACCGCGAAGACCTCGTGCTCGATGTCCGGCAGATGCAGCTCGCCCTGCGCAAGCTGCGCGCCTTCACCCGTGAGGGTGGTCAGCGGGAGCTCGACATCGACGGCACCATCGACGCCACGGCCAGCAACGCCGGCGAGCTCGAGGTCATCACGCGCCCGCCGCGGCGCCCGGACACGCGTCTCATCCTGATGATGGACGTGGGCGGCTCCATGGATCCCTACGCCCACCTCGTCTCCCGCATGTTCAGCGCGTCCAAGAAGTCCACGCACTTCAAAGAGCTGCGCACCTACTACTTCCACAACTGCGTCTATGGCCGCGTCTACGGCACCTCGAATTTCGATCAGCCCAAGCTCGTGCCGGATCTGATCCACGAGTGCGGCCCGCACTTCAAGCTGATCGTGGTCGGCGACGCGCTGATGGCGCCCTACGAGCTGATGGCCGAGGGCGGCTTCCGGGACATCTCCGGCGACGAGCGCACCTCGGGGCTCGCCTGGCTGATGCGCCTGCGAGAGCACTTCCACCGCAGCGTCTGGCTCAACCCCGAGCCACAGCGCATGTGGCGTGGCAACACCATCGAGACCCTGGCGCAGGTCTATCCGATGTACCCCCTGACCCTCGAGGGGCTCGGCGAGGGCATGAAGGAGCTCGCGCGACACGGCCACGGCTGACTCAGGGGCATGCGGAGCGCTTGCTCCGACCTCGGGGAACAGCTAATCGCAGGCCATGAGCAAGCTGCGCAGCGTGAAGGGGATGAACGACATCCTGCCCGAGGAGACGCCCCGCTGGCATCGCCTCGAGGCCGAGCTTCGGAGCGTCTTCGAGCGCCACGGCTACGGTGAGGTGCGCACGCCCATCGTCGAGAAGACGGCCCTCTTCACGCGCTCCATCGGCGAGGCCACGGACATCGTCAACAAGGAGATGTACTCCTTCGTCGACAAGGGGGACGAGGCCCTGACCCTGCGCCCCGAGGGCACGGCGTCGTGTGCGCGCGCCTTCCTGCAGCACTCCGTCGGCGCCAAGAAGCCCGTCAACAAGTGGTACTATCTCGGCCCCATGTATCGACGCGAGCGCCCGGCGCGGGGACGCTATCGGCAGTTCTATCAGGCCGGCGTCGAGTGCTATGGCGACCCGGGGCCCTTCGTCGACGCCGAGATGATCGACATGAGCGTGTCGCTGCTGGCCGCCCTCGGCATCACCGAGGTGCGCGTACTGCTCAACTCCCTGGGCAGCGACCAGACGCGCGCGCGCTACCGCGATGCGCTGAAGGAGTTCTTCACGCCCCTCGCGGCGGAGCTCAGCCCGGAGAGTCAGGCGCGCCTCGAGCAGAACCCCCTGCGCATCCTCGACAGCAAGTCCCCCAAGGATCAGGAGCTGAGCCAGGGCGCTCCCCCCATCCTCGACTTCCTCGGAGACGACGACCGCGAGCACTTCGACGAGCTGCGCAGGGCCCTCGACGCCCTGGGCACGCCCTACGAGGTGGACACGTCCTTGGTGCGCGGCCTCGACTACTACACGCGCACCCTCTTCGAAGTGCAGACCACCTCGGGCAGCCTCGGCGCCCAGAGCGCGCTGCTCGGGGGCGGCCGCTACGACGGCATGCTAGCGGAGCTCGGTGGCAAGGCGACGCCCGCCGTGGGCTTCGCCATGGGCCTGGAGCGGCTGCTGCACATGATGCCGGAGGAGCAGGCGCCGCCCGCCCTCGACGCCTTCGTGGTGATGGCGGGCGCGGCGCTGCGCCCCGAAGCGCTGAGGCTCGCGAAGGCCCTGCGCGCGGAGGGCGCTCGCGTCGACGTGGACCTGCGCGGCGGCTCGCTCAAGAGTCAGCTTCGTCGGGTCGACAAGAGCGGCGCGGCTTATGCCCTGGTGCTCGGCGAAGGAGAGCTCGAGCGCGGCGTGGTGCAGCTGAAGGATCTCGCGCGACACGAGCAGGAGGAGCTCACCCTAGAGGACGCTCCCCAACACCTGCGCGGGTTGATCACGCCGAGCTGACACGAG
>JAADHO010000321.1 GCA_013151775.1 Deltaproteobacteria bacterium | reverse complement strand
GACGTGAAACTGCCGCGCGAGGTCGTCACCTACGTCTTCTCGCAGGTCGACGAGACCAAGAACTCCCTGGTGCGCGCCGTGGCGCGCGAGGTGCGGAACTTCCTCGAGGCGACGGATCTCTCCACCGAGCTGCAGAAGGCCCTGACCACCCTCTCCTTCGAGGTGAAGACCGAGATCCGCTTCATCCCCAACGATTCGGGAGACGGCATTCGCCCCGACGTCAAGGCGCGGATCATCCCCCGCCGGCGCAAGAAGAAGTCCAAGACCTCCGAGCCGACCGAGGGCGAGTAGCCCGCGCGGTCCGCCGCGTCAGGGCGCCATGGGGGTCGGCGCCATGCTCGGGAGTTCGAGCGCGCCGGGGGGAAGATCGCTGATGCCCGTCGGCTGTGGTTCGCGCCCGTAGTAGTGCAGCTCCGCCGGACCGGGGCTGGCGTTTCGTGGATGCAGATCCTCGGGATCCTGCACGCGTGGTGGCGTGCGTCGAGCGGCCACGGCGCCTCCGGGGATTCGGCGGATCAGGATGCGGATGATCTCCACGCGCGTCAGCGGCCGGTTGTCCTCACCCTGGGGTACGCGCGCGATGTGCGCGATCACGTCCGTCTGCTGGCAGCGTCCGAAGACGGTGTAGCGGCTGTCGGCGTCGAGCTCCGGGCGGGCGGCGTCGGTGATGAAGAACTGGGCGCCGTTCTCGTTCACTCCCGTGCTGGCCATGCAGAGCAGCCCCGCGCGATCGTGAAGCTGCCCCGGCCAGGGCTCGTCGGGGATGCTGTAGCCCACGCGGCTGGTGCCGTCCCCGAGGTAGTCGCCGGCTTGGATCAGATCGTTGGGGATCACCCGATCGAAGGCCCGCCGGTTGTAGTAGGGACGCCTGCGCCATTGGGCGTGCTGCGCGTCCCACCAGCTGCGCTTGCCGCGCGCCAGGCCGATGAAGTTGGCCACCGTGTTGGGCGCCCGCTCCGCGTAGAGATCGCACATGATGGTGCCGAGGTCGGTGTTGATCTCCGCCACCAGGGGTCCGTCCGTGGGCATGCCCTCCACAGCCTGCTCCAGGCTGAATTCGCCGGCCTGTGGATCGGGGCTGGTGGGCTCTCGCACCAGATGCCGATCGCGACCCTCACCCGGGCGCGAGGGCGTGGGACCCAGCGGTCGGCGGTTCTCGATCAGCGGCACGCCGTCCACGGTGAGCGGGGTCTGGGCGGCCTTCACGCTGCGGTGCGCGCCCGCTCCCGGCGCCGACTCGTCCGACGCGGCCTGTGAGTCGCAGGAGGAGCAGCCGGAGGCCATGACGGCGCACAGGGCGAGGGCGGGGAGGAAATGAAGACTGGTGTAGGATGGCATGGCGGCCTCGGGGCGGGTGCAAGAACTCGTGGGAGAACCCGTGGGCGCGCAGCCTATTCCATCCAGAGCGTGGAGGCGACCGGGCGAGCGTCGCTTGACGTGGATCGCCGAGCCATGCGGGCGCGGGCTGCTATGCTCCCGCGATGCAGCCTACGGGTAAGGTCTTTCTGGTCGGCGCCGGCCCCGGCGACCCCCGGCTCTTGACGCTCCGAGGTCGCGAGCTCCTCTCGCGCGCGGACGTGGTGCTCTACGACGCCTTGGTGCATCCAGAGCTGCTGGATCTCGCCAGATCCGGCACCGAACTCAGCTTCGTCGGCAAGCGTGGAGGACAGCCCAGCGCGCGTCAGACGCGCATCAACCAGCGCATGATCGACGCGGCCCGCGCGGGCAAGCTCGTGGTGCGCCTCAAGGGCGGCGACCCCTTCCTCTTCGGGCGCGGCACGGAGGAGCTGCGCGCTCTGGCTGCGGCTCACGTGCCCTTCGAGGTGGTCCCGGGCGTCAGCTCACCCAGCGCAGCGGCCGCCTACGCGGGCGTCGCGCCGAGCCACCGGGCCCTCTCCTCTTCGGTGGCCTATGTCACCGCCACCGAGTCCTCCGAGAAGGACGCCAGCGTCCACGACTGGTCCACGCTGGCCACGGCCACCCAGACGCTGGTGATCTTCATGGGCATGCGCAAGCTCGAGAGCCTGGCCCAGCTCTTGATCACCCACGGCCGCAGCGCCGAGACGCCCGCGGCCATCGTCGAGTGGGCGTCCCTGCCGCGTCAACGCAGCCTGGTGGCGCCCCTCGGCGAGATCGCAGGCCGCGCACGCGAGCAGGGCTTGGCCGCTCCCGCGCTCTTCGTGGTGGGCGAGGTCGTCGGGCTGCGGGACGAGCTGCGCTGGTTCGACCGCCTGCCGCTCTTCGGCAAGCGCGTGCTGGTCACGCGGCCACGTCATCAGGCGCGCGCCTTCTCCCGCCGGCTGCGCGAAGCGGGCGCCGAGGCGGTGGAGCGGCCCAGCGTGCGGATCGTCGATCCGCGGGATCCGGCACGGCTGAGCCAAGCGGCGCGGGATCTCCCGAGCTACCAGGCCGTGGTCTTCACCTCGGCCAACGGCGTGACGCGCTTCCTCGACGCCATCGCGGAGGACTCGGGCGACGCCCGGCGCTTCGGTCAGGCGCTGGTGGCGGCGATCGGACCCAAGACGGCCGCCGCGCTGGCCGAGCGTGGACTGGTGGCCGACGTCGTGCCGCGCGAGTACCGCGGAGAGGCAGCCGCCTCAGCCGTGCTCGAGGCCCTGGCAGCGCGCGGCATGAACCGAGCGCGCGTGCTCCTGCCGCGGGCCGAGGTGGCGCGTGAGGTGCTGCCCGAGGCGCTGCGCGAGGCGGGCCACGAGGTGGACGTCGTACCCGCCTACCGCACGCTGCCTCCCGACGCCGCTGGCCAGAGCGAGCTCCGACGCCTGTGCACCGAGGGCCGCCTCGACGTCGTCACCTTCACCTCCTCGTCCACGGTCACGCAGCTCTGGGAGGCGCTGGGCGAGGACGCCCTCGAGCTGCTCTCGAAGCTGACCCTGGCGAGCATCGGGCCGATCACCACGGCCACGGCCGAAGCCCTCGGGCTGAAGGTCGCGGTGACGGCCACGGAGTACACCACCGAAGGGCTCGCCCGGGCGCTCGAAGCGCACTATGGTTCCGCGTCCAACGACGGCGACGACTAGCGAGGCAAGACCATGGCATTCCCCGAAGAACGCGCGCGACGCCTGAGGCGCAGCGCCTCCATGCGCGAGCTCGTGCGTGAGACCCAGCTCCAGCCCAGCGACTTCATGTGGCCCCTCTTCGTGATGCCGGGTCAGGATCTGCGCGAGGAGGTGCCGTCCATGCCAGGCGTGTATCGCACCAGCGTGGATCAGGCCGTGGCCGACGCCCGGGAGGCCTTCGCCGTGGGCGTGCGCTCGCTGATCTTGTTCGGCATCCCGGCCAGCAAGGACTCCCAAGGCTCGAGCGGCTGGAACGCCGAGGGCCCCGTCGCCCGCGCCATCCGCGCGATCAAAGACGCCGTGCCCGAGATGCTCGTCGCCACGGACGTGTGCATGTGCGAGTACACGGATCACGGCCACTGCGGCCACATCCACACGCGCCGCGACGGAGCGCCCGACGTCGACAACGACGCCAGCCTCGAGCTCCTGGCCAGGGAGGCGCTCGCCCACGCGCGCGCCGGCGCCGACATCGTGGCGCCCAGCGACATGATGGACGGCCGCGTCCGCGCCATCCGCACGGCCCTCGACGCCGAGGGCTACAGCGACGTCAGCATCCTGGCCTACTCGGCCAAGTACGCCAGCGCCTTCTACGGCCCCTTCCGTGACGCGGCCGACAGCACGCCCCGCGAGGGACCGAGCGACCGACGCACCTATCAGATGGATCCCGCCAACCGACGCGAGGCGCTGCGCGAGGTGCGCCTCGACCTCGAGGAGGGCGCGGACATGGTGATGGTCAAACCCGCCCTGCCCTACCTCGACATCCTGCGCGAGGTGCGCGACGCCGTGGACGTGCCCGTGGCCGCCTACAACGTCAGCGGCGAGTACGCGATGGTGAAGATGGCGGCCAAGGCAGGCGTAATCGACGGCGACCGCGTGATGATGGAGCTCTTGACCTCCATCCGCCGCGCCGGGGCCGATCTGATCCTCACCTACCACGCCGTGGAAGCCGCGAAGCTGCTGGCATGAGAGGCGCGACGACGATCCGGCGGACGACCCGCCTGGCGTGGACGCTGACTCTGGTCGCCCTGTGTGCGGCGCAGAGCGGCTGTGGAGACGCCGCGGCCCAGGACATCATCGAGGTGCGCGCGGCCGATCTGCCCTGCGCGGACGCCGCCCCGGAGGCCGACGGAAGCTGGCAGACAGCGCCGCTGCCGCCCCTGCCCACGGGATGCTCCTGGCTCCCCTTCACGGGCCGCAGGACCTACGTCTTCGATCACCCCCTGGGGCGAACGCCGCGGGACGTAGAGGTCTTTGTCTCCTTCGACCAGAGCGGCACGCCCGCGTCTCTGGGAGCTGGCGACGAGGCGCTGATCGAGGGTGCGGACGCCAGCAGCTTCAGCTTGCGTAACGGCACGCGTCAGGACTTCTTCGTGCGTGTCATCCTGCGATGAACAGCCAGCCCCTGACCGGGAGGCAGGTGGACGTGAACGCGGACGCCCTCGAGCTCGACATCCAGGCAGAGCGCAGCGTCTCGCGCCTCCGGCTGCTGGCCGCGACCCTGGTCGGGAGCTCCTCCCTGGCGATCCTCTTCGGCTCCCCGAGCACCTTCGGCGTCGTGGTAGGGCTGCTCGGCCTAGGTGCCAGCGTCGGCTGGGTCGTGGCCTTTCGGCGCAGCGGCGCGCGCGTTCGCGAACGTGATTGCTACTTTCTACAGCTCGACGATCGGGGCCTGCGCCTTGCGCGGGGCGGCGAGCCTCGAGAGCTAGCCTGGTCCGAGGTGCGCGAGCTGCAGGTGGACGAGGAGCGCCTGGTGGTGGTGCTTCAGCTGCGCGACGGGCAGACGCTGGACATCCCGCCCATCTTCCGTGGATATGGCCTGTACGAGATCGAAGATCTGCTGAAGGCGCGCCTCCGGGCTGCATCGACCGCGAGCCATGGTTAGACTGTCGGCTCATGGGCCAAGCGCACGACGAAGATGCTGGCGGCGGCGTCACCACGGAGACGCAGGAGCGCATCAAGAGCGCGCGACCTCGGCTCTTCCGGGTGCTCGTCCACAACGACGACTACACCACGCGCGAGTTCGTGGTCTACGTGCTCGAGCACGTCTTCCGCCACTCCGAGGCCGAGGCGACACGCATCATGATCCACGTTCACCGCAAGGGCGTCGGCGTCGCCGGGATCTTCCCGCGGGAGATCGCCGAGACCAAGATGCACAAGGTCGAGCGCCTGGCGCGCAGCTACGACTATCCGCTAGTGCTGAGCATGGAGCCGCTGGAGGACGACGCATGAAGGAGGGCCGACCCACATGACCACGCCGCGCATCGCAGACGAGCTGCAGCTGGCTCTGCGCAACGCCCTCGAGTTGGCTCGGGCGGGCCGCCACGAGTACGTCACCCTCGAGCACCTCTTGTTGGCCCTGCTCGACGAGAAGAGCGCCCGCCACATCCTGCGCGCCACGGGCGCCAACGTCCAAGACCTGAGGAGCGCGCTCAGCAGCTACCTCGAGCGCACTCTGGAGCCGCTGGAGGACGACGCCGTCTCCCTCGAGCCCGAGGAGACGCTGGCGCTTCAGCGCGTCCTGCAGCGCGCGGCCGTTCACGCCATCAGCTCCGAGATGGAGCTGATCGATGGCGCCGGTGTGCTGGTGCAGCTCTTCCACGAGAAGGACTCCCACGCCGTCTACCTCTTGCAGAAGCAGGGCGTGACACCTCTGGAACTCAAGCTGGCGATCTCCCACGGCGCGTCCTCGGAATTCGACGAAGGCGCAGACGCGCTGGCCGAGATCGACGAGGACAGCCCGCCGGATCCCCTCGAGGCCTTCACCACCGAGCTGGTCGCCGAGGCCGAGGCGGGCCGTATCGATCCGCTGATCGGCCGTGACGCCGAGATCGAGCGCACGGTGCAGGTGCTGTGTCGACGCCGCAAGAACAACCCCGTCTTCGTGGGTGAGCCGGGCGTCGGCAAGACAGCGCTAGCCGAGGGGCTGGCGCGCCGCATCCACGAGGGCGCCATCCCGGACGTGCTGAAGAACGCGCGCATCTACGCCCTCGACATGGGCAGCGTGCTGGCGGGCACCAAGTTTCGCGGCCAATTCGAGGAGCGCCTCAAGGGTGTGGTGAAGCGCCTCGACGAGATCGAGGACGCCATCCTCTTCATCGACGAGCTGCACACTCTGGTGGGCGCCGGCGCCACCACGGGCAGCTCCATGGACGCGAGCAACATCCTCAAGCCCGCCCTGGCCGCGGGCAGGCTGCGCTGCATCGGCTCCACCACCTGGACCGACTACAAACAGATCGAGCGCGACCGCGCTCTGGCGCGCCGCTTCCAGAAGATCGAAGTGGAGGAGCCCAGCGTCGAGGAGACCGTGGAGATCCTCGTGGGTCTGGCTCCGGCCTACGAGGCACACCACGGGGTGAGCTACTCGCGCGCGGCGCTCGAGGCGGCGGCCAAGCTCGCGGATCAACATCTGCTCGAGCGCTTCCTGCCGGACAAGGCCATCGACGTGATCGACGAGGCCGGATCCCTCGACCGCATGCGCCCGGAGAACGAGCGCACGCACGCGGTGAACGTCACGGACATCGAGCGCGTGGTCAGCCGCATGGCGCGCGTCCCGGTGGAGAGCGTCACCGCTGACGAGCGCGTCCGCTTGAAGGAGCTCGAGCCGGAGCTGAAGCAGGTGATCTTCGGTCAGGACGCGGCCATCGACACTCTGGTCACGGCCATCACCCTGTCCCGCGCGGGGCTGCGCGCCGGCGACAAACCCATCGGCTCGTTCCTCTTCTCGGGCCCCACGGGCGTGGGCAAGACGGAGCTGAGCAAGCAGCTCGCGCGCGTTCTCGGCGTGGAGCTCGTGCGCTTCGACATGAGCGAGTACTCGGAGCGCCACAGCGTCTCACGGCTGATCGGCGCGCCACCCGGCTATGTCGGCTTCGATCAGGGCGGTCTCCTGACCGACGCCGTGCGCAAGCATCCCCACTGCGTGGTCGTGCTCGACGAGATCGAAAAGGCCCACCCGGATCTCTTCAACGTGCTCCTGCAGGTGATGGATCGGGCGAAGCTCACGGACAACAACGGCCGCGAGGCGGACTTCCGGCACGTGGTCTTGATCATGACCACCAACGCCGGCGCCTTCGAGGCCTCGGCGCGGGTGATGGGCTTCGACGCCGACTCGGGCGAGCGCGCGCGCTCCATGGCCGAGAGCCGCACCAAGGCCGCCCTCGAGCGCACCTTCACGCCCGAATTCCGCAACCGCCTCGACGCCGTGGTCGCCTTCCGCGGCCTCGATCGCGAGGTGATACGCAGGGTGGTGGACAAGGAGGTGCAGCTCTTGGTCACGCAGCTCGAGGCGCACTCCTTGAAGCTGCAGCTCTCGGAGAAGGCGCGCGTCTGGTTCGCCGAGCACGGCTACGATCCCGAGTTCGGCGCCCGACCCATGGCGCGCCTGATCGAGGAGAAGTTGAAGAAGCCCCTGGCGCGTGCGCTGGTCTTCGAGGGCCTAGCCGATGGCTCGGTCGTGAAGGTCGGCGTGAAGGCCGACGCCATCGTGCTGCGCTTCCACGGGCCGAAGAAGAGGCGGCCCAAGGCTTGAGGCCGGCGATGCTGAGTCGCGCGCTCGCCTTCCCGCCCGCGGAGAGCGCCGGCGCGGACGGCCTCGTGGCCTATGGCGGAGACCTCTCCCCCGAGCGCATCGTGCTCGCCTACCGGCAGGGCATCTTCCCCTGGCCTTCGCCCGGCTATCCCCTGCTCTGGTTTAGCCCCGATCCGCGCTTCGTGCTCGAGCCCGCACGCGCCCACGTCTCCCGCAGCCTGCGCAAGCGCGCGCGCCACAGCGAGCTCGTGATCCGGGCGGACACCGCCTTCGACCGGGTGATCGACGCCTGCGGCGAGACCCCTCGCCCTGGGCAGGACGGAACCTGGATCACCCGGGAGCTGCGCGAGGGCTACAGCGCACTGCATCGCCTCGGTTACGCCCACAGCATCGAGGCGTGGCGCGGCGCCGAGCTCGTGGGCGGCCTCTATGGGCTCTCCATGGGGCGCGTCTTCTTCGGCGAGTCCATGTTCACGCGCGAGCCCGACGCCTCGAAGCTGGCCTTCGTGACGCTGCTCGGCCAGCTCGTGCGCTGGGGACATCCCCTGCTGGACTGCCAGGTCGAGACGCCGCACCTCGCGCGCTTCGGCGCCGTGGAGCGGCCCCGCGCGGACTTCTTGCGCGACGTCACGCGGCTGGTGTCGGAGCCGAGCCTGCTGGGCCCGTGGAGCCTGGACCTGAGCCCGCGAGACGCCCTCGAGCTGCTGACTGGATCCTAGTCGCGCGAGCCCGAGCTCAGGAGTCCGGGTCGGCGCGGAAGAGCAGCATGCCCACGTCGTCGCCGAGGTTGGGCATGGGCACGAAGCCGTAGGCGTACCAGCGACCGTAGAGCTGCAGCTGCCCCGTGTAGCCCCCGGGGTGCTCGGCGAGACCGCGGCGCCGACTGGCCGCGTCCGGCACCACCTCGTCCAGATCTGGAGAGGTGCCCATGTGGAAGAGGCGCTCGCCCTTGGTCAGGTAGACCCAGAGCACGAGCCCGTTGGGGAGGTCCGCCGCCTGCTCCACGTGAAGCTGACGCGTCAAGCGCTGGGCCCAGCGCCACAGGGGGATCCCAGCCACCAGCGCGCCGACGACCTCGCCATCCAGACGCACGGGAGCGACGAAGATCATCGAGAAGCTCGGCTCTCCGCCCTCCTCCAGCGAGGGGAACTCCGCCAGCGCGTGCCCGGTCTCACCGCGCGTGAGGGCCGCGTGCACCACGGGATAGCGCACCCCGAAGTCCTCGCCCTTCATGGTGTCCGGGGTGGAGTCGCGGGCCATCACCCGGCCGTCGGGCAGCACGGCGCACAGGAAGCTCATGGGCGAGGAGATGAAGGCCGGCACGCCATGACGGGGCTCCTGCAGCAGATGCATGGCGCGACGCATCTGGCGCTCTCGGGCGACGCTCGCCTCCACGGCGAAGCCGCGCCCCACGCGTCCCGCGGCCTCTACGATGCCCTCGAGGTGGCGCCGTATGTCGTCACGCACGATCTCCTGCACGTGGGGGATGTCCACCGTGCGTAGCTCCCGCCGCGCGTGGGGCGCGCCGCTCTCGCAGGCGCAGAGCGTGAACAGCGCGAGGGCGCTGAGGGTGAGGGGTGAAGGTCGAAGTCGGGACATGGACGCAGCCTACCTGATCTGACGCGCCAGCCCGATTCGCCCGCGCATGCGTCAGTCCGCCCTTCGGGGCGGCACCGAGCCTCGGTTTAGGCGCCCGTCCTTGTGGTAGTCCTGCAGCGCGCGCACCGTCATGGGCGCGCCGCGGCGATCCTCCATGGCCGCGACCACAGCGGTGGCGGCGGCGATGGTCGTGAAGTAGGGGATGCCGGCGACCAAGGTCTGACGCCTCAGGGAGCGGCTGTCGCGGATGGCGCTCGCACCCTCGGTGGTGTTGATGACCATGTCGATGTCGCCATCGGCCAAGCGATCGACGCAGTGGGGGCGCCCCTGCGTCACCTTCAGCACGTGCTCCGCCTCGACGCCCGCACGCGCCAAGGCCTCGGAGGTGCCGCCCGTGGCGATCAGGGCGAAGCCGAGGTCCACCAGGCGCATGCCGAGCTCACAGGCGGCGGGCTTGTCCGCGTCGCGCACGGAGAGGAAGACGAGCCCCGACTCGGGCAAGGGTCCGCCCGCGGCCAGCAGCGCCTTGCCGAAGGCCTCGGGGAAGGTCGCGCCGAGGCCCATCACCTCGCCCGTGGAGCGCATCTCGGGGCCCAAGATGGTGTCGACACCGGGGAACTTGGAGAAGGGGAAGACCGACTCCTTCACCGCCACGTGACGAGGCAGGATCTCGCGCGGCAGCCCGAGCTCGTCGAGCTTCACGCCGGTCATCACCTTCGCCGCGATCTTGGCCAAGGGCACGCCGATGGCCTTGGAGATGAAGGGCACGGTGCGCGACGCGCGAGGGTTCACCTCGATCACGTAGACGGCGCTGCCGCGCACGGCGAACTGCACGTTCATGAGCCCCACGACGCCCAGCTCAAGCGCCAAGGCGCGCGTATTCGAGCGGATCGACGCCAACACCTCGGGCGGCAAGGCGTGGGCCGGCAGCACCATGGAGGAGTCGCCCGAGTGGACGCCCGCCTCCTCGATATGCTGCATCACGCCGCCGATGAAGACGCGCTCGCCATCGGCGATGCAGTCCACGTCGACCTCGATGGCGTCGCGCACGAAGTGGTCGAC
Organism: Deltaproteobacteria bacterium; assembly: GCA_013151775.1. Taxonomy (GTDB): domain Bacteria; phylum Myxococcota_A; class Polyangia; order Polyangiales; family Houyiibacteriaceae; genus JAADHO01. Next base: position 15,473 of record JAADHO010000321.1, on the reverse strand, counting down.
CAGGATGGTCTGACTCTCACTGCCGCGCAGCGCCTCCAGGGCCTTCTTGAAGTAGCCGCTGAGCTCCGCCTGCGAGTGGACGACCTCCATGGCGCGCCCGCCGAGCACGTAGCTCGGGCGCACGACCACGGGGTAGCCCACGCGCTCGGCCACGGCGAAGGCTTCGTCGATGCCCCGCGCGATGCCGCCCTCGGGCCGGCGCAGGCCGAGCTTCTCGAGCAGTGCCTCGAACTGCTCGCGATCCTCCGCGCGATCGATGGCGGAGGCAGGTGTTCCGAGGATCGGCACACCCGCGCGCCCGAGGGGCACGGCGAGCTTCAGAGGCGACTGCCCACCGAGCTGAACGATCACCCCGTCGGGGGACTCAGCCTCGACGATGTTCATCACGTCTTCGAAGCTGAGCGGCTCGAAATAGAGACGATCGGAGGTCTCGTAGTCCGTCGAGACCGTCTCCGGGTTGCAGTTGACCATGATCGTCTCGTAGCCCAGCTCGCGCAGGGCGAAGGAGGCGTGGACGCAGCAATAGTCGAACTCGATGCCCTGACCGATGCGGTTGGGTCCGCCACCCAAGATCATCACCTTCTTGCGGCCGCTGCTGGGGCGCACCTCGCTCTCGCCCTCCCCCGGCGCCGAGGGCCAGGTGGAGTAGAGGTAGGGCGTCTCCGTCTCGAACTCCGCCGCGCAGCTGTCCACACGCCCGAAGAGAGGCGAGACGATCTCGGCTCGTGCCGCGCGGGCACCTTCGGCCGGCAAGGTGCCAAAGCCCACCAGATTGTCGTCCGAGAAGCCCGCCGCCTTGGCCCGCGCCACGAGCTCCCCATCTGCGGAGAGCCCGGCCGCCTTCAGCTCGTCTTCGAGGGTGATGAGTTCGGCCATCTGCGCCAGGAACCAGGGATCGACGCCGGTCGCTTCGAAGAGCTCCTCCACGCTCAGGCCGAGGCGCAGGCCGTCGCCGAGGTACCAGAGGCGCTCCGCCAAGGGGGTGCGCACGACCTCGAGCACGGCCGCTTTCAGCTCGTCGGCGGGGGGCCGGATGGCGTCGTCCTCGAGGGGATCCACGTTGGGCATCTCGCCGCGATCGCGCAGCACGCTCAGGGCCTGCGCCAGCGCCGGGTAGTCGACCTCGTCGAGCAGGCTGACGAAGCCGTCGCGTCCCGTCTCGAGGGAGCGACAGGCCTTCTGCAAGGACGCGGTGAAGGTGCGCGCGATGCTCATCACCTCACCCACGGCCTTCATCTGTGTGGTCAGGCGTGGATCGGCGCCGCTGAATTTCTCGAAGGCGAAGCGGGGGATCTTCGTGACGACGTAGTCGAGGCTCGGCTCGAAGGCGGCGTTGGTGCCCGTCAGCTCACTCGAGAGCTCGTCGAGGCGATAGCCCACGGCCAGCTTCGCGGCGATCTTGGCGATCGGATAGCCCGTCGCCTTGGAGGCCAGCGCGCTCGAGCGGGAGACGCGCGGGTTCATCTCGATCACGAGCAGCTCGCCATCCGCCGGGTTCACGGCGAACTGGATGTTCGAGCCGCCCGTGTCGACGCCGATCTCCGTGATGATGGCTCGCCCGGCGTCGCGCAGACGCTGATACTCCTTGTCGGTCAAGGTCATGGCCGGAGCCACCGTGATCGAGTCCCCCGTGTGCACGCCCATGGGGTCGAGATTCTCGATGGAGCAGATGACGGCGAAGTTGTCGGCGACGTCGCGCACGACCTCGAGCTCGTACTCCTTGTAGCCAATCAGGCTCTGCTCGATCAGGCACTCGTGGGTGGGGCTCTGACGAAACGCCCAGCGAATCGCCGCGTCGAACTCGATGCGGTTGTAGGCCACGCCTCCGCCCATTCCGCCGAGGGTCAGCGACGGCCTCAAGATGACCGGGAAGCCGATGACCTCGACGGCGGCCAGCGCCTCCTCGTAGGTGCGTGCGATGCGCGCCGGCGCGCAGGCGAGGCCGATCTTCTCCATCGCCTGCTTGAAGAGATCGCGCTCCTCCGCCTTGCGGATGGACTCGACGCGCGCGCCGAGCAGCTCGACGCCATACTCCTCGAGCACGCCCGAGTCGGAGAGGGAGAGCGCCAGGTTCAGCGCCGTCTGACCTCCGAGGGTCGGCAAGAGCGCATCGGGGCGCTCCGCGCGGATGATCGCCTCGAGCGCCTCGGGGACCAGCGGCTCCACGTAGGTGCGATCCGCGAACTCCGGATCCGTCATGATGGTCGCCGGGTTGGAGTTGACCAACACCACGCGATAGCCCTCGGCCGAGAGGGACTTGGCGCCCTGCGCGCCCGAATAGTCGAACTCGCAGCCCTGCCCGATCACGATGGGCCCCGACCCAATCAGGAGAATCGTCTCGATATCGTGTCTTCGAGGCATTCAGCGAACCCGGCGCGACTTATCAGAGCGCCTCGCCCTCGGCAACCGCAGCTCGCAGCTTCGAACGCGCGCGCTCCGCGGCGGCGCCCTCGACCTGCAGCCCGCGGCCTCCGGCGTCGTCGTGGGAGAGCCGCAGCACGAGCTCCGGTCGGCCCAGCTCGGCCACGAAGGGCAGCGCCCACTCCAACGCCACGATGGCGCCCTCGTCCAGGCGCTCGAGCAGCCCGAGGGGCTCGAGCTCGCAGGCGTGGGAGAGGCGATAGAGATCGCCGTGCACGAAGCGCGGCGTGGTGTCGTACTCCTGCACCAAGGCGAAGGTCGGGCTGGTGACCGGCACGTCCTCAGCGAGCCCGAGCCCACGCGCCACGCCCCGGGCCAAGGTCGTCTTGCCCGCGCCCAGTGGCCCCTCGAGGGCGATCCACGAGCCCGGGCGCAGCAGCGACGCGAGCGCCTCACCCGCGGCCAGCGTCGCGCCCTCGTTCAGCAGATGGATCATCGCCCAGCACATGTCCGCACGCGGACGCCAGCCACCCTCACACCTGGATCTGAATGCCCAGCGCCTCGCGCAAGCGGAAGTAGTTCTCGGACACGCTGAAGAGCACGAGCTCCTTCACCTTGTCCTTGGGAGGCAGATCCACGGAGCCCTCGGGGGGCAGCGCCTGAACCATGCGCGCCGCGGTCTCGAGATCGCCGCAGACCAAGAAACCCGCGCGCAGCGCCGTCAGCTCCACCGTCTGCATCCAGCGCTTCACGTCGGTGCGCGCGCCAGCCTCGACGAACTTCCGACACACCTGACGCAGGCCGTCCACGGCCGTGGGCGTGAGGTGCTGCTGTAGCTGCTGCGCCAGCGCGTCGACCTGCGGATCGGCCGGGGCGACGCCCGAGATACGCATGGCGGCCAGCAGGATGATGCGCAGCTCCGAGTGGGAGCTCAGCAGCGTGCGCACGAAGTGCTCGGACTTGTAGTAGGTCAGGAAGCGCGCGGTCACGAAGGCGAGATCCGCGGGCTTGTAGCCCGAGAGCAAGGTCGCACCACAGATCACCGCCGGCGGGTTACTGCCCGGCACATGAGCCAGGCCACCCGGCGTCTGCGCCTGCAAGAAGAGGCGCGGCTGAATCGGAATGCTCAGCACGTTCATGGAGAAGCCAAAGGTGCGCGCCAAGGTCACGGTCGAGGTGGCGGGATCCACCACCTTCAGCTTGTGGATGTTGAGCGCCTTGTCGGACGCCGTCTTCGCTGCGTGCACGGCGGGCGCCACCAGCTCCATGATCTTGGAGACGAAGCGATCCTCGTCGGGGTGGAAGAGATCCGCGAACCAGGCGTTTCGCTCCACGCGCGCCTGCGGGCGGATCATGTCGCCCTGCTTGTACTGCGTGTAGAACTGCTGCTGCTCCGCGTCCGCCTTCTTCAGGAAGTTCAGCGTCGAGGCCAGACACCACGCCTTGTCGTAGGCGCGGGCGTCGAAGTAGAGCTTGTAGAGGGCGCGATAGGAATCCACACGGTAGGGATCCTGTCGCAAGAGCCACTGATGCTCGCCGATGGCGTTGTCCACGCCGTTGGGCAACGTGCTGTAGAGCTCGGCCAAGATCTGATGCTCCGTGGGATCGTCGGGTCGGAGCTTGCTCGCGGCGTCGAAGGCCTGCGCCGCGGCGTCGAAGTTGCGCTGACGGTCACGGTAGATGATCCCGAGGTTGTGCCAGAGATTGAACTCGAGCTCGGTCTCGTTCTTTCCGAGAATTCGATGGAGCATCTTGCGGAAAGCACGCTCGAGATTCTTCCAGTCCTTCTTGGCCGTCCAAATCTTGTTGATCGCCTCGAACGCCTTGAGCTGCGTCGGATCGATGTCCAGCGCCTCGTTGAACTTGTCAACGGCACCCTCGGCGTTCTTCAACTCATCGCGGATGACCACGGCGATGGTGTAGAGATACTTCGACTTGGCCTTGGGTCGGTCATCGAGATCGGCGACCTGCTGAATCGTATCGATGGCCTGTTCCCATTGCTTCGTCTCCTGATAGCAGACGAGCAACTTGTGCAGGATGATGTGATCCTCTGGATTGATCAGTGACGCATCGTTGTAGGCTTGAATCGCCTTCTGCTGATTGTGGACCTTCTCGCGCCAGAGATCACCGATGGCCACCAAGATGTCGAAGCGCTCTTTGTCTTCCTCGGCCACTTCGAGGATCTGCTTCTTGAAGTGGATGACCTGTTCCCACTCCGACTGCTTCTCGTAGAGCCCGACCACCGCCTCGAGGGTGGGACGATGCAGGGCGTCTTCCTCCAGCGCCTTGTCGAACATGTTGAGCGCCTTGCGACGCTCGCCCTGCTCGCGCTTGATCACGCCGAGGCGATAGAAGGTGTCGGTGGTCTCGTCGGGCGCGAGCGAGTCACGATGGTGGACCAGGAGCATCTGGTAGAACTTGAAGGCCTTGGTCCAGTCCTCGGTGGTGTAGTGCGCGGCCGCCAAGGCCATCAACGTGGGGAGATCGCCCGTGTCGAGCTGATGCGCCTTGGTGAGCGCCTTGATCGCGTCCTCATGCTTGCCTAGCTCGGTGGCCGCCCGACCCAGGGAGAGGGCCAGGCGATGCTGCTCCTCCGCGGCGCGCGTGCTGCCGCGCTTCGAGAGCATCGACAAGAGCGGGAAGGCGTCCTCCCAGCGCTCCTGCTCGAGGTAGTGATCCACCAGCGGCATCGCCGCGTCCTCGCTGTCCGCATCCTCTGCGTAGGCCGCCTCGAAGATCGTGATGGCTCGAACGCGCTCCTCGAGACGCTCGTGGTAGATGCGTCCCATCTCGACCAAGAGCTTGGCCTTCTGACGCGGCGTCTCCGTGTGCTGCGCCTCCGCCTCCAAGGTGCGCGCGGCGTCCACCCAGTCGCCCGCGTCGATCTGAATCTTGCGCTTGGCCTCCAAGGACGGAAGGTGCGCCGGGTTCAGATCCGTGGCGGTCTCGTAGTGCTCGAGGGCGGAGATGCGATCGCCCAGCTCCTCGTCGAAGATGCGCCCCATGCGGAACTCGAGGTCGACGCGCTGCGTGGCGTCCGTCAGCTGCTTCGAGAGCTGCTCCATCATCTCGAGGGCGGAGGCGTGATCCCCGCGCTTGTCGTAGAGGCGCGTCAGAGCGTCGAGCGCCTCGGCGTCGTCCTCGTCGATCGAGAGCACCTCCAGGAAGCAGTCCACGGCGCGGTCGGCGTCGCTCATCTCTGCGGCGTAGACGTCTCCCATGGCCTTGTAGAGGCGGATCTTCTCGGCTCGATCCGGCGTGGCTTGGATGTGGCGCTCGTAGGTCTCCACCAACGACTCCCAGCGCTGCATGCTGCGGTAGAGTCGGGCGAGCCCACCCAAGGCGGCCTCGTGATTGGGGTCGAGCTCGAGGATGCTCTCGAGCCGCTCCGCCGCCTTCTCCGGCTTGACGAATTCCTCCTCCCACATGCCCGCGAGCTGCGTGAGGATGGAGATCTGCTCCTTCTCCGTGGTCGCCACCTCGAGCTGCGTCTCGAGGATGTTCAGCAGCTCCTGCCAGCGCTCGGTCTTGGCGTAGAGCCGCTCGAGTCCGCGCAGGGCCTCGCGATGATGCGCGTCGGTCTGCAGAATCTGCGAGTAGCTCTCGATGGCCTTGTCGACGTCGTCGATGCGATCTTCGTAGGCCTCGGCGATCTGCAGGTGGGCGCTGAGCTTGGCCTCGGGCTCCTCCACGGCCGCCGCCTTGCGCTCTAGGATCCCGAGCAGGTCATCCCAGCGCGCGTCACGCCGGTACACGCCCTCGAGCGCCTCGAGGGCTGCCACGCTGGTCGGATCCGCGTCGAGGGCCTTCTGGTAATAGCCGCCCGCTTTCTGAGGCTGATCGAGCTGTTGTGCCGAGAGATCGCCGATCTGCACGTAGGTCTCGGCCTTGACCCGCGCGTTGTCCGTCATGTCGACCAGGCGCGCGAGCACCTCGGCGAGCGTGTCCCACTGCTGCGTCGTGCGATACAGCTCCGCCATCTGGCGCATGGCGGGCACGTTCGCGGGATCCAGCGCCAGGATCTGCTGGTAGTAGGGGATCGCGTACTCGGGGTGACCGAGCTCCTGACCGTACCAGCGCGCGCAGCTGAGACAGATGGCGATCTTGGTCTCCGAGTCCTCGACCTGAGCCAGCGCTTCGTTGGCCGCGGTCAAGAGATCGTTCCAGGCGTTGGTCAGCCCCGCGACCCGCTCGAGCTCGTCGGCCGTCTCCCGATCGGAGAAGTCCTCCATCCAGGCGATCTTCAACGCCTCGTAGGCCTGCTCAGGTTCGTCGAGCTCCTTCTCGTAGACGTGGGCGACCTTGCGCAGCAGCGCCACGCGAGCCTCCGTCGTCTCCACCGACTCGGCGCGGACGATGTAGACCTCGATCAGATCCTCGAAGCGCATGGCCTCGCGATGCAGCAGCTCGAGGCGCTCGAAGGCGGGCTCGTTCAGCGGCTCGAGCTCGAGGATGCGCTGGTAGGCGGAGGTGCCCCGGTCCGCGTCCTGCACCATGCTCGCCCACATCTGGGCGATGCCGAAGAGCTGCGCGATGCGCGCCTCGGGTTCCGTCAGCGACTCCACGCGGCGCTCCATCACGCCGATGGCGTCCTCCCACTGCTCCTCCTGACGATGGATGTGCTCGAGGGCGTCGAGGGCGGGGAAATTGCCGGGGTTGAAGCTGAGCACGCTCCCGTAGGCCTCGACGGCGTCCATGGGCTGCTCGAGTTCGTGGCTGTAGAGATAGCCCAGCTGCATGTAGACGCCCTCGAGATCCGCGTCGTCGAGGGTCGCTGCGCCCACCTCGATCACCCGATGGAGCGTGTCCACGAGCTCGTGGTTCTGGCCCGATGCGCGATGAATCTCGGCCATGTGCATCAAGGCCTGAGCGTTGGACGGATCGACGTCGAGCACGCGCTCCCAGCTCTCGAGGGCGTTGCGCTCGCGCTCGAGCTTCTCGTACCAGATGCGCCCGAGGTCGGCGTAGATGGCCATCCTCAGCGCGTCGTCCTCCACGACCGCGACCTCGCGATCGAGGATGTCGACGAGATCGCGCCAGTTCTCCTGGGCGGCGTAGATGTCACCGAGGGCGCTCAGCGCTTCGGGATCCTCACCGCGCAGATCGAGCACCTTCTGCCACAGCTCGATGGCCTGGCCCGCGTCCTCGAGCTGGTCGTAGGCCAGGCGCGCCATCTTGGCCAGGGTCTCCGCCTGCGGAGCGTCGCCCACCACCACGTCGAGCTCGCGCTCGAAGGTCGAGAGCAGGCTCGGCCAGTTGGCCTGGCGTGAGTAGATATCCGCCAGCGCCCGGATGGACTCGGCGTGCTCCGGCTCGAGGTCCGTCAGGATGTGCTGGAAGACGCGGATGGACTCGTCGGTCTGACCCAGATCCGCCTCGAGCACCTGGCCCAGGCGGAAGTTGAAGTCCACCTCGTCCGCGGGGATGTCGGCGACCTGCGCCCGCTTGCGCAGCACCTGCGCCAGAGCCTGGGGCGCGGAGTAGTCCAGATAGATCTGATCCAAGGCGGCCAGGGGCTCGTCGTCGTCGGGCGCGACGCCCAGCACGAAACGGTAGGTCTCTTCGGCGCGACCCACGTCCTCGAGCTCCTCGGCGTAGACGCGCGCTAGGCGCTTGCCCAGCGGGCCCTTCACGTCGGCCTCCGCCGGCCCATCGAGGATGCCCGCGTAGGTATCGGCGAGCTGAGGCCAGCCGTCGAGGATCTGGGAGAGGCGCTCCACCTCGGCGAGAGAATGATCGTGGCGCGGATCCTCCATCAGGGCGCGCTGCATCCACACGAAGGCCTTCTGGTGATCCCCCGCGCGCTCCTCCGCGACCTCGCTCATGCGATGCATCATGGAGACGCGTTCGATCGCGTCCGATTGGTAGTGGAGCTGAACCTCGTGCACGTTCAGCAGCCGATCCCACTGCTCCTGCACGCGGTAGAGGGGCTCGAGGATCTCGCCCACCTCGAGCGGTCGCACGCCGTCGGCGAAGAGCAGCTCGAGGGCCGACAGGGCGGATCCGTGCTCCGGCGCGGCGCCCAGGATGTCGCGGAACTGCGCGATGGCACGCTCCACGTCGCCCAGATGTTGCTGGAAGATCAGGCCCAGACGGAACTGCAGCTGCAGCACCTCGTCGGGGCTCGAGGCGACCTCGATCTCCTGCTCGAGCACGTTTGCCAGCTCGGGCCAACGCTCCGTGGCCTCGTACAGGCTGTCGAGGGCGTTGATGGCCTGCTCGTGGGCGGGATCGAACTCGAGCACGATCGTGTAGCGCTCGATGGCGGCCGGGATGTCTTCGGTCTGGGTCTGGTGAATCTGGGCGGCGCGCAGCGCCATCTCCACCACGTCGTCGGGAGATTCCTCGCGCAGCGCCTCAATGGCGGCGTCGTAGAGCGACGTCACCCGCGGCCAGGCGCCGATGTTGTCCGCCAAGCGCTCGAGGGAGCCGAGGGTCTTGTCGTTGCGTACGTCGAGGGGCAAGGCGCGCGCGTAGGCCTCGAAGGCGGCGCTCGCCTGATCGAGCTGGAACTCGTCCAGCTCCGCGACCTGATGCAAGAGCTCGACCTTCTGCAGCGGATCTTCCTCGTGGAGGATCTGCACCTCGTGCACGGCGATCAGTTTCGCCCACTCACCGAACTGCTTGTAGATGGGCTCGAGCACGGCCGCGGCGGCCACGGGCTCCTTGCCTTCGGCGATCAGCGCCTCGAGGGCCGCCAAGGTCGGCTGATGATCCGGGAAGACGTCCAGGATCTCGCGGTAGATGTCGACGGAGCGCGCGGCGTCGTCCAGGCGACGATGCCAGAGCTCCGCGATGCGATAGCGATAGCTGATGACCTCGGCGGGATCGTCGGCCAGATCCGCCTCGCGCTCGAGCACGCTGAGTAGATCCTGCCACGCCTCCGTCGCTTGGTAGAGCGCGTCGAGTCGACCGATGGCGGTGAGATCATCGGGATCGATCTCGAGGATGCGCTGGTAGGTGTCGATGGCCTTCTCGACGTCGCCCACCTCGCGCTCGTAGACCGCGCCAACCTCGGCGTAGAGGCGCTTCTTCTCCTCGGGGTCGTAGACGATGTCGGCCTTGCGCGTGTAGACGCCGAGCAGCTCCTCCCAGCGCTCGAGGCCGAGGTAGAGCTGGATCAGCTTGTCCAGCGCTCCCATGTCCTCGGGATCCGTCTCGAGCACCTGCTGGTAGACGCCGATGGCGTCCTGGGGGCGCTCTAGGATCTCCTCGTAGGTCGCCGCGGCGCGGAAGAGGTAGGGCTTCTGATCCTCGGGCGCCGGCAGCATCGAGGCCTTCTGCAGGTAGATGCGCGCGAGATCGTCGTAGCGCTCGGACATCTGATACAGGCGCTCGAGGGCGTCGGCCGCCTCCATGCACTGATCGTCCAGCTCCAGCACGTGGCGGTAGTGGGCGATGGCGCCCTCCGCGTCGTCCAGAGACTCTTCGCGGATCTGCGCCGCCTTGATGTGCAGCGACGCCGCGAGCATCGGATCCTCGAGGTCCGCGACGCGCTGCTCGTAGACCTGAGCCAGCGCCTCCATGGAGCCCGTGGCGCGCGCTAGGCGCTCGAGCTCCTCTTGCGTGCGCGGGTTGCTGGGATCTTCGCCCAGGGCGCGCGCCGCGCTGGTGAAGGCCGAGGCCGGATCGTCGAGGGCGACCTCGTAGAGCTCCGCGATCTGGTGCAGCAGCTCGACGCGCGCCTCGGGGCTGCTCGAGTGCTTGGCCTGAATCTCGTGGATGCCCACCAGCTTCGCGTAGGCGCTCTCGGAGCGGTAGATGGGCTCGAGGATCTCCGCGACGACGAGCTGATGGGCGTCCAGCAGCCGCTCCAGAGCCGCCAAGGCGTCCGGGTTCGTCTGCTGACGCTCCAGCACCTCACGGTAGATCTCGACCGCCGAGGGCACGGCGTCCATGCGCTCCTCGCGCAGCTGCGCCGAGCGCAGCATCAGAGAGAGCTGCTGCTCCTCTTCGGTGGCGAGCTCCAGCTGTCGATCGACGTTGTCCGCCAGATCCGCCCACAGCTCGCGCCGCGCGAACAGCGTGTCGAGGGCCGCCAGCGCGGCCTGGCTCGTGGGGTCCATCTCGAGGATCTCGCGCTGAAGCCGGATGGCCTCGTCGGGGTCTTCGAGGGCGGTGTCGGAGATGGCCGCCATCTGAGAGAGCAGCTCCTCCTTGTCGGCCGGATCGCCCGCGAGCTCCGCGCGACGACGCAGCACACCGAGCAGGTCGCTCCAGCGCTCCGTGCGGCGATACAGGAGCTCCAGAGCCGAGAGCACCTCGGCGTCTCCCGGATCGAGATCGAGCACCTTGCGGTAGGCCGCGACCGCGTGGTCCACGTCCTCGAGCTGCACGTCGTGGATGCGCGCGGCCTTGGTCCAGAGGGAGCGCGCCAGCTCCTCGTCCATGGTGTCCGAGGCCAGGCTCTCGATCAGCGCGACCAGATCGGCGAAGCGCTCGTGCTCGATGGCCAAGCCCTCGAGCCGCGCCAGGGTGTTCTCGTCCTGCGGCACCTCGCGCAGCGCCTCGGCGTAGACCGCGAAGGCGCGCGCCGGATCCTGCAGCTGCTCGCCGAGCACAGCGCCGATCTTCGTCAGCAGCTCCAGGCGCTCGTCCGGCGAGTCGCTGCCGTCGTGCAGCACGCGCAGCGCCTTGACCAACATCTCGCCGTTGCCCGTGACCTCGTAGACCGGCTCGAGGATGCGCGCCGCCGCCACCGCGACCTCCGCGTCGCCGAGCAAGCTCTCCAGGGACTCGCGCGCGCCGTCGTGCTCCGGCAGCAGCGTCAACACCTCGCGGTAGAGCTCGACCGCCCTGCCCTTGTCGGCCAGATGCTCCTCGAGCACCCGGCCCTGTCGGAACTTCAGCGCCGCGAGCTCTTCGGCCGACTCGGGACCGATCTCGATGCGACGCTCGAGGATGTCCGCCAGGTCTTGATAGCGCTCACGCGACTCGTAGAGCCCGTCCAGATGCCGGAAGGCCTCGGCCTCCGCGTCGCCCCACTCCGAGAGGATGCCCTCGTAGGCGCCGATGGCCGCGTCGGGATCGGCCAGCTGCTCGACCAGCAGCGCCGCGCGCTCATAGGCCAGGGCGCGCCGCGCATCGGCGTCGAGGGTGAGCTCGATGCGACGGTCGAAGATCGCAAGCAGATCGGCGTAGCGCTCCGTCTGGCGATACAGGTCTCCCAGAGCGGCGATCGCCTGCTCGTGGTCGCCACGCTCCTCGACCACCGCGCTGTACTGCACGATGGCGTCGTCGATCTTGCCCATGCGCGAGAGGATCCCGCCCAGATCGACCCGCAGCGCCAAGGCCTGATCGGGGTCGGCCTCGGAGGCCGCCTCGATGGCCTGGGCGTAGGCCGCCACGACCCGATCCCAGCCCTCCGTGGCCTCCGCCAGGCGCGCCACGTCCTCGCGCAAGATCTCCTGCGAAGGCGCGATGGCGAAGGCCTCGAGGTACTTCTCGAAGGCCGTGTCCGGTCCACGGAGCTTCTCTTCGTAGAGCAGCGCGGTCTCGCGCAGCAAGGCGATGCGCGCCTCGGGCTCACCGTCGTGACCCAGGCGAACTTCGTACACGGCCGCGAGCTTGCGCGCGTCCCGTGCGTCCTCGTAGATCGGCGAGAGCGCCTCGGCCGCGGCCAGATTCGTCGGGTCGGCGGCCAAGACCTTCTCGTAGGCGCGCGCCGCCCGATCGGGCTTCTCCTTCTTGTCGAGCCAGAGCTGCGCCGCCCGGAAGAGCAGCGCCACCTTCTCCTCGAGCTCGCGCTCCTTGCCCTCGGCCTCACGCTCGAGGATCCGGATCAGCTCGTCCCACTTACCGCCGCGTGCGTAGAAGTCCTCGAGCTCGTCCCACGCGCCCTGGGCGACGTAGCGGCGCTTGAGCTGCTCCTGGGCCCGGCGGTCGTCTGGATCGATCTCGAGCAGGCGGGTGAAGGCGCGGATCGCGCCGGCGTCGTCGCCCACCTTGTCGGCGTAGATCATGCCGAGCTTCTGCAGCTGCTTCTTGAGCTCCGCCTCGTCGGTGGTGGCCTCGGCCAGCTTCTCGAGCACCGCTGCCAGCGGCTCGAACTCACGCGCGCGTTCGTAGAGTTGGGCCAGAGCTTCGAGCGCCTCGGGGTGATTCGGATCGGCCTCGAGCACCTCCTGCCAGAGCTCGATACAGATGGCGGGCTTGCGCAGCCTCTGGGTCGCGAGCTGCGCCATCTCGACGTAGCGGGCCGGGCGGTCGACCTCGTCGAGCAGCTGCGCCTCCTTGCGCATGACGCCGATCAGGTTCTCCCAATCGCGGCGCTTCTCGTAGCTCTCCTTCAGACGCGTCAGCGCCTCGAGGTCGCCGGGGATCAGCGCCAGCAGGCGCTCGAAGCACTTGATCGCCTCGGCCTGGTTGCGCGAGCGCTCGATGTACATGACACCGGCCTGGCGTACCAACTCGGCCTCTTCGTCCGCTTCGACAACCAAATCGGCCTTGGCCAACAAGGTGCGGATGACATCGGACCAGCGCTTCTGGCCTTCAAACTTGGCGTAGGCCTCGTCCAACTCCGCGAGCTGGGCTCGAACCTCGTCCGTCATCTCCCGCGGCGCACGCTCAGCGTCTTGGGTCTCGAGGTTCTCTGTGTCGCCGTCGTGTTCCGACATGTCTCGTTCCGCCTTTTCGTCATCGACCCCGAAAAATCATCTCACACCCGGTGGAGAATTGAGGACGAGCCTCGATTCCCCGGCGGACTCGAAGACGCGCACCACGATCACTGCCGGAGCGTGACCGCGAGCTGCGCGTGCCACACGTCACGGTCCCGTGCTGAGCTCGCCCAGCTTGTCCCGCGCAGCCTTCAGATAGTGCGCCGGAGCGTCCTCACCGGCTCCGTCCACGTACTTCTTCAGGAAGCGGCGCCCCTCCTCACGGTTGCCCTCGAGGGCGTAGGTCCAGCCGAGGGAGAAGAGCGCGTCGGGCATCCCGGGCACCACCTCGAGAGCCGCGCGAAACTGCACGATGGCGCGCGCGTTGTCGCCCTGCTGCTGGTAGACCGTGCCGAGCAGGTGATGCAGATGGGCCTCTTCCTCGGTGCCGGGCATGGCGACCTCGAGCCCGCTCTCGAGCACCTGACCCGCCTGCTCGGGGTAACCGAGCTCGGCGTAGAGACGTCCGAGCTGGGAGTAGGCCTGGAGGAAACGCGGACCGTGCTCGATGGAGTCGCTGTAGTGCTGCAAGGCGCTCTGCATGTCGTCCAGCTCCTCGTCGACCTGCGCGAGCTTGTAGTAGGCCTTGAAGAGCGAGCCATCGAGCTCGATGGCCTTCTGCAGCGCTTGCTTGGCGCCGTTCCAATCCTCGAGCTGCATCAGCACGGTGCCGAGCTTCTCCTGATAGCCCGCGACCTCACCGTTGATGGCGATGGCCTGGTTCAGATCTTCCTTGGCCCGATCGAAATGCCGCAGCTCGATGTGCACCAGGGCCAGGTTGTAGAAGGCCTGATCGTTGGTGCGGTCGATCGCCGTGGCGCGCTCGAGCGACTTGGTCGCGTCGATGAAGCGCTGCTGCTGCGCAAAGACCACCCCTTGGTTCATCTGGTTCATCGACTCCACGCGTTCGCGAGAGCAGTTGCCACCAGTGAGGACGAGGATCGCGAGGGGGACCAGGACGAGAATTTCGAGCCGCTTCATGCAGATTGCTCCTAGGACACGCGATGGGTCGACCGACCACACCGGCCGGGCGATACTACGGGAGAGGACGCCTCGGGCTCAACCGCAAAAGGGCGCCGTCGAGGGGCATTCGATCACATTCTTCCAGCGCGCGCGGGGGCTGCGGCACAAAGGAACTCGCTGACGGAAGCAGAACGGGACGGCCCCCGAGAGGACCATCCCATATCCGCATCATTGGACCGGCGTCGAGCGCCGAAGGATTACTGCGAGGTGAGCATGAAGGGATAGTTCACGATCACGATGCCGCCACCGTCCGGAGCCGGGAAGGTCCAGCGGCGTACGGCGCCGGCGACGCAGCTCTCCACGCGCTGGTTGCGCAGGGTGGTGGCCTGCACCATCGAGGTCTGCACCGCGCCGCTAGCGGAGATGATGAAGCGCACGGTGACGCGTCCCTCGAGATCGGGGCGCTGGTTCAGCTCCTGCTCGTAGCAGAAACGCACCTCGTTGATGTGGCGTCGGATGACGCGCCGGATGACCTCGCGGGAGAGGGAGCCGCGCACGTCCGCCGCACCAGCCCGGATGCGGGGCACACGCGCCGCACGACCGTGGAAGCCACCCGCGCCGCGGCCGTAGCCGTTGCCGCTGCCGCCACCGCCGCCATGTCCGATGGTGCCGAGGTTCCCGAGGCCGATGGTGCCCTCACCCGTGCCGCCGCCACCGTGACCGGTGCCGTGCAGGCCGAGGCCGCCGAAGCCGAAGTTCTCGCCGATCTGGTCGCCCATCAGCGCGCCGAGAGCGCTCATGGGGTCGTTGCCCAGCGCCGTGTCGGCGCCATAAGGCGATGTGGGCGAGTTCCAGGAGCCGGTCATGGAGCGCAGGGTTCCAAGGACACCGGCGTTGCGCGCCATCTCCTGGGCCGCCTCGCGCGCCATGTGGGGATCCTCGTTGTCCTGGGGCCCCTCGATGGCGTAGCGGTTGTTGGTCTTCTTGGACTCCTTCTTGCCCATCTGACCTTCTTCGTCCTTGTGGCGCTTGCCCTTGCCGCCCTCGTCGTCGTCCTGGTTGCTGTCCTGCAGCCAGTCCGGCGTCTCTTCTTCCTGCGTCTCCGGCGGCTCCATCAGGTACTGCACCAAGCGGGAGTCTGCGTTGAGCAGATCGAGCGAGAGGGACGCGGAGTTCGGCGGCGCGAAGTAGAAGAGCACCAGCATCAGCCCGAAGACCAGCATGGAGCCGCCGATGTAGAAGAAGGGCGTGTAGTCGATGCCCGTCATGCCGCCGCCCACGCGCTTGCCCGCGTTCACCGGCCGCACGACGAAGGTGAACTCGCGATGGTGAATGCGCGCCGTAGCGCCCGCGGGCAGTGGGTACTGCTTGGCGCCGGGCAGCTCGGGGCAGGCGCTCAGCCGTCCCTGGGCCTCGAGATCTTCGAAGCTCGTGGTCTGGTCACCCACGGTGACCCCACCGGTGGCGCCCGCGGGGATCACCGCAGCGACGCCG
>JAADHO010000327.1 GCA_013151775.1 Deltaproteobacteria bacterium | reverse complement strand
AGCCGACCATTGTCGATGTGGGTCGACCCGCGTTAGATGACCTTACCCGTGATTTCAGGTGGCCGTTCCGCCCAGAGTTTAGCACGACGACGAATGCTGACGGCTTCTACGCCTGCGATGGCCTCACTCCGGGCCGTTATGGCCTATCGGTCATGGCTGGAAACGACGTAACCGTCCGGCCAGACCATTGAGAAGTTCCGCGGTGGCGCTCGCAACGGCCCTCATGCCGCCCCATGGTCGCCGGCATGAACAACGTGACCCCGCCCACTACCGCTCGCAATCCCACCGCCTCCGAGCTTCCCGCCTTGCTGTCCGAGCTTGAGCAGTCCGGTCTCGGAGTGGCTGCCTTCGCACGCTCCCGCGGACTCAAGCCTCAGAACATCTACAGGGCTCTGCGGCGAGGAAAGCGCGAGGCGCAGCCAGCCATGAGCTTCGACGCTGTCCGGATCTCAGGCGTTGGGGTTGAGCGAGCTGCATTCAAGTTGGAGCTCAGCTCGGGCCACAAGCTATCGGTGCCGGTTGGCTTCGAGTCCTCTGCACTGCGACGGCTCCTCGAAGTACTCGGCACATGCTAAGCCTGCCGCCGTCGGTACGCGTCTTCGTCGCACGTGGCGTGACAGACATGCGCAAATCCTTCGACACGCTCGCCGCCCTGACCATCGACGTGATCGATGAGGACCCTATGTCGGGCCATCTCTTTCTGTTCATCAACCGCAGACGCAATCGCGCGAAAGTCCTCTGGTGGGATCGATCGGGCTACTGCTTGCTGGCGAAGCGGATCGAGCATGGACAGTTCAGCGTCTTCGACAAGGCTGGCGGTAAGCCGGGTAGCTTCGAAGTTTCGGCGAGTGACTTGGCCTTGATCCTGGAAGGCATCGACCTGCGAGGTGCGCGCCGCAGAGCATCTCACGACGAGCTACATTCCTGAAAAACTCCGACCAAGGGGGACACGAACTCGACGCCATCGCCGATAGTAATTGCATGGCGCTCGCGGATGCAAAGGAAGCAAGTATCGAGGATCTGCTCGTACGCCTCGATGCCCTTGAGCGCGAGATCAAGATCCTCCGCGAAGAGAACGCGCTGCTCAAGAAGTGGCGTTTCGGTCGGAGCAGCGAGCGCCTGGAGCCTGGTCAACTTTCCTTCTTCGAGACAGGCGAGTGGCCCGAAGAGGGATTGCTCCCTGAGCTGGCGCCGAAGCGTGCGAAGAAGCCGAGCAAGCCGGTCATCGGACATGGGCGCGCGTTGTTCCCTGCTCACCTTGAGCGAGTGGAGCACCGCCTTGATCTGTGCGAGGCCGACCGCAAGTGCCCCGACTGCAGCAGCGAGATGCGGCTGATTGGCGAGGACGCCAGCGAGCGCGGTCGATTGATCCCGGCCAAAATGGTGGTCGATCGCTACGTGCGAGGGAAGTACGCGTGCCCGCATGGACACACGGTCAAGGTCGCGGCACTTCCCGCTGGTGTGGTCGACGGATGCAAGTACGACGCGTCGGTCCACGCGCACATCGTGACAGCGAAGTACAACGACCACATGCCGCTGAACCGGCTCGAGGGGATCTTTGAGCGCCACGGGATTCGAATCCCCAAGCAAACGATGTGGGACATGCTCGTGCGTGTGGACGAGCTGGTTGCCCAGCCCGTGCTGAAGCAGATGCGCCTGGAGCTGCTCGAAGAGCCGCTCTTGCATGCGGACGAGACCTCGGTGGTGCTGCGGGTCGAAGGCAAGAAGGGGAGCAAGAAGGGCTGGGTCTGGGGCTGGCGCAACGAGCCCGGCGGCGATCGACCATCGAAGGCGCTGATTGAGTTTCATTCCGGACGGGACAAACACGTCCCAGCCAGTTTCCTCGGCGCTTGGATCGGGACGCTTCTGATAGACGGCTTCGGGAGTTACAACCCGATCTGTAAGGCAAACGGCATCACGCGTGCTGGGTGTTGGGCGCATGCACGTCGGTACTTTCGCGAAGCCTTGGAAGGTGGTGCGGCAGACGCGGCACCGCTCCTGCGAATGATCAGCCGCCTGTTCGCATTGGAGCGCGGGGTCCGTCAGAGAGCGGAGCGACTTGGACTGAGCCATGACGAGATGCTCACGCTGCGAGGTAAGGTGCGCGCTCGCTCCGCGAATCCGCTCCTGGTGAGGATGCTCGACGCTGCGCGTGAGCTGGAGGGGCAGCGCACGGTCCTGCCCAAGTCAAAGCTTGGCAGGGCGGTGACGTACCTGCTGAATCAGCAGAAGCCCCTGCGCACTTTCATCGACGACGCACTGGTGCCGATACACAACAATGATGAAGAGCGTGATCTACGCCACATCATCATCGGCAGGAAGAACTGGATGGTGTTTGCAAGCCTGCGCGGAGGCGAGGTCGCCTGCCGGCTGTACTCGCTGATGCTTTCATGCCGGCAGAACGGTGTGAACCCCGAGGCCTACGTCGCGGACGTGCTGATGGCCGTCGAGACGACGCCGAACTCGGAGATCGCGAGCCTCACGCCGTGGGCCTGGGGCGCGGCTCGCAAGGCAGCGGCGGTCACCGAATGAATTGACCTATCGGTCCTGGCGGCCCAGGATGCAGGGGGGTGGTTTGGCCGGACGGTTACCTTCAACAAGCGCCGCGATCGAATCAAGCTGCTGGTCTGGGATCGCAATGGCTTTTGGCTTTTCTACAAACGCTTGGAGCAAGGCACGTTCGAGGGGCTGCGTTCGAGCGGCAGCAAACGCTTGACGCTGTCGCGTGCAGAACTTTCCATGCTCCTCGACGGAATAGAGCTAGGAAAGGGAAAGAAACGCACACACTTCGCCGATGTCATTCGTATCGATGGTCGTGCGAATGAAGACTCCCGAACTGCCCGATGATATCGCGAAGCTGAAGGTGATCATCGCCGACCGCGACGAGACCATCGCGGCCAAGGACCACACGATCGCGATCCTCTCGCGCATCGCCTTCGGCAAGAAAAGCGAGAAGCGTCCGCGCGCCGCAATTCCTGGAGAAGCCATCGGTCAAGGCAACCTGTTTCATGCGGACCTCGTCGCCGAAGCTGAGCGCACAGCGCGTGCCAAGAAGGTGCAGGGCGAGATCGTCCTCACTCCGCCCAAGCCTGCCGCCAAAGGCGGCGGCCGCCGCTCACGCTTTCCGGATCACCTGCCCCGCGTAACGACCCATTACGAACTGGAAGACGACGCGCGAGCTTGTGAGCACTGCGGCGGTGACCTGCACGAAATGGGCGAAGAGGTCACGAAGGAACTCGAACGGGTCGAGACAGCGATCGTGCACGAGATCCGCCGCATGAAGTACGGATGTCGAGGATGCACCGATGGCGTAACTACGGCGCCTGGACCCGATCGCGTGATCGAGAAGGGGCTTTTGGGCCCCGGTTTCTTGGCGCACGTCGCCGTCGAGCGTTTCTCGAACCACCTCCCTTACAACCGACTGGAGAAGAAGTACGCCTCGGAAGGGCTCAGCCTTTCGCGAAGCGTGCTCGAGCGGTCGATAAGCAAGTGCGCAGAGATCCTGGCTCCGATCCACGAGCAGCTTCGCAAGGAGATCGTCGCTGAGCCCGTGCTGTTTACGGATGATACGCCTGTAACGATCGCGCGACCTCGCGGACGTCCGGGATCGAAACAGGGGCGAGTGTGGATTTATCTCGATCGCATTGGTCGGCACAGCTACGACTTCACCGAGACCCGAAAACGAGAGGGCCCGCTGGCAGTACTGGGCGGAAGTCAGGCAGCGATCCACGCGGATGCGTACGCGGGCTATGACATACTTTTCCTGCCGGAGGGCGCGATGGAAGTCGCGTGCTGGGCGCATACGCGCAGGAAATTCGTGGAGGCCGAGAAGACCGAGCCGGGACTTGCGCGGGGCGCAATCGAACGCATCGGAGCGATCTACGATGTCGAACGCGAAGCAAAGCGGCGGGATCTGAGCGACGAGGATCGGCAATCGCTCCGGCAGAAGCATTCCGTGGCGCTTGTAGACGAGCTGTTTGCTTGGATGCGCGAGGTGCAAGCTGGGGTCCTGCCCAAGGGACCGATGGGTCGCGCGCTGGCGTATGCACTCAAGCTAGAGGTGGCACTGCGTCGCTTCCTCGCGGACGGACGGCTCGAGGCCGACAACAACGCCGCGGAGCGGGCTCTTCGCACGGTGGCAGT
>JAADHO010000182.1 GCA_013151775.1 Deltaproteobacteria bacterium | reverse complement strand
TGTGCCGGCCCGCGTAGTTGATGGGGAGTCGTCCCGGGCTTGTCGCGGGGTCTGAGGCTGGGCTCACGGAGCCGTGACCACGGCGACGGTGTCTGGGCGTTCCGTTCCGGTGGTGGCTAAGGGGCGGGAACGGGAACGCGGATCCACACGCCCGCATCTCGACGGATCCGTCCTGCGTGCCGGAGTTCTTCGAGCACGCTCCCGAGCCGTTCGTTGCGGACGCGGAGCTGAGCGCGCAGGTCGGTGCGGGTGCGTGGTCGTTCGGCGAGAGCTTCGAGCACGTCCGCGGCGAGGTCGCGATCTGGGGCATCGTCGCTGCCATCGTCGCCGCCGATCTCGAGGTGAAGGTCGCCGGTGACGTCGTCTCCGGCGAGCATGAGGCGGAGCGGGTCTGGGGCGGGCGCCGAGCGGTGCTCGATGCTGAGTGTGAGGGCGTCGCGTTTGCGCCTGAGGTAGAGCGACGAGTCGACCCAGGCATGGAAATCGCCTGACCCTCGCAGCGTCTGGCCGAGGACGGCGCCGCCGCCGTTCTTGCGCGTGTGATGGACGACGACGACGGCGAGGTGATGCTCGCGCTGGAGCTCGCGCAGGTATGCGAGCAGGCCAGAGATGTGTCCGGCGTCGTTCTCATCTCCACGATGGAGTCTGACGAAGGGGTCGAGCAGGAGCAGTCTTGGGGCGAGGTCCGAGACGACGTCACTCAAGGCTCGGCGGTCACGCTCGAGGTCGAGTCGGAGGCTGTTGGCGGTGATGAGGTGCAGGTCGAGGTGCTGAATGTCGAGGCCACGGTGACGACAGATTCCGGCGACCCGAGCGCGGACGTCAGCGTCGGCGTCTTCGGCCATGAAGAGCAGGGCTCGACCGGGCTGGAGGACGTCGAAAGCGCCGAGGCATGGGGTGTCGCTCGCGACGGAGACTGCCATGTCGAGCGCCATCCAGGACTTCGCGGCCTTGGGCGGTCCGCCGATGATGCCGACGGCGGCCTGACTCCACAGTCCGTCGATCAGCCAGCGTCGAGTCGGGTCTATGAGCGCGAGGTCAGCGATGCGTGAGACGGGCAAGCCGCCGGCGGGGGCGCGGCTCACGGAGCGCCGGCGATGGCGACGGAGATCTGCTCGATGGCGGCCTCGAGCACGTGTTCGTCGACGAAGCTCTGGTCGCGATGGTGAGCCTCGCGCAGCGCGGTGCGCAGCAGACGGGAGGCGATACGGGGCACGCCGTGGGTGGCGCGGAAGAGCATCTCGAGGGCGGGGTCGCTGAGGAGCTTGTCCTTGGCGCCGACGGCGCGCAGGCCGTGGTCGACCATGGCGACGAAGGCGTCGCGAGCGAGGGGCTCGAGGTGCACGTGGACGGCGACGCGCATGGCGAGGGCGGCGTGCTGCTGCATGCGCAAATGGGTGAGGAGTCGGGGCAGTCCGACGAGCCAGACGGGGAAGACGTCGCGGCTGTCGAAGGCGAAGTTGAGGAAGCCGCTGAGGTCGATGAGGAAGCGGTCGCTGAGGTGCTGCGCCTCGTCGATGACGAGCAGCGGCAGGGTGGCCTGCTCGTCGACCATGTGGACCATGGCCTGCTTGATGTCAGCCCAGAGCTGGCTGCGTCGGTGGCTGGGGCGGACGCCGAGCTCGAGGGCGAGCTGACGGTACATGTCGAGGGGCGCGACGGCGGTGTCGCAGAGGTAGATGACGCGATGGTCAGGGCTCGGCAGGGACTGGCAGAGGTTGCGCAAGGCGGCGGTCTTGCCGA
This sequence comes from Deltaproteobacteria bacterium, assembly GCA_013151775.1. GTDB lineage: Bacteria > Myxococcota_A > Polyangia > Polyangiales > Houyiibacteriaceae > JAADHO01. The sequence goes on along the minus strand of JAADHO010000182.1, from coordinate 2,418 downwards.
GGCCGGCGGCGCCGGTGAGCACGCCGAGGCCGCGGTCGTCGAGCAGGTCGTCGAAGGCGCGCGACAGGCGGCGGAAGCCGTCGGTGTCATCGAAGAAGGTCTTGCCGCAGGCGTCCTTCGGCAGAGGGTGGCCCCGGAGGGCGAAGCGCTTCTTGTACATATCAGTCTTCCTTGTGGTGGGGGGGTTCGTCGTCGCCCCAGCCGGGACGTGTGTCCTGGTAGTACTCGGACAGCATCTGCTGGAGCGGGTCGAGACCGGTCGGCTCGACCTGCGGGTCGGGCGTGCCCTTCGGCGCGCGACGACGACGGCTGGCGTTGCGCACGCGGTCGAGCAGGACGGTGTCGCTGTGGAATCGGTCGGCGACGAAGACGCGCGGCAGCGCCTCGGCATCGGTCGGGTCGAAGCGCAGCTGGACCCGCTGCCCGCAAAGCTCGGCGCGGACCTCGAGCCACTTGCCGAAGAAGCGCAGCGTCGCGTCCTTGCGCACTTTGCGGGTGATGCGATGCAGGAAGACCTCGGCCAGGTCCTTGCCCGCCGGCAGCGGCCGCAGGTGGTGCACCTCGCTGAGCCAGTGTCGCAGCGGCTCTTGCCCCGTCGTGTCGTGCGGGCGCGCGTGGTACTCGACGCGCAGCCAGGCCCACAGGATCGCGTTGAGCTCATGAAGCGGCAGCGGGTGGTCCGGCAGCTCGTCCTCGACCTCTTCGCCATACGTCCGCTGCCAACGCTCGATCACGCCCTTCGCCGCGGCGTCCCGCGGCTGCGTGTGCGTCATGTCGATGGCGAGCTCGGCGCAGATCGCGCGCAGGGAATCCGCCTTGTAGGCCGAGCCGCGGTCGATGTAGTAGCCGCGCGGCCGACCGTATTTCAGCAGGGCCTCGCGAAAGCCGCGCTCGTGCTCGACCGCGCCCTCGCTGAGGGCGAAGAAGCTGTGCACGACGAAGCGCGTCGCCGAGTCGATCTGGCTCAGCAGGTAGCACTTGCGCACCCGTCCGTCGGGCGCGATCACGAGCGGTCCGTGCTTGGCGTCGCCGACCCACAGGTCGCCTGCATGCTCGCAGATCCACGCCAGCCGAGGCTTGCTCACCGCCACCCCGTCGCCGCGCCCGGGCCGCGCGCTGATGCCATGGTGCAGCAGCAGGCGGTGCACGCTCGACTTCTTCAGCTCACCCTTGGGGACCACCTTGGCGCGCTCGAGGATCCGAATGATGCGCCGGATGGAGCGTCGCGGCTTCTCGCGCTTGGCGCGCACGATGAGGTCGGCGACCTCGGGACGGATCGCGCGAGTCTCGCCGCGGTCGTTGCGACCCAACGGCCGCAAACCGTCGAGGCCGTGCGCTTTGTAGGCGTAGTACCAGGTCTCGATCGTGCGCCACGAGACCTTGTCCGAGCGTCCGTCACGGCGCTCGAGCACGCGAGCGGCCGCCTCCTCGCACAGCCGGCGCACGTCGCCGTGCTCGAGCCGGGCGCTGACCAGCGGCCCCAGCACGGTCGCTCGCCAGATGGCCTCCTCGCGTCGCTCCTCGTCGTCCATGAGCACGGTGTAGAGGAGCGCGTCAGGCAAGGTTGGGGGGATATGCACCGCCGCCTGTGGCCGTCCCCTCCGGCCACGGGAGTCCCCGCGCTCACATGAGCCGAACTCCCGGCACGAGCCGGTGCGCGAGCGCCGCGACCTCCGCGAACGGGCGGCCGAGGGCGTCGACTACCTCACGCCGCGTCGGCTCGAGACCGAGCGCCTGCGCCACCGCCACGAGCGTCGACTCGGCGCTGCTCGCGAGCACCTGTGCGAGCACGCGACCGCAGCTCGCGAGACGGCGCAGCCAGCGGGTCACGGTGTCCGCCGACGGGACGCGTGTCGTGGGTGGCGTCTCTGGGGCCTCGGCGTCTGGGGTCGCGCAGGCGGCCATCAGCAGCACCCAGTGGAAATGCAAGTGCCGCGCGATGAAGGCCGGCAGCACCTGCCACTGCCCGCCGCAGCCGACGCACCGATGGCGCACGATGGCCACCGTCGGCACGCCCGGCTCTTGGCACAAACGCGAGCGATAGTCGTGCACGTGCAGCGCGCCGTGCCCGCAGCCCGGGCAGTGCTCCGGACGGTAACCGTCGGGGTCGGCCAGCAGTCGGCGGTGGGTCAGCAGGTCGAGGACGAACTCCGCGATCACGGTGCCGCCCTTCTGGCTGGACGGATACGGCTGCGACAGGCACGCTGCCTCTCGCGGTGGGGGGACTCGTTTACGGGTCATGGGGCCTCGAAATCTTCTAATTCCGAAGTGCCCTACCTCCACCGCGCTCTTCAACTTTTTCGTGTCGTCCCGTCCCGCAGCCCACGCGGGTCATCGCCGACCCGACCGCGAGAAAGCCCCTAAGCCAGTCCGGGACGAACGGCCATCACGCCCCGCGAACTATCCGGTCCGGTACAC
>JAADHO010000003.1 GCA_013151775.1 Deltaproteobacteria bacterium | reverse complement strand
GTTGCTCCTTCGGCTCGGGTGCGTCGTTGCGGGTTACATATTCGCACCTCACGATTTTTCGGAGCCTTGGAGCGAAAAACCGCCCGGGACGATCGCCCTGCGGGGTACGGCGGCCTTGCAGATGCGAGCGCTCGGCATGGATGGGCGGCGTGGCCGTAGGGCGCTCGCGCAAGGCCGCCTCGCCGCACGCGCCAAGTCGGGTGTGGGCAGGGCGGCGACTTGGCACGCGCGGAGCCCCCTCCGGGCGACCATCCCGGCCGGTCGCGAGACGTGCACGCGATTAGGGATCGAGCTGCGGCCGAAATCGTGATCCACTCTCGCCGCCGTGAGACCCGGCCAGGTCAGCGGCAAGATACCCAAAAAATCAAAACTGCTCGCGACCGCAGCTCGGTCTCCAGGCTGATCGCCGTCGATCGCGGGCGCAAGGAGATTCTCATTGAGCCACATCACCCAATCCAATCGCGCCATGGCCGGCTTCCTGAAGAGGAGCATCGGGTCGCTGTCCTGCCAGCGCATCGAAGACCCGCGTCGCAAGGCGTCGACGCGCTGGCGCATACGCACGCTGCTGACGACCTTGATCGTCGGTATCAGCGCCTCCTGCCGAAGCTTGAAGCAGGTCGAGCGACTGACCGAGACGGGCACCAGCAGCGCCATGCGGCGCCTACTCGGCCTGCGCCGGCGCATCCCCGACACCACCCTGCGCGACTTCTTGTGCAAGCTCGCGCCCGAGAGCTTGCGACCGCTGCTCCATCACGTCACCCGAGACGCCTACCGCCGCAAGGCGCTCACCCCTGAGCGTCTGCCCTTCGGCGTCGTGGCCCTCGACGGCAAGGTGACCGCCGTCGGCCGTGTCACCGACAAGAGCAGCCTCGGTCAGGCTGTGAAGCGCGACGATGGAAAGCCGCAGACTCACCTCCGCACCGTCAACGCCTGCCTCGTCAGCGCCGCCGCGCGCCCCGTCATCGACGTCACCTTCGTGCGCGGCTGCACCAACGAGATGGGCCACTTCCAGACCGCCTTTGATGCCCTCATGTCCGTCTACGGCCGCACGAAGCTCTTTCAGGTCATCACCTACGACGCGGGCGTCACCTCCAAGGCCAACGCGCAGCACGTCGTCGACGTGGGCAAGGATTACGTCTTCGCTCTCAAGCTGACGCAGCCCGAACTCTACACCGAGCTCGCCATTCCGCTCGCCGAGCGCGACGACGAAGACGCGAAGACGGTCGACCGCAAGGACAACCGCACGACCGAGGTGCGCAGGCTCTACTTCGAGTCGCTACCCGATGGCATGCCCGAGTGGGAGCACCTACGCACCGTGCTCCGCGTCGAGCGAACCCTCGAGGACGAAGACGGAGTCGAGGACGTCCTCGAAAGCCGCTTCTTCCTGAGCAGCCTCCCGGCGCACCGCCTCACGCCCCAGCAGTGGCTGCGGCTGGTGCGAGCGCATTGGGGTGTCGAAAACAACGTCCACCACACGCTCGATGTGCAGTTCGAAGAGGACGACCATCTCTTCGTCCCCACCCACGTCGGCGCTTCGCTCTGCCTGATGGTCCTGCGTCGTGTGGTGCTCAGCCTGCTCGCGCTCTTCCGCAGCGTGAGCCTCAAGTCCCACGACAAGCGCAAGATGCCCTGGCGTGAGCTGCTCGACTGGGCCTACCGAACGCTGATTTCCGCTACCTCGTCCCAAGTCGACCGACTCCGGCGACGACGAAAGGTCGCACTCGCTACGAGCTGATTCTGCCGGGTCTCGCTGCTCGTCCCTCCCACTTCTGGTCCGCTCTTCGTGGAGCCCTGCCCGCCCGCTGAAACACGCCGGGTTCGCACCTCCACGCCCGACACGACCTTCATTTCGCCTTTGGTCCCGCTTGTCCGGTCGAGGGCGCTCGGCCCGCGCTCCGCCGATCAGGTCTGGCTGCGCGGGCGCGATGCTCGCGCAAGCGGCTTTCGCGTTGTATGACCTCGCGCTGCGCTTCGTCCTCTAGCGCGCAGGCCTCACCGTGTTTCACCCCGTCCTCCCCATCATCGCCGTCCTCTCTGGATTCGTTGCCCTCGTCTGGGGCGCGGATCGCTTCGTCATGGGCGCCGCGGGGATGGCCAAGAATTTCGGTCTGTCGCCTCTGCTGATCGGCCTGACCATCGTCGCCTTTGGCACGTCGGCGCCCGAGATGTTGGTCAGCAGCATGGCCGCATTCACGGGTAACCCCGGTCTCGGTGTGGGCAACGCCATCGGCTCGAACATCACCAACATCGGCTTGGTGCTGGGCGCCGCGGCCTTGGTGCGCCCGTTGACCGTGCACAGCCGCATCATCCGGCGAGAGGTGCCGGTCCTGCTGTTGACCATGACCGTCGCTTACGGGCTGATCGCGTGGGACGGGCAGCTCGGGCGGCTCGACGGAGCGCTGCTGATCGGCGGCCTCTTCCTGATGTTGGGGTGGGTCGTGCGCGAGGGCCTACAGGGCAAAGGCGACGAGTTCGGCGCTCAGGTGGAGGACGAGCTGCCGCCCGACGTGTCCACGCCCAAGGCCCTCTTGTGGTTCGCCGTGGGTCTCGTCGTGCTGCTCGGCAGCTCGCGGATGCTGGTCTGGGGCGCCGTGGTGATCGCGCGGCATTTCGGGGTGACCGACAACGTGATCGGGCTGACCGTCGTGGCCTTCGGCACCAGCCTGCCCGAGCTCGCGGCGTCCATCGCCGCGGCGCGTCGCGACGAGCACGACATCGCCGTGGGCAACGTGATCGGCTCGAACATGTTCAACCTGCTCGGCGTGCTCTCCCTGCCCGGGCTGATCCGTCCGGGGCCGGTCGCTCCCGAGGTGCTCACGCGCGATTTTCCGGCGATGTTCGCGGTGACGTTGCTCGCGCTCTTCTTCGCCCGCGGCTTCCACAAGAAGGGCGTGCTCACGCGCGTCGAGGGCGGGCTCTTGGTCGCGAGCTTCTGCGGCTACATCTGCTGGCTCTACTTCGACACCAGGTTCTGAACTCCCGCTGCTGCGCTTCGGGCATCAGCGTCGTTCGAAGACCCGCGTGAAATTGTTGGCGGGCAGCCCTGCGTCGCTACAGGCTGTCCAGCTCGCGCGTCGGCCGCTCGAGCGTGGGCGCAGGCATGGCGGGCGCGAAGCTCGGCTGACAGCTGAAGTCGACCCCGAGCACGATCCCCGTGAGGCTGCGGCTGCGGATGACGACGTGACCGGCGCTGGTGCATCGGGTGGCCTCCGCCGTGAATTGAGGTGGCGTGTCGGTGGTGGCGGCCACCGCGCGCAGGTCGCGGAAGGCGCGCGTCAGCAGCTCGGCCCGGTAGGCCTCGGGCTGGTCGACGGTCAGCAGCGGCGCGCCGCGACGCACCACTCCATCCTCGCGGCGATCGGCCGCGGCGTCGATGCGCGCGAGGCAATGTTCCAGACGCTCGGCGCGGGCGTCCACGTCTTCCAGGCCTGTCAACAGCGCGTCCACGCGCACGCTGACGCTACCATGCCAGTCCTCGCTGCCGCTGAAGCTGACGGTGGCATGGTCCACCACGCGCGCTTCGCACACACCCTGCTCGGCGATCTCAGCCACGAGCGCCTCGCCCAGGCTCGCGGCGTCGGCGCTGGTGGCCATGCGGTCGGTGTTCATCACCAGACCTCGCACGCGGACCAGCGCGCGATCCGGCGCCACCGAGACCCGACCGTGCAGATCCGACTCGAAGTCTGCGGCGCTCAGGACGTCTCCCGAGCCCCGACGCGCAGAACTCCAGACGTCGCTCTGGGCCTGCTCGCCGCTCGCCCCGCGTCGACTCCCGCTACCTTGCTGCGGGCAGCCCGTGAACCACGTCAGCAGGCCCAACAGCATGAGGGTCGAGAGGATTCGTTTGCTCTGCATGGTGAGGCTCGATTCTCCGCCCTCCTACCACGTTCCTACGTTTCGGGACCGCCGTTTCTTCCTGCCGGCTTCGCCTTGCGCTCGGCCCGGGTCGCGCCGAGGATCAGCGGCGTGTACTCGCGTCCTGCGATCTTGGGGTTGACGTTGGTGGTGGCGTCCTGCGTCGCCGATTCCGGTGTGGGCCCCGCGCCGGCGTCTCACACGCGGGCGGCCGGGGCGGAGACGCCGCACCGAACGCAGCCACTGACGCCGCCCGAAGTGCACGCGCCGCCGGAAGCAGACGCGCCACCGAGCTACCAGCCGCCCGCGGCGGATGCGGTCGAGCTGCGCGC
>JAADHO010000116.1 GCA_013151775.1 Deltaproteobacteria bacterium | reverse complement strand
GCACAGCCGGCACCGCGGGCGCGTCGCTCGGGGGCGCTGTTGGCGCGGCCGGGACGCTGGCCGCCGCAGCTGCTGTCTCGACATCAGCCGGAGTGGTCACGTCCGCCGGAGCCTGCGCGAAGGTGGGCGCCGCCAGAGCGAGCGCGAGGAGGGGCAGTGTGTGTATGAATCGCATGAACATTTTCTCCATTCGCCGACACGCGCCGGCGTCTTCGCTCATGCCTACGGAGCACGCTCCACGCGTATTTCAGCTCGCACGCCGAAAGCTTCCAGGGTCTTTTCGGACTCATGCTTGCGCAGCGCCTACCTCGTGGTAGCTTGCTGCCTACCGAGCGGTAGGCTCACGAGGTTCAGCGCATGCGAGACCGGATTCTGAAGGCAGCGACGCATCTCTTCGCCAAGCAGGGCTTCGACGGCACGTCACTGTCGGAGATCGCGAGCGCGGTGGAGATCAAGAAGCCGAGCCTGCTCTACCACTTTCGCAGCAAGGCGGAGCTGAGGGTCGCCGTGCTCGCGAGCATGCTCGACCACTTCAAAGCGGTGCTGCCGGAGCTGCTGGCCGCCGCCGCGAGTCAGGAGCAGCTCGCGTCCGTGCTGCGCGCCCTGGTGGGCTTCTTCCGGGCCGACCGCGATCGCGCGCGCCTGCTGCTGCGTGAAGCTCTCGACCGCCCGGAGGAGCTGCGCGGGCTGGTGCACGAACACGTCACGCCCTGGGTGAGGATGGTCGAGGAGCGCATCCGCCAAGGCCAAGCCGACGGCAGCATCCACGCCCACGCGGATCCCGCGGCCTACTGCGTGCACGCGATTCAGCTCGTGGTCGGCGGGCTCGCGTCCGCGGACAGCCTGGGCGTGCTGCTCGACGACGATCCGGAGGCGGCGGAGGCGCGGCTGACGGAGGAGCTCTTGAGGATGCTGCACCGCGGGCTCTACCGCCCGGGCGCCGAGGGCGAGCGTCCACCCGGCGGCGAGTGAATTTCTGGGGCGCCACGCGCCCACCGAGGAGACGAGCCATGGCCAACTTCTTCCAAGACAACGCGGACCTCCGCTACTACTTCGAGCGCGGCGTCGAGTGGGACGAACTCGTCCGACTGACCGAGAAGGAGTACCGCGACGAGGGCGGCTTCGAGAACCTGGCGGAGGCGCGCGAATTCTACGGAGAGATCCTCGAGCTCGCCGGTCAGTTCGCCGCGGAGCAGATCGCGCCCTACGCGGCTGAGCTCGACACGCAGGACAACCGCATCGTCGACGGTGAGGTGGTCGCGCCCCCGCGCGTCGCGACGATCTTCGAGCAGCTCGGCGAGCTCGAGCTGCACACGCTGACCATCCCTCGCGAACTCGGAGGCATGAACGCGCCCATGCTCGTCTCCTTCTTGGTCTCCGAGCTGCTGGCGCGCGCCGACGTCTCGGTGATGACGCACCAAGGCTTCCACGGCGGTATGGCCATGGCGGCGCTGATCTTCTCCATCCACGAGGGCACGACCGAGGTCGATGCCGAGACGCTGCGCATCCAGAAGACACGCTTCGAAGGCCTCATCCGTTCGATCGTGGATGGAAAATCCTGGGGCTGCATGGACATCACGGAGCCCGACGCCGGCAGCGACATGGCCGCCCTGCGCTGTCGAGGTGAGCTCGACGACGAGGGCGTGTGGCGCATCACGGGTGAGAAGACCTTCATCACCTCGGGCCACGGCGAGTGGCACTACGTGATCGCGCGCACCGAGCCCGTGACAGATGCCGAGTCACCCCTGTCGGGTCTCGAGGGGCTGAGCATGTTCATGGTGCCAGCCCACGTCACGGACGCCGATGGCAGCGTGCGCCGGCAGGTGGAGATTGCGCGCCTCGAGGAGAAGCTGGGTCACCACGCCTCGGCCACCTGCGCCCTCGCCTTCGACGGCGCGCGGGCGGAGCTCATCGGCAAACGCGGCGAGGGCTTCCGCTACATGCTGATCCTGATGAACAACGCCCGCCTCGGCGTGGGCTTCGAAGCCCTCGGCCTCAGCGAGTGCGCCTACCGCATCGCCCGCGACTACGCCGCCGAGCGCCGCTCCATGGGCAAGACCATCGACCGACACGAGATGCTCGCCGACTACCTCGACGAGATGAAGAGCGACATCGAGGCCGTGCGCGCCATCGGCGTGACGGCGGCGCAGCACGAAGAGATCGCGCAGAAGCTCGCGATTCAGCTGCGCTTCCAAGCGGACCTCAGCGAGCAAGCGCGCGCCGACCTCGAGCGCCGCCGCAAGCGCCACTCGCGCAAATCGCGCCGGCTCACGCCGCTGCTGAAGTTCGTGGCCGCGGAGAACGCCGTGAAGCACGCACGCTTGGCCGTGCAGATCCTCGGAGGCGTGGGCTACACGCGCGAGTACGGCGCCGAGAAGCTGCTGCGCGACGCCATGGTGCTACCGATCTACGAGGGCACGAGCCAGATCCAAGCGCTGATGGCCATGAAGGACACGTTGATGGGCATGGTGAAGGCGCCCAAGCGCTTCCTGGCGAGGCTCGCCGAGGCCCGTGTCACGGCCATCTCCGCGCGAGATCCCTTGGTGCGCTCCGCGGCCCGCGTTACGCTCGCCTCCCTCTCGGCGCAGCAACACCTCTTGCTCAGCACGGCGGCGGACAAGGCCAAGGCCCTGCGCGGCAAGCCCCTCGCCGAGTGGCCCGAGCGCTTCCTGAAGAACTGGGATCCGAAGCGCGACTTCCGCCTCGCCATGCTCCACGCCGAGCGCCTCGCGCGCCTGCTCACGCACGAGGTGGTGGTGGAGATCCTGCTCGAGCAGGCCGAGCGCCACCCCGGGCGCCGCGAGGTGCTCGAACGCTACCTCAGCCGCGCGGAGCTGCGCGCCCGCCACGAGGCGGAGACCATCCACGAATACGGCGAACGCATCCTGCGATCCCTCGAAGAACCGGCGAGCTTGGCGGCGGAGTAGGTCCGCCGGGCGGCGTTCCCTACTCGATCACCTTGGCGGCGCGAGTAGCTGCATCTCGATGCGCGTCGCAGTACCAGCGCATACCCGCGGCGCGCGCGTCCATGCAGTCCTCGCAGACGGTGAAGTGCGGCATCATGCCCTCGACCGTGTAGTCCACGTCGTTCACCACCACGATGGGGCAGCGCGCCCAATGCACGACCTTCTTCACCGCGGATCCGCCCTGCGTGCCCGGGTTGCCCATGACGACCAAGGACGCCTTCGCCTCGTAGCTCAGCTCGATGATTTGCTCGGCGACGCTGCCCCGCAGCACGTGCACGAAGAGCTGTCGATCCTTGGCCGACGCGGAGCGCTGATCCACCACATAGCTCTCCAGGCGAGCCAGCGCCTCGGACACCTGAGCCTCGCTCTTGCCCGGATGGGGAGAGACGCCGCGAAAGCCCGAGACGACGTGCAGCGCATGCACGGCCCCGCCCGCACCGGCTCGGTCGAAGGCTAGCTCGAGGACGCGCTTGGACTCGGGTCCGAAGTCGACGGCCGCGACGATCTGCTTGGTCATGCTTTGCTTCCGATCTCCGCGTCCGCGGAGCGACGAGTTCGAGCGGCCACATCACCGCCCTGGCTCACATAATGATCCCCAGGCCCAAGGGCAAGCGCCAGCCTCGACTCGGGTACACTCCTCGCATGAGCTTCACGCGTCTCCCGTTCCCCGACCTGCCTTGGCAGCCCGGCAACCATCCCCTCGAGGAGAAGAAGCTCGGGGACGCTCCGGGGGTCGTCTTGCTGCGCTTCGCGCCTGGCTTCCGCGATCCGGAGGTGTGCCGTGGAGACCATGTGCTCTACGTGATCTCCGGTGAGTTCACGCTCGGACTCGAGGGCGAGGACGTCGTCTTGCGCGCCGGTGAGGCGTGCACGCTGCGCGCCGGCAGCGCTCACCGTGCCGAGAACGCAGGCCCCGAGCCCGTGATCCTGCTCGCCGTCAGCGCGCCCCTGCTCGCGCCCTGATTCCCACCTGCTCGCGAGGGTGGATTGGTGCTATTCTACAGCCCGGAGGCAATCCATGAAGCGTGTGCTCGTGGTCGAAGACGACCCCCTCAGCCTGAACATCGTCACTACCTTTCTGCGGGCTCACGGCTACGACATCCTGGTGGCGCGCACGGGACAGCAGGCCCTCGACGTCTTCCAGCTCGATCGCCCGGACATGATCGTCCTCGACGTGCAGCTTCCGCGCAAGAACGGCTTCGAGGTCTGCTTCGAGGTGAAGCGCACGGAGGAGGGCAAGCACACGCCCGTGATCTTGATGAGCGCGGTCTACACGGACGAAGAGCACGCCCAACGCTACTCCGAGGAGCTGCACGCGGATGGCTACTTCGTGAAGCCCTTCCCCATGAAGACGCTGCTCGGACGCGTCCGCGATCTGATCGGCGAAGCCTAGACAGCAGCTCCCCTTGCGCGTCCCGGCCTTCATGCGCGAGATGGAGAGCCCCGCGTGGCGCTCTCGCCTGCGCGCCGGCATCGGCTCGGGCTACGCCTTCGCCCTCGCCTTCGGAGCGCTCGCCTACGTGGCCGGCGCCACGGGCATCACCCCCCACGTCCACGGCATCTACGCCGTGATCGTCTTCAAGCTCGTCACCAACACCCTCGCCTGGGCCGCGCTGCGAGCCGATCGCGGCGTGCTCTGGACGCAGGCCCTCAACACCAACGCCGACCTGCTCGCCATGACCGGCGCCATCTACCTCACGGGCGGTCCCCTCAGCCCGCTCTTGGCCATCTACGTGATCGTGATCGCCGTGCTCGGGCTGCTGGCGAACACGGGCGTGACGCTCTTGGCCGCAGGCGTCGCCTTCGCGATGCACGTCGTCATGACGCTCTCGATCTACTTCGGCGCGCTGCCCTTCATCCCGCCGCCCATGTCCGCGACCGTCGCGCTGAGCGGACCACAGGTCGCCGTCGCCCTGGTCTACGCGGGCTTCGTGCTCGCAGCCACGGGCATCATGACATCACGCCTCGCCGGCTACCTGCGACGTCGGACCGAGCGACTGCGCATCCAGACCAAGGAGCTCGTCGCCGCCCGGGAGGCGCGCACGCTCCTGCTCGCCAACGTCACGCACGAACTGCGCACGCCACTCCACGGGATCCTGGGCACGCTGGAGCTCTTCGACGCGGGCCTCTACGGCGAGGTCGATGACGAAGGCCGGGACGCTCACGAGCGAATTCGTCGTGCCACGGAGTCGCTGAATCGACGCGTCGACGATCTGCTGAGCCTGACGCGGGCCGAGTCGGGCAAGCTGCGGAGGACGATCGAAGAGGTCGACATCCCCCGGCTCCTGGCCAGCGTCGAGGGCTCCGTGCGTTGGATGCTCGATACGAAGCCGCTGACGCTCGTGGTGAAGAGCGAGCCCGAGCTCGGCGCGCTCTTCAGCGACCGCGGGAAGCTGAGCCAGGTGCTCGTCAACTTGCTGGTCAACGCCATCAAGTTCACCCCAGAGAGTGGTCGCGTCGAACTCTCTGCGAGGCGCATGGGCGAGACCGTCGCCTTCGAGGTCGAAGACACGGGCATCGGCATTCCGGAAGAGCAGCAGCAGATCATCTTCGAGGCTTTTCATCAATTGGACTCGGGAGACGAGCGCAGCCATGGCGGCGTCGGCCTCGGCTTGGCCATCGTGCGGCACATGCTCTCGCTGCTCGACGGCGAGCTGCAGCTCGAGAGTCCCGTCGGCGAGGGCTCCACCTTCCGGGTGCTGCTGCCTCTGCGGGAGCCGCCCGAGTAGTCCGCCCTTGGCCTGAGAGAGCTGTGCATGGACTCCAAGACGCGCTAGGACACCCCGAAAACACTCCGTTGTTCGCGCAAATGTCACGCTCGGGCTTTTGGCCGGGCTGTCCTAGGCGCTCAGCGCACCCGAGTCCAGGTCAGCACGCTCACGTCCGTCCCATCCGTCACCGTGAGCGTGAAGCTGTGGGCGGTCGCCGTCCACGCGCCCTCGATCACGTCCTCGGGAGGATCGACGAGCGTTCCGTTGTCGTCCTGCATCTGCAGAAGTAGGCCGTCACCCTCCGAAGACGCTGCGCCCGAGTCGAAGTAGCGCACAGCGCCCGCCGCGTCGAGCTCCTCGGCGAGGTAGCTGCGGTCGAAGTAGAGGGAGAGGTGCATGTCGACGCTCCCCGGATCCCACTCGAAGAAGCTCGCTGGATCCACTGTGGATCCGTTTACGGTCACCCTCGGATCACCCCACACGCCCACCAACGCGACGGGCAGCTGCAGCGCCTCAGGCGACAGGCTGACCTCCACGCCACGCCCCTGAAGGGCAGGAATCTGCTCCGTCACGGCCTCATGCAGGAGCGGGTTGCCAATCAGGTTCAGCTGATCGGAGACGCCGAAGTCGACGTTGTCCACCAAGCCCTGAAGGTCGTGTATCTGGTTCTCTGCCAGATTCACGTGCACCAAGTTGGGCAACAGGGCTAGCGGCGACACGTCCTCGATCCCCTCCTGCGCAGCGGCCAAGGTCTCGAGTGCCGTCAGGCCCATCAAAGGCTCCAGATCCTTCACCGCGGATCCGGTCAGCGTCAGCGTCTGGAGCTGTGTGAAACCGGAGAGAGGAGCGAGATCCGAGATCTCCGTGTTCATCAAACTGAGCGACTCGAGTCCCGTAGCGGGTGCCAACGCCGTGAGCTCGGTGACGCCCGTGCCACTGAGGTCCAGACTCGCCAAGGACGGGATCGCGGCCACGGTTCCCACAGACGTCAGCGCAGCATTGTCGGCGACGGATAGCTTCCACAGATGCCGCGACGTCGCGAGGTTGGGCATGCTTGCGAGCCGATTGCCGCTGATGTCGAGTTGGGAGAGGTTCGGCAGCTGAGTGACCTGGGCGTCCAGCGAATCCGTTAGCTGGTTTCCGCTCAGGTCGACACTCGTCAAGTTCACACACCAGCGCAGTCCAGCGAGGTCCGAGACGTCGCGGTCGGAAGCGTCCAGCTCCGTCAGGCGCAAGAGATCCAGCGCTCTGATGTTGTCGGAGGGCGACAATCCGAGGGCGGCGCGCACCGCCGTGGCGAGCCCGGCGTCGGGGAATTCCACCAACTCGTCCGGGGCCGGCAGCACGGCCACAGCGTCGACGACTTCGGAATGATTGCCTGCTGCGTCGTAGACGATGAACCCGTAGTGATAGATGTGACCGTTGGTCAGTCCCTGATCGAGGTAGCTGTTCGTATCTGCCCCTTCGTACACGACGTCACCCGTGTCAGGCGTCACGGGCATCTCCGCTCGCCGAATCTGTAGATAGGCGAAATCATCTACTGGATTCGACCACGTCAGGGTCACACTGCTATCGTGGATAGCTATCGTATAGTCAGGAATTGAAGGGGGAGGCGTGTGGTCGGGCGGGGTGCCGTTGCCAGAACTGCACGCCACGACGGACGAGGCCAGCGCGAGGACGGCTAGCGAGCTCCACACCAGACGAGGAAACGACAAACCTGCATACATCGACATGTGACACCTTCTTCGGAGATCGCTCGAAGGGAGGAGCATCGACCTAGCAAGCTGCAGGCGTGGAGCACTTCGTAGGGTTCTACGTCTCGAGCTGCCCGAGCCGCGTCACGACCCTTCAGCAGGGGCAAGCTAAGCATGCTGAGAAGCGCAGCAAGCCCCAGACACCGACGACATTCGCGGGGAAGCGAGTACGCTGCGGCGCATGAGCTTCCCCCTCGCCTCCATCGCCATCGCCTTCGTGCTCGTGCTCCTGACCAAGGCGCCCGTGGGCAAGGCCATGAAGGAGCTGGGCCAGTACGACAACGCCGAGCCGCGCGTGCAGCAGGCGCAGCTCACGGGCTGGGGCGGGCGCGCCTTGGCCGCGCATCTGAACAGCATCGAGGCCTTCCCTCCCTTCGCGGCGGCCGTGCTCGTCGCCCACGTCGCGGGGGCGGATGGCGCGATCATGACCGGCCTCTGCGCGGCCTTCCTGCTCGCGCGCGTCGCCTATCCCGTGGTCTACATCGCCGGCAAGGGCGCGCTACGCTCCGCCGTCTGGGGCGTCGGCTGGCTCTCGACCCTCGGGCTCTTCCTCTCGCCCCTGCTCGGCTGACGACGGGTCGGCAGAGCGTTCGGCGCTTGACGTGGCCCATGGCGTGGCCTCCGAGTTCCTGCCGTCGCAACGCGCCGTCAGAGAGGCTTGATGTTGCGGGGGACGTTGCTGGAGAAAGCCCTTCCGATCCCGAGCTGCCCATCTGCGTTGCTGCCCCAACACAGCACCTGGGATGACGAACTCCGGGCACAACTGTGAACATAGCCGGTCGTGATCTCTACCGCGTCGGAAAGGCCTGTGACAGCGACGGGGAGGACTCGTTGGATGTTGCTGCCGTCACCCACTTGACCCACGCTGTTGTCACCCCAGCAAACCACCTGTCCGGAGCTTTGTCGTGCGCAAGTGTGATAGCCGCCCGCCGCGATCTCCGCTACGCCCGTGAGCCCCGGGACCGTGACGGGCGTGGAGCTGTCGGTGGTGCTGCCATCGCCGAGCTGACCGCTGGAATTGGCACCCCAACACAGGACGCTTCCAGCACCACGGCGCGCGCAGACATGGCCTGTACCCACGGCGATCTCCGATGCATCCGTGAGGCCACCGACGGTGACGGGCGTGGAGCGATCCGTCGTCGTTCCGTCCCCGAGTTGACCCTTGCTGTTGCCGCCCCAGCAGACCAGCTGCCCGGACGCCCGACGCGCGCAGACCAAGGCGCCACCCGCGGCGATCTGCACCGCGTCCGTGAGACCGCTGACAGTGACGGGCGTGGAGCGATCCATCGTCGTTCCGTCCCCGAGTTGACCCACGTAATTACTGCCCCAGCACACCACTCGCCCAGACGCACGACGCGCGCAGGCATGGCCTCCACCGACGGCGATCTCGACGGCGTCCGTGAGACCGCTGACGGTGACGGGCGTGGAGCTACTGATCGTGGTTCCATCGCCGAGCCGGCCGCCATCGTTGCTGCCCCAACACACAACCTGTCCCGAGGCCCGGCGAGCGCAGGACGTGTCGCCTCCAACAGCGATCTCGACAGCGTCCGCCAACCCCATGACGTAAACCGCCGTGGCACCGTCAACCCGAGTGCCATCTCCGAGTTGGCCTCTGCGGTTGCGCCCCCAGCACGCGACTCGCCCTGAAGCCTGACGTGCGCATGTATGACCCGCGCCAGCGCTGACCTCGACAGCCTCATCGCACGTCACACCACCACAACTCAGCAGACAACTCGCGCAGGCCCCTCCACCCACGCCGCAGGCCGAGGTGGTGTCGCCGGCCACGCAGCTGCCTCCGCTGAAGCAGGTGGCGCACTCGTTGACACATGAGCCCCCTGCGCACGAGTCCCGCGTGTTGGGATCGCCGTCGTCGCAGCTCACGCAGGCCACGCCACCCGAGCCACAAGCGGCAACACTGCCGCCCGCCAAACAGCCGGCCGCACTCGTACAAGCAGTGCACTCGTTGACACACGAGCCCCCTGCGCACGAGTCCCGGGTGTTCGGGTTTCCATCGTCGCAATCGAGGTCCGCAACACAACCGACGCAACGCGAACTCGTCTCGTCACAGGTCGTAGTCATGCTGCACGGATCACCCGGGTGCACATCGCAGCTTCCCCCAGTGCAGGTGTCAAAGCCGTTGCAGAACACTCCGTCATCACAACTCGCGCGATTGGATGCGTGCTCACAGCCCGCATCGGAGCAGGAGTCGTCCGTGCACTCGTTGCCATCGTCGCATGCACGAGGATCCGGCACGCTGCGGCACGCGCCCGCCGCGCAGCGGTCCAGCGTACAGGCTATGCCGTCATCACAGTCTGTGTCTCCGCTGCACTCCGACGCATCGGTGGTGGAGTCCGCGACACCGGAATCGATGCTGGCGTCGAGGCCGCCGTGCCCACCGCACGCAGGGAGGACCCGCAGCATGAGAGCTATCCAGATAGCGAATTGCCGCGAATTGTCCCTCATATTGCCCCACTCCATCTATGCGCGTGTTCCAGAATTTCGCACTTCGGAAGTCTCGGACGCCAAGCGCGCTCGGACATTCAAATGTGCTACAGGAGGGCGAGCACGGCGACCTCGGAACCGAGCATACAACGGTGGTCACGAGCGCTCGGCGCTTGACGTGGCGCATGCGAACGTGAACCTTCGCCGCCATGCCTGAAAGCACGAGCGCGGCCGAGACGGACGCATCTTGGGAATTCGCCGGCTGGGGCCAGTCCAGCCGCATCGATGATCTCGACACCTCCGACGTCGAGATCTCGCGCCTCGACCAGGCGCATAAGCACACCCTCGGCACCCTCTCGTCCACGGCCATCTGCGGCAACGACATCACCTCGAGCTGCCTCTACGTCTCGGCCCTGTGCGCGGCGCAGGCCGGAGCCTACGCGCCCATTGTGCTCGGCATCGTGGTGGCCGTGCTCTACCTCTTCCGCAAGGTCTACGCCGAGGTGGGCAGCGCCCTGCCTCTGAACGGCGGCACCTACACCGTGCTGCTCAACACCACGAACAAGAAGCTCGCGGCGGCGGCGGCCTGCCTGACGTTGCTGAGCTACGTGGCCACCGCGGTGATCAGCGCGGGCGAGGCCATGCACTACGCCCACAACCTGTATGCGGGCTTGAACGTGTTCTGGGCGACCATCGGGCTCTTGGGCTTCTTCGCCATCCTGAACCTCGTGGGCATCAGCGAGTCGGCCGTGGTGGCCGTGGTGATCTTCATCTTCCACATGTTCACGCTGAGCGTGCTGGTGATCGTCGGCAGCTACGCCGTGATCCAGAGCCCGGAGCTCTTGAGCGCCAACTGGCAGACGCCCTCCCCCGAAGGACTGATGCACGCGCTCTTCTTCGGCTTCGCGGCGGCCATGCTCGGCATCAGCGGCTTCGAGAGCTCCGCCAACTTCATCGAAGAACAGAAGGCGGGCGTCTTCCCCAAGACGCTCCGCAACATGTGGGCCGCCGTGGCGATCTTCAACCCATGGATCAGCCTGCTCGCCTTGGGCCTTCTGCCCCTCGCGCACATCCAGACCGTGCCGCCCGATCTGCTCGCCGAGATGGGCACCACGGCCGTGGGTCCGTGGATGGGCATCTGGATCAGCATCGACGCCGTGCTCGTGCTCTCGGGCGCCGTGCTCACCTCCTTCGTCGGAGTGACCGGCCTGATGCGACGCATGAGCCTGGATCGCTGCCTGCCGCAGATGCTGCTGCGCGAGAACAAGCTGAGGAAGACCAACCACTGGATCATCCTCGGCTTCTTCTTCATCAGCGTGTCGATCCTGTGGGCCACGAGCGGCGCCGTGGAGACCCTCGCGGGCGTCTACACCATCTCCTTCCTGTCGGTGATGGCCCTCTTCGCCATCGGCAACATGCTACTCAAGGTGAAGCGCGGCAGGCTGCCCCGCGCCGTGAAGGCGAGCTGGCCCACGGTGGTGATCGCCCTCACCGCCGTGCTGATCGGGCTCGCCGGCAACCTGATGCTCGACATCGACAACCTCTTCCTCTTCCTCGAGTACTTCCTGGCCTCGGTCGCCGTAGTCGGCGTGATGTTCCTGCGCATCCAGATCATGAAGGTGGCGCTCTTCGTCTCACGCGCCATCGCCGAACGCATCGACCGCATCAGCGACGCCGTCTACGGCGCCATTCGACGCAAGATCGACGAGGTGAACAGCCGCGTCGTCGTCTACTTCGCCAAGGGCGACGACCCGGCGGAGATCAACCGGGCCGCCCTCTACGTGATGGAGAACGAGCAGACCTCGCACATGAAGATCGTGCACGTCTACGCCGAGGGGGAGGAGCCTCCCCCGAAGCTCGCCGAGCATTTGCAGGAGATCGACCACCTCTACCCGAACCTGCGCATGGACTTCGTGGCCGTGAAGGGTGAGTTCACACCGGCGCTGATCGAGCTGCTCGCGGAGCGCCTCGACGTGCCGAAGAACTACATGTTCATCGGCACGCCCGGCGACCACTTCCCCCACCGCATCGAAGAACTCGGCGGCGTGCGCCTGGTGCTCTGAGCGGGCTAGCGGGGAGCCCGACGACACACAACACCAGACCGTTGCCGATACTCAGTTCCGGACGAGTTCGCAGAGGCGGTCGACGCAGGCGGGCCTCACGGCGATGCAGGTCGGGTCTGTGCTCATGACCTCAGGGCATGCGCGGAGCCTCCCGCAGGCGGCTGTCCTGCGAGCCCGAACCGCCGCGAGACGCCTGCGACTCACCACGGCGCCCAAGCCACCGGCGGTGCAGCCGCAGCAGTCTCCTGGTACGCGCCTGCAGTCCGCGTCGACCCTGCAGGCGCGATCCGCTGCCCGCACTCCTTGCGGCGCGATCACCCGCTCCGCCACAGGGTCGGGCTGGCTGGACTGCGGATCCTCGGCTTCACAAACGCCTGCGTCGCCGCAGGTCGTGTCGGGGCACTCGACTTCGCAGGGGGTCTCGACTCGAGCCTGAACGATGGGGACGGGCTCTGTCGCGCGGTCCGGATCAGCCGCGCAAGCGTGATCGGTGGCCGGCGTCACCGGTGGTGCGACCACCCGCGGCCTCTCCTCAGGATCGGAGCCCGAGCGGGAGTCAGGCACGTTGGCACGCTGACCGCTGCCTCCGCAGGCGGTGGTCACGAGCAGCAGAGCGATGAAGAGTCGCATGGCGTTGAGACGATCGCGCTGGGTCGTTATTCAGCCCGAAGGGCCGCGTGTGTCCGGCGACCCTAGCGTCCGCTGCGGGCAGCCCCAATTGCGCGCGGCGCGGGCCGAGGCCACGCGCCGTGTCGAGCGATCGTGCGCCCCGTGGACGCTCGCGACTAGAGATCCGAGGCGGAGGCCACGGCCGTGTCGCTCGGGGCGTCGACGCGGACGAAGCGCAGATGCGCGAGCAGAGCGTCGAGGTGGTCCTGTCCGAGGAACGACCAGACCTGATAGACGCAGCCCTGGCCCTGCACGGTGAGGGTCGCGCTGGCGACGCCCTCTTCCACGGCCGCGAGCTCGACCATGCTGCCGTCGCTGAAGGTCGGGGTGACGTCCGCGCCGTCCTCGAGATCGAAGACCTCGTCGGGGCTCATGCCCGTGCCCGCGATACCGAAGGCGCCGCGTCCACAGCGGGCGCAGCTCGCGCCGTTTGCGCGCACACCCGGTGCACCGCGCTGATCGAACTCGATGGCCCAGCCGCCTGCCAAGGAGGAGGCGCGCGCGTGGGCGTCGCCGATGGCGTCCGCGCTCAGGCTGAGGGGCGCGCAGGTGCTGCTGTTTTCGGCCTGACTCCAGGCCTCGACGAGGCCCGCCTGATCGGCGTCCGCGCTGATCCGAGGCGCGGCCCACGGCGCCTGGGGCAGCGACGCCAAGGAGGAGTCGATGCTGGACTCCGTCGCCTGATCGAGCGCGTTCAGCTCGGACGCGTCGGCCAGCAGAGGCGATGATTCATCGCCCGTAGAGGCTTGCCCAGGGGCGTCGATCGCGAGCGACGAGACCTCGGAGGTCCCGGCGCAGCCGAGGGTGGTCGCGCAGAGCACGATGCGGAGAAAAGTCGTCTTCTTCATCTAGAAACCTCCCGAGACAGATCCGGCTCGCCCGCCAGCATCGCTCTAGAGGTGGGGTACCCCGCGGGGATCGCGCAGGGCAAGAAAGTGACGAAGTGCGAGCCTCAGAGCCAGCCGTGCTCGCGATACCAGGCGGCGCTACGCTCGACGCCCTGCTCTTGATCGACTTCAGCCTCGAAGCCGAAGTCTCGACGCGCGGCGGCGCCGGAGCAGGTCCAGGACTCCTGTGCGCTCATGATGGCCTTCTGCCGATTCAAGAGGCGCGGCTTTCCGTCGAGGCGTGTCAGCAGCTCACCGCCGTGCGCCGCGAGGGTGACGAGCGCCTCTGGCAAGCGCAGCGTGCGCACGCGGCGCGGCGTGTGGCGCACCACGCGCTGCTGAAACTCTCCCCAGGTCGTGGGCAGATCGTCCGTGAGGAAGTACCCACGCCCAAGGCTTTCCTCGCTGGTGGCGGACATCAGGATGGCCCGCACGCAGTCGTCCACGTAGATGGCCGAGAAGCGGCGTGCCTCGTTGCCGAAGTAGACGTTGAAGCCGCGCTGCGCCGAGAGGAAGAGTTGAAAGTAGTCGACGTCTCCCGGACCGTAGACGCCACTCGGACGCACGATGGTCGTGCGCAGACCCTCGACGGACTCGAGCGCCTCCTCCGCCTCGAGCTTGCTGCGGCCGTAGTGCTCGATGGGTCGACGCGGATGCGACTCCTCGAGCAGCGCCGCGCCCTTGGCGGGACCATAGGCGGCCAGGGACGAGACGAGCACGAAGCGCTTGGGCGCCACTCTGGCGGCGGCCCGGGCGAGGTTCCGCGTGGGCATCACGTTTCCACGGCGAAAGTCCTCATACGTGACGCCCTTCGTCACGCCCGCCACATGGAAGACGTAGTCGGGGCGCTCCTCGTCCATCATCGCCTCGACGGCGGCCTCGTCGTCGTAGCTCAGCTCCACGCTGCGACCTCGCTCCGCGGGCGGCGAGCCCGGACGGCGCACGGCCAACACGTCCGCGCCTCCGTCGAGCAGCGCGTCGCGCAGGCGGCTGCCGATGAAGCCGCTCGCGCCGGTGATCAGGACCTTGCCCTCGACGTTCGTCTCGCTCATGCGTGGTGCTTAACCTAGCGACGCCACCGCGGCAACGCTCGACGCCGTCGATCGATGCTAGGCTGCGCGGGTGCCCCGAGATACCGCCCGCTTCGCCGCGCTGATCGCGTCGGCGTCCCTGACGCTCGTCCTCGCCAGCTGCGCGGGCAACGAATGCACCTTCAACTCCCAATGCGGCCGCCGCATGTACTGCAGCTCCGGCAGCTGCCGTCAGGATTGCGTGGCCGACCGGGACTGCACCGACGAGCGCGTCTGCTCCGAGGTAGGCCAATGCGTGGTGGCCGGCGACGCAGGCCAGACCATGACCGACAGCGGCCCCGTGGACTCCGGAAGGCCGCCCGTGGACTCCGGCAGACCGCCCGTGGACTCCGGTAGGCCGCCGCCCGTCGACTCCGGCAGACCACCGCCCGTGGACTCCGGCAGACCACCCGTCGACTCCGGCAGACCGCCGCCCGTCGACTCTGGCACGCCGAGGGGCACGGGAGCCTACTTCGACCGCTGCACCAGCGACGGCGACTGCGCCACGGGCGTGTGCGTGACGGACGTCGGCGGCGCGCGCATCTGCACGCGGAGCTGCACCGTCCACAGCAATTGTGCGCAGGGCCACGTCTGCGCCGGCGGGCGCTGCGTCCGCAACGACACGGGAACCACCTGCTCCGTCGCTTCGCCCGCGAGCTGCGCCCTAGGCCTCTGCCTCGGCGCGGCGGGAGGCGCGGGGACCTGCACGCGCGACTGCATCAGCGCCATCGACTGCCCCTCGGGCTACGCCTGCACGAGCCTGAGCGCCGGCGGACCCAAGGTCTGCGTGGACATCGAGAAGCCCTGTACGGCAGGCGGCAGCGAGTGCGCCACGGGTCTCTGCCTGAGCGGCCAGGGCTGCACGGCGAGCTGCGACTCGGCGTCGGATTGCCCCAACCGCCTCACCTCGATCGGGCTGCCGGCCTACCAGTGCGGCGCGATCGCTGGCGTGAGTGGCAACATCTGCTTGCCGCCCCCGGACGTGCTCGGAGCCGACGCCATCGGCGCTTCGTGTCCGATAACCGGCACCATCGTCTGCCGCAGCGGCATCTGCAACACGCTGCCGCCGCCGTTGCCCGGCGCCATGTGCACGCAGGTATGCGACCCGGTGGGCGGCTGCGCACCGAGCCTCGGCTGCTTCCCGATCGCCAACAGCGGCAGCTTCGTGCTGCTCTGCTCCCGCGCGGGCAGCGGCGCGATCGGCGACGCCTGCAGCAACGGCCGCGACTGCGACAGCGCCCTCTGCGACGGCACGAGCAATCGCTGCACCCGCATCTGCGAGGACGGAATTTGCCCCACGAGCTGGCGCTGCGAGCGCGTCGCGGTGCCGGGCGCACCGGCGATCTGCCGACCCTGAACTAGCCCAGTGCGGCTCGCAGCGCAGTGTGTAGACTGGGCGGATGCCACATCAGCAGCAGAGTTCCGGTCGGCGCACCTCGGGAGAAGTGGCGCCGGACTTCGAGGCCGAGTGCTGGGATGGCAGCCGCGTGAAGTTGGCAGACGCGGACGGCAGGCGCACGTGGCTGGCCTTCTTCCGCTACGCCTCCTGCCCCCTCTGCAACCTGCGCGTGCACCAGATGATCACGCGCCACGAGGATTACGAGGCCGCGGGCTTGCGCGTCTTGGCCGTGTTCCAATCCGCGCCCGCCTCCATCTCGCAATACGTGGGCAAGCAGGCTCCGCCCTTCCCTCTGCTCTGCGACCCCGAGGAGAAGCTCTACGCCCTCTACGGCTTGACCCACTCCAAGCTCGGGCTGCTGCATCCGGCCAACGCCGTGGGTCTCGCCCAAGCCGCGACCAAGGGCTTCTTGCCCGGCAAGCAGGACGGCACGGTGGATCGGCTGCCGGCCGACTTCCTGCTCGGCCCGGAGCTGCGCATCGAAGACGCCTACTACGCGAAGCGCATCGGCGAGCACATCCCCTTCGAACGCGTGGACGCCTTCCTCGAGAGCTGAGGGGTCTGCGGCCTTCAGCGAGTTCAGCGGCGCCAGACGGCGGAGAGGGAAAGGAAGTAGGAGTTGACGTCGTAGCTACCCGAGCAGCCGTACTTCACACGATCGCCCGGCTGACAGTGGGGGCCGTTCTCCGCGATGTTCACCGCCGCGCCGCCACCCCAGGCGAAGGCCAGATCCAGGTCGACGGTGTCACTGCGCAGCCCGAGCCCGCCATAGGCAGCGACCAGGATTCCCGATGGTGGGGTGAAGGGTGTGATCGTGCTGGGGGGCGTGGCGCTGCGGCTGCCGCTGGCGCCGAGGCGGATCGCGAGCCACGGCAGGGCCATGTACTCGGCGCCCGCGGAGAACAGGTAGACGTTGCGCCAGTTGAAGTCCGCCGTGATCGTGCTGAGGTCGGGACCCGCGCCCTCGAGCCGGAAGACCTGCCGCTTGTTGGCCTCGTGGTGGAGCTGAATCTTCAACTCCGTGGTCAAGAGCAGGCGCTCTCGGAGCGCGTGGAAGGCCGCGCCGAAGCGGAAGGCGTGGGGCACGTTCCAGCGCGTACGTGTGGGGAAGGCCGTGGGCGTGCCGAGGATGTCCAGAGTCGTCTGGCCGCTCATGTTGATCCAGACCTTGGAGCGATACGAGAAGCCCAGGCTGAGCCACGGCGCCGCGTCCCATTGGACGCCGAGCAGGACGCCGGGGACGCCCAAGCCGGACACCTCCTGCTCCACGGGCTGGTAGACGGCCGGCAGCACCTCCTGCACCGTGCGCACGGCCTCCTGCGCGTAGGGCAGGCGCAGGGAGAGCCCCAGGCGCAGGTGGTCGCTCAGCTTGTACGCCACGGGCACGGCTAGCTCGCCCACGACCAAGAAGACGGTCTGATCGATGGGTGTGGCCGGGCAGTAGTCCGTGCCCTCGTCGTCGTGCACGCCGGTGACGGGGTCGTCGATGCAGGTGCCGGTGCCCGTCCCCAGACGCGTCAGCCCCTGGAAACCGCCGCCGAAGCCCATGGTGATGTAGGCGCCGAGACCGATGGTGACGCGCTCGCTGATGCGCGCGCCGCCGCCCAGGAAGAAGAGCGGCGCGTAGTTCAGGTCGCTGGTGGTCTCGCTGCCAGCGCCCGCGAAGGGAGCGCGGAAGCGCACCATCAAGTTGGTGAGAGAGGCGGTGACCTCGAAACTCTGGATGCCGTCGAGCCCGGCGGGGTTGTGATAAAGCGCGGCTGGCCCTTGCAGATACGCGACGGCGGTGCCGCCCATGCCCACGACTCGGGCGTCGTAGGTGGCCGGCGGCTCCGGGTTGGCGCGCGCAGGCCTGACCACAGAGAGCAGAGCCACGAAGGCGAGACTAGCGACCGCGACTCGGGGAAGCCCAAAGCTCCCCGCGTTCCAATCCACCACCATGGCCCGAGCCTACACGAGCGCGTCAGCCCGACCTAGGGAAGCAAGCGCGTGACCGCGGCCTCGATATCGACGTGGACCTGATCGGCCTCGTGGATACCGCTGGACCAGCCGACCAAGGACGCGAACCACACGTGCTGCAGCAGGCGCGCGAGCATGCGCTCTTCGGCGTCGGAGTCTCCGCCCCACTCTTGGGGCTCGTCGGGCCGGGTGCCGCGAATGGCGGCGATGATCATCATGGTGGTCAGCGCGTGGAAGGAGATCACCCGCGAGTGAACCTCACGACCCGCGGTCACCATGGAGCGCACGAGCGCTCGCGTGAGCTTGGGCCGCTCGAGCAAGACGTCGGTCGCCGTGTGGAAGAAGATGCTGACCCTCTCCGCCTCCGTGGCGCCCTCACCGGCTCGCTGGGCGAGGCGCTCCGAGAGACGCTCCGCCTCTCCGCCAAGGGCCGCGAGCAGGATCTCCTCCTTGCTGCTGAAGCGCTTGTAGACCGTCCCCAGCGCCACCTGCGCCTGGGCCGCCACGTCACGCAGCCGCACGGCCGCGAAGCCGTCGCGCTCCGCCAGAGTGACCGCCGTGTCCACGATGCGCTGCGCGCGCTCGTCGAGTCGAGTTCCAAAAAGCATGCCCGAGTGTACCCAAGACCTGGAGCGGACGCCCGCCGACTCAGAAACGCGCGAGCACCGCGGTGATGTTGTCGCGACCGCCGGCTCGTCGCGCGGCGTCGATCAGGCTCTGGACGCAGGGATGCACGGAATCGGCGCTGGTCACGAAGGCGAGCTTCTTGGCGATGTCGGCGTCCGACACTTCACCATGCAAGCCGTCACTGCACAGCAGGATGAGATCGTGTTCGCGCAGATCCACCCGGTGCAGCTCCACGTGCACGCTGCCCGTGCCGCCGCCGAGGGCGTTGGTCAGCATGCTGCTGAAGCGCGAACCGCGCGCCTCCTCTGGTGTCATCACCTGCCGCTCCACCATCTCCTCGGCGAGGTTGTGATCGCGCGTAAGGCGCGTCATTTCACCCTCGCGGTAGAGATAGGCGCGGCTGTCGCCCACGTGAAAGAGGAAGAGCCGCGGCCACACGGCGTAGGCCATGGTCAGGGTGCTGCCGAGGCGCTGATCGATGTGCTTGCGCGCGGCGATGCGCAGCATGCGCTCCTGCGCCTGGGTCACGGCGGCGGCGAGACCGTCCACCAGATCCTGCACCGCCTGCTCGTCGTCCGCGTCGAGCCACGGCATGGTCGTAAACGCGTAATGCGCCATGGCGTCGATCGTCACGGCGCTCGCCACGTCGCCGCCCTCGTGGCCGCCCATGCCGTCCGCGACCATGAACATATGTGGCGAGGTCTGGCAGAGCCGGGTGCCGTCCTTCACCGGGAAGCCCGACTCTTCGAGCACGACAGAGCGCTCGAGACGCGCTACCAAGAACTGATCTTGGTTGTTCGGCCGCACGCAGCCCGTGTCCGAGACACCGTGAACCGTCGGCTGATGAGACTCCCCCGGCTGCTCCCGCGCGGGCTCCCCCAGCATGACCTCGAGTGTGTGCTCTCGTCGCGTCATCGTCTCGCTTGCTCGACCCTGCCGCCCATGATGACGCGAGCATACCCCAACTCGCGGACGTAGCGAAGCCACGCCTCGCCAAAGCTTTGCTGCTATCCTCCGGCCGTGATTCGCCCGGGAGACACAGTGGGAGGCTACGAGATCCTCTCGAAGCTGAGCGCGGGAGGCATGGCGACGCTCTTCCTCGGACGTCGCGGAGGAGCCGCGGGCTTCCGCAAGCATGTCGCGATCAAGGTCGTGCACGAACACCTCGCCGAGGATGCCACCTTCGTGCAGATGTTCGTGGACGAGGCTCTGCTCTCCTCGCGCATCGAGCATCCCAACGTCGTGCACATCGAAGAACTGCGGGAACTCGACGGCCAGCATTTCTTGGTGATGGAGTACGTCAGCGGCGTGGCCCTCTCGCAGCTGATGCGCCGCCTGAGCCGCCTGAAACGGCGGCTAACGCCCGAGCTCGCGGCCTACATCGCAATCCAAGTCGCCGACGGTCTGCACGCGGCCCACGAGCTGAAGGACGAGTCGGGAGAGCTCGAGGGTGTGGTCCACCGCGACGTCAGTCCGCAGAACGTGCTCTTGGCCTGGGAAGGCCACGTCAAGCTGATCGACTTCGGCGTAGCCAAGGCGCGCAGCCGGATTCAACAGACCACGGGCGCGTCCCTCAAGGGCAAGCTGCGCTACATGGCCCCCGAGCAGGCGCGCGGCGCCGAGGTCGACCGACGCACCGACGTCTACGCGCTGGGCATCCTGCTTTGGGAGATGCTCACCATGCGCAAGCGCTTCCACGGCCCCAACGACTTCGCGCTGCTCGACAAGGTGAGAAACCCCGAGGCGATCGCGCCGAGCGAGTTCAACCCAGCCGTCAGCCCTGAGCTCGACGCCGTGGTGATGCGCGCACTCGCCGTGTCCA
The DNA here is from genome assembly GCA_013151775.1 of Deltaproteobacteria bacterium. GTDB lineage: Bacteria > Myxococcota_A > Polyangia > Polyangiales > Houyiibacteriaceae > JAADHO01. The sequence continues at coordinate 339 of JAADHO010000116.1, read as the reverse complement.
TGGACGAGCGCTACGCGAGCGCACAGGAGTTCCGTCGGGGACTGGCCGCCTCGCTGCCGCAAGCGCTCGCGCTCGACGCCTCGCATCTCTCGGATCTGGTGCGGGCCGCCTGCACCGAAGAGCTCGAGAAGGCACGCGAACGCCTGCCCTCGAGCATGCACCTGCCCTCGGAGATCCGCGTCGCCGAGCAGGGAGAAACGAAACCCCTGCAGGCCATGACCGTGAGCGTGGCGCTGGAGCATGTCGACGACGGACCGTGCTCCTCGGTCTTCACGCCCAGCTCGGCCATCGCCTCGGGCCCTGCGGGGAGCAGCAGGGACGGGACGCCCCACACCGCCT
>JAADHO010000113.1 GCA_013151775.1 Deltaproteobacteria bacterium | reverse complement strand
GCCCAGATCAGGAGCCCGGCGCCCACCACGAAGCTGAGGGGCAGCAGGCGCGCGTGGCGAGGCCCGACCCACAGGCGCACGAGGTGGGGCACCATCAGCCCGACGAAGCCCACCACGCCCATCACGGCCACGGTTGCGGCGGTCACCAGGGAGCTGAGCGCGAGCAGCTGTCGACGCACCCGCGCGACGTCCAGGCCCACGGCCATGGCGCTCTCCTCGCCCGTGGAGAGCACGTCGAGGTCGCGCGCGTAGGCCATCAGCCAGAGGCTGCCGCCCAGGGCCATGGGCGCGGCGAGCCACAGCTCACGGAAGCCGCGGCCGTCGAGCCCGCCCATCAGCCAGTCGAGCATGGCGCGTCCCACCTCCCAGTCGGCGAGGGAGACGGAGAGCAAGAGCGAGGTCCCGGCCGAGGCCACGCCGCCGATGGCGACGCCCGCGAGTAGCAGCGTGTGCACGTCCGCGCGACCGGCGCGTCGCGAGAGCAGGTAGGCCCCGAGGGCGCAGCCCAGGGCGCCCAGGAAGGCCAGGAGGGGTACGCCCAAGGAGGCCGCCGAGGCGGGCAGGAGATACAGGGCGCTGACGGCGCCCAGGGCTGCGCCCGCGGAGACGCCGAGGATGCCGGGATCGGCCATGGGGTTCTGGAACAGGCCCTGCATCGTGCCGCCCGCCGTGGCCAGGGCGCCGCCACAGACCAGCGCCAAGAGCACGCGCGGTAGGCGCACGTCCAGCAGCACCACGCGCATCCAGGTCGGGATGCCCGCGGCGTCGTCCAGGCCCAGGGCCGAGAGCACGAGCCGCGCGCTGTCGCCCAGAGGCAGCTCGGCGCCGCCGAAGGAGAGGGCGACGAGCAGGCTGACACCGAGCAGCAGGCCGGCGATGGGCAGGGCGAGACGATGCTTCATGGCCGGCGCCTCGGCTCCGCATGGCGCAGCTGCCGCGCGATGTCCTGCACGGCTCGGGCGACGAAGTGCGAGGTGCTCATCAGATGGCTCGGCGGCACGAAGAGCACGTGCCCGCGGCGCACGGCGCGGGTGCGGATGAGCAGTGGGTCCCGCGTGACGGCGAGGTCGCCGCTCGTGCTCCTCTCCCTCGCGTCGGCGCGCCAGGGCGCGAGCAGGATGTAGTCGGGATCGATCGCCAGGATGTGCTCCGCATCGAGCCGCGCGTGACCTTCGACGCCCGCCTCGGCCGCGGCGTTGCGCCCGCCGGCGCGCTCGATCAGCTCGCCGATCAGCGTGCCGCGTCCGGCCGTGTAGCCTCGCGTGAAGTAGAGCACGCTCGGTCGCTCCGCAGCTCGCGCGTCCACGTCGGAGAGGCGCTCGCGCATCTCGTCGACCAGCTCACGTGCGCCCTCCGGTTCGCCGACCCGAGCGCCGAGCCCGAGCACGCTCGCCTCCACGGCCTCGAGGCTCTCGGCGATGGGCAGGGAGATCACGGGCACGTGGCAGCGCGCCAACAGCTCCCGCGATTCGGGGCGCATGAATGGGAAGAGCACGACGGCCGCTGGCGACATGGCGACGATGCGCTCCACGTCGCCGTTGCCCGGTCGCGCCACGTCTCCCACACGCCGGGCCAGCGCGGCCACGTTGGAGATGTGGGGATCGCGCGCGAAGCTGCTGACGGCCAGGAGCCGCTCGGGCGGCAGCAGCGAGAGCAGGATCTCGTCCGCGGGCAGGTTGGTCGAGACGAGCCGCTCGCGCACCACGTCCGGCGCGGCCACGTCGGGCGTGCTGGGCCCGGCGCCGAACCCCGCGAGGGCGGTCGAGGCCGTGAGCAGAGCCAAGATGGGAAGAAGCGAGCGCATGGGCGTGCCGCAGCTAAGGCGACGCGCGACGTGAACGCAAGCGCTGACCAGAGGATCCCCCGCGCTGGTCGTTTTCTTGACCGCCTGCGCGCGCGCGGGGCATGGGTGGGCATGCGTCGTCGCGTCCTGATCCTCTCCCTGATCCTCTCCTGCGTGGTGGTCTTCGGTATCGCGGGCCTGCACTGGCAGCGTTCGAACGAGGCGGAGACGCTCTCGCTCGCGGCCCTCGCGCGTCTCGACGCGCCCTTGGCGGAGGCGCCGGAGATCGACCGCATCCACGCCGGGGACGCGCGCTCCAAGCTCGAGCGGGCCATGCAGCTGGGGCGGGACGATCGGCGCACGCGCGGGCTCTTTCACTACGCCACGGCGCTCGAGCGCGTGCAGGCGGGCGATCTGGTCTTCGCCGAGGACGAGCTCGGGGTGGCGCGCGATTTCCTCGGCGACACGGCGCGCGTGCACGCACTGGCTGGCGAGATCGCCCGGCGCAAGAGCGACCTGCTGACCGCGCGCGTGGAGGCCGACGCGGCTCTGGCCCTCGAGCCCCACGACGTGCGCGCCCTGATGCTGCTCGCAGACCTCACCCTCGACGGAGACGAGCCCGAGCAGGCCCTGGCCGCCCTCGATGCGCTCGCCGAGCTGGCGCCCGAGGTCTCCGTGGTGCTGAACCGTCGCGGTCTCGCCCTCGAGCGTCTCGAGCGCTTCGGGGACGCTGAGGCGTCGTTCCTGCTCGCGACCCAGAAGGATCGCCTGAACCACAACGCCTGGATCAACCTGGGCCGGCGTCTGCGCGGGCGCGGCTCCATCGAAGAGGCGCGTGCGGCCTTCCTCGAGGCGCTGGAGGTGGCGCCGGGCGATCCCGACGCCTGGTTCGGGCGCGGGCTGACGGATCGCGATCTCGGCCGCGTCGCCGAAGCGCAGCAGGCCTTCGCGCGGGCCGCGGAGCTGGCACCCAACGACGCCGAGCCTCTGCTGGCGCTCGGTGACCTCGCGCTCTCGGCCCACGACACGGATCGGGCCATCGCCGCCTACCGCCGTGCTCTGGCCCACGAGGACGCCGACGCCGGCTCCTGGCTCAAGCTGGGCAACGCGCTCTTCGGCGCGAGCGATCTGGTTGGCGCCGAGCAGGCCTACCGGCAGGCCCTGCGCCGCTCGCCGACACTCTCCGCCGCGAGGAACGGCCTGGGCGCGACCCTGATGTACCGGGGCGACTTGGAGCAGGCCGCCGAGGCCTTCGCGCGGGCCGCCGAGCTTGACGCGCGCGACCCCAACCCGCTCCTGAACCTGGCGCTCCTGGCCCGCCGCCGAGGTGACGCCGCGGCGGAGCGCGACGCCTACCGACGCGTCCTGAACCGCGATCCCAACAACGCGATCGCCCTGGCGCGTCTCTAGCTCCGCAGACCGCATCTTCCGGTATGCTCCCGGCGTGGCGCCGAAGACCCGTCGACTCGAGCTGACACGCCGACTGCCGGCCTCGCCCGCTGCGCTCTGGCCGCTGCTCGGAGACACCAACCGCCTCGACCGGGCCGCCGGTCTGGGGCGCGCGAGCTATGGCTTCGAGACCCACCAGGGCCGGCGCGTGCGCATCGGGCAGGCGACGGAGATGGGTCTCGTGATCCGCTGGGTGGAGGAGCCCTACGAGTGGGTCACGGCGCGCTTCGTGGCGGGCGAGCGACGCTTCCTCGAGGGCCCCGCCGTCTCGGGCGGGCTGCGCGTGGAGCTCGAGCCGGATGGCGAGGGTTGCTTCGTGCGCGCGAGCTGGCATTTCGTCGGCAAGGCTGGGCTCAAGGGGCGCCTCGCCGGCCGCATGGTGGAGGCGCGCTTCCGCTCGGGACTCACGCGTCTGCTCGACGAGCTTCAGGCGCTGGCGCCGGGAGCTACCCTCGAGGCGCTGGCTTCGGCGGATCCCACCTCAGGCGGTCGGCCCGTCAACTCCGACGCGATCTTCGGGCCACGACCCGAGGTCGACGTGGCCGAGCTGCGTCAGCGCGTGCGGCGCGTATCGAGCGCGCGCGTCGACTCGGAGCTGCGCGATCGGCTCGAGACCCTGATCGCCGAGGCGCCCGACGAGGCGGTGCAGCAGATGCGCCCCTTCGCCTTGGCGAAGGCCTGGCAGGCGTCGCGGCGAGACACGCTCGAGACCTTCCTGCACGCCACCCGCTCGGGGGTCGTCGATCTGCGCTGGCAGGTGGACTGCCCCGTGTGCCGCGTCTCCGCGGGCGTTCACGAGCGCCTCGAGGATGTGCGCTCAGAGGTCCACTGCGACGCCTGCGGCGTGGACTATGGCGTGGGCTTTGGCGAGCACGTCGAGGCCGTGTTTCAGCCGAATGCGGCCATCCGCCGCAGTGAGCCCGGCGTCTTCTGCGCCTCGACGCCCGCCTTCCGGCCGCACGTCTTCGCACAGCTCGGCGTCGACCCCGACGCGCCCCGGAGCGAGTCCATGGCGCTGCCTCGCGGCGACCTGCTGCTGCGCGTCTTCGGCTCGCCGGACGTCACGCGCGTGGAGATTCCCGAGTCGCGTGGTCGGCTCGCGCTGAGCCTCACGGACTCTGGGCTCAGCGCGCACTTCGAGGTCGACGAGGCCTGCGCCGAGGATGAGCTCCGCCTCCACAGCTCTCTCGGCGATCGCCACGTCGTGCAGCTCGAGCGCGCCGACTGGAACGCCGACGCGGCCCTCGGCTCGATCGTCGTGACCTTCCCGGATTTTCGCGACCTCTTCGCCACCGAGGCGCCCGCCGCGGGCGTCGACCTCGAGATCGGACACATCGCGCTGCTCTTCAGCGACCTCGTGGGCTCCACGGCGCTCTACGGACGCGTCGGCGACGCCCGCGCCTACGCCATGGTGCAGCAGCACTTCGACCTGATGGCCGCCTTGATCGCCGCTCACGAAGGCGCCGTGGTCAAGACCATGGGAGACGCCGTGATGGCGAGCTTCGCCTCACCTGCCGACGCGATCGCCGCGGCGCGCGAGATGGTCCCGCGTCACGACGAGCGCTTCGCCGAGCGCGATCTCGGGCTGAAGCTGGGAGTGCACGCGGGTCCTTGCCTGGCCGTGCGCGCCAACGGTGTGCTCGACTTCTTCGGCAGCACGGTGAACATGGCCGCCCGGCTTCAGGGCAAGGCCCGCAGCGGCGAGCTGGTGCTCACGCAGGAGCTCGCGGACGAGCCCGGGGTAGCGGCGCAGCTCGAGGGCCTCGAGGCGCAGAGCTTCGAGGCCGAGCTGAAGGGCATCGACCCCGTGCCCAAGCTGCTGCGCGTCTGCCTCGACGCCAAGTAGTCAGCTCCGTCCAGCGGCCTCGAGCATCGGCGCAAGCTCGCCCGACTCGTACATCTCGCGCACGATGTCGCAGCCGCCAACGAACTCGCCCTTCACGTAGAGCTGGGGGATTGTCGGCCACTCGGCGAAGTCCTTGATGCCTTGGCGGATCGCCGGATCTTCGAGCACGTTCACGTCGAAGAAGTCGGCCTCGCTGCGCCGCAGCACCTCGACCACGGTGGCCGAGAAACCGCATTGGGGGAAGTTCTTCGTGCCCTTCATGAAGAGCACCACGGGGTGCTCTTCGATCATCTTCTGAATTTGCTCGCGCGTCGCGTCGTCCATCGTCTGTCTTCTCCATCGGCCGCTCTGGCGACCGCAATTCGAGTTCGGTTCAACCCTGCTTCGCCGCCCACGCTTCGGGCGTGAAGGTCGACAGGGCCAGGGCGTGTACGTCGCCGCCCACCAAGGCGCCGAGGGAGGCGTAGACCAGCTGATGCTGCTGCACGCGGCTCTTGCCTGCGAAGGCGGCCGACACGACGATCGCTCGGTAGTGATCCTTGGTGCCGGTCAGGTCCTCCACCGCCACGTGCTGCGCGTCGGGGACGCCCGCACGGATCTTCGCTTCAACTTCATGGGCTTCGATCATCGTCTCTCCAGGGCCCTTCGGTAAGGCCGTCGGGGCCGCGTGTCAATCGTTCAGGCGGATGCGCTCGAGCCTCCGGTTTACGTCCCGCGCCAGGGACAGCTCTTGATCTCTCGGCAACGTAGTGGTGGCCGAGAAGAGCGCGAAGGCGGCCATCTCGTGCAGGGCCTGATGCAGCGCTGCGAGGGGGTTGCCGGCCTCGACCCCCACGATCGCGTCCGTGATGGCCTGAGCGTCCACGCAGCCGAATTCGTCCACGCCTGGCCCGAAGAAGGGCGCGTAGCCGCTGCCCTCGAGCCAGGCCTCGAGCGTGCTGCGCGTCTGCGCCACGCCGCCATAGGTTGCCACGGCGAAGAAAATGTCCTGCATCACCTCGTTGAAGCTCGAGACGAGCTCCTTCACGCGCGCCGGATCCACGTGGAGATCGGCCCGCAGGGTGATCTGCTTCTTCTGCAGCAGGTGGTACAGACCCTTCACCGTCTGGAAGCTACCGAGCCCCGTCGTGCGCGCGATCTGGTCGATGTTGCGCCGCCCGTCGATTGTCGCCAGCAGCGCGTGGTGCAGCGGCTCGAGCTTCTTGGCCTCGGGTGCGTCGGGGACGAGCGAGGGGATCATGCTGTCGTCCGGGATGCGGCCGCGGAAGAGCGCCATCTCGTCTACCCTCTGCACGCCCTCCATCAGCAGGCCTTGCACGGGCACGTGGATGGTGGTGGTGGCAGCGTCCGCCTCCGCGTCCGCCGGCGGTTGGGCGAACACGTAGTGGCCCGAGGACACCAGCAGCGAGGCGAAGAAGATGTGCTCCGCCTGGGAACGCAGCAGCTCGAAGAGCCGCGCTTGATCGACCAGCCCCTCCTTGACCAAGAGCTGACCCAGGCGCTGCGTGTCCGTGACGCGAGGCAAGAGCGCGTCGAGCTCGTCTTGGTCGAGCACGCCCGCCCGGAAGAGCACCTGCCCCAGGCGATCGTCCGTGGCGTCGCTGAGGGCGTGCTTCAGCGCTCCCTGATCGAGCGAGAGCGTGCGCGTCGCGTCGGGGCCCACCACGGTCAGCTCTCCGCGCCAGTGGGCCGTGGCGATCACGTTCAGCACCTCCATCATGGTCATGCGCGAGATGATCTCGCCCGCCATCATCACCCGGCTCCGCTCGACCTCGGGCGCCTCGTCCGTGCGTGCGAGCACCACCAACCCGGGCAGCGTCAGGGCCAGGCGGTAGTGGCCCGCGTGGGGGCTGAGCTCGCGAGCTGACGCGACGGATCGCAGGCGCACCGTTCCGTCGCTCCCGATGGTCAACAAGTCGTCCGCGTCCGCCACGCGCCCATCCTACCCCCAAAGCAGGGACCCGGAAATCTTTCAGGCACGCTTCTGTCCGCGGAGCAGCGATCTCCGATGGATGCGCGCAGGCGCCAAAGCCTGCTAGAAGCGCACGAGCCCACAGGGCAGGAGGTGAAGATGGCCAAGGTCGCGTTTCTCTTCCCCGGTCAAGGGAGCCAAAAGGTCGGCATGGGGCGGGACGTCTTCGAGACGGTCGAGGCGTCGCGCCAGGTCTTCGAGGCGGCGGATGCGGCGCTTGGAGAGGCGCTGTCGACGCTCTGCTTCGAGGGTCCAGACGAGGCTCTGAAGCTGACGGCCAACACGCAGCCCGCGGTGTTGACGACCTCCGTGGCGTTGCTGCGCGCCCTCGACCGCAGGCCGGATCTGGTCGCGGGTCACAGCCTCGGCGAGTGGACGGCTCACGTGGCCGCCGGCACCCTCGACTTCGCGGACGCCGTGCGCCTCGTGCGAAAGCGCGGCGGCTACATGCAGGAGGCCGTGCCCGTGGGCGAGGGCGCCATGGCCGCCGTGATCCGTGTGGAGCGCGCCGAGGTCGAGCGCGTCTGCCGGGAGACGCCCGGGGTGGTCGAGCCGGTGAACTACAACTCGCCTGCCCAGACGGTGATCGCGGGCGCTGCCGCGGCTGTGGCCCAGGCCTCGGAGGCGCTCTCGGCCTTGGGCGGGCGCGCCCTGCCCCTGCCGGTCAGCGCGCCCTTTCACTCCAGCCTGATGAAGCCGGCTGAGGGTCGCTTGGCCGACGACCTCGCGGCCACAAGATTTCAGGATCCGGCGCTGCCCGTGTTCGTGAACGTGGACGCGACCGCGATTCACACGGCGGACGCTGCGCGCGACGCGCTGATCCGTCAGGTGAGCCGGCCCGTGCGCTTCACGGAGTTGGTGGAGAACATGGCGGCGGCGGGCGTCGGGCTCTTCGTGGAGGTCGGCCCGGGTCGAGTGCTCAGCGGTCTGCTGAAGCGCATCGACAAGACGCTCGAGAGCGTCTCCGTGCCCGACGCCGCAGCCGTGCCCAAGGCGCGCGCCGCCATCGACGCGCTTCGAGCCGGCTGAGCGTCAGATCTCGAAAGCCATGGCCTCGAGGCGCGCGGCTTCGCGCACCCGCAGCACCTCCGCAGCCAGGCGCGCGACCTCGGCCTCTCCGGCCTGCTGCGCCAGCTCGATGCGGCTCTCGACCAGCTCCGCCACCACCTCCAGACGTTGACGCAGGCTCGAGGCGAGCTCGGCGAGGTGGGTGTCGAGCTCGGCGAGGTCGGCCTCCGTCTCCCGCGGCAGGCTCGAGAGGGTGGCGTCGTAGCTCTCGCGCAGCTGCTTGGCGACGTCCTCGGGCAGCATGGCCTGGAAGAACACGGCGAAGCGATGGCTCGCGCTCCACAGCTCGCGCGCGAGGCTGGGGTCGGGCAGCTCCGCGCGCAGCTCCGTGGCGGCGTGGCTGAGCTGGCGGAAGGCCTCGCGATACTGGGCCAAGCGCACGCCGTGGCCCATCTCCTCGGGTCGCGGCCAGAGGGCGTGGGCGAAGCTCGGCTTCTTGGTCGGCTCGCCGCCGCTGAGGTCGTGCCGCGACTCGGGCAGGCGCGTGAAGAGCGTCTCGGCGATGCGCTCCGCCGTGGTCAAGAGCGCCTCGGGGGCGAGCCTGCGTCGCAGTCGCTGGATGGCGCGCCCGGTGAGCATCTGGGCCAGCAGCGCGCTGGTGTGCACTTGGCCGTCGAGGGTCGCGCCGTAGCTCTCGGCCCAGCGCGCGAGCTCCTCACTCCGCGCCTGCTCCATGGCCTCCACCTGCGCCAGCCGCTCCGTCCGCATGCGCGTGAGCTGTCGCAGGCGCGCGTGGGAGCGTCGACGCAGGAAGAGGTAGAGCCCGAAGTAGAGCGCGCCGTAGGCGGCCAGCCACACGCCGAGCCCGACCAGCGTCCCGAGCTGACTTTGGAGCGCGTGCGAGAAGGGCAGCCCCGCCGGGACGTGGGCGCCCGCGAGCTGGGTCTCAGCCACCTCGATCAGCCAGCGTCGGGCGCCGAGGGCGATGTCGAGCAGCACGGCGCCGAGCACCACAGCGACCAGCGAGAGGCGGCGCAGGATCAGCCCCGTGGGCACGTGGGCGCTCTGGCCCATCTGCGTCACGTGGTGCGTGGAGTAGACGACGTCGGCGGCGCCCAGGAAGAAGGCGAGCGCGCGAGGCAGGAGCCCGTAGCGCGAGCGCAGCTCGAGGGCGTAGAGGTCCTCGGCGGGCGCCGCCAGAGCCCGCGGCCGCGGGAAGTCGAGGGGCAGCTGGATCTTCTCGGCCTTCTCCAACAGGCGCGGCACGCGCAGCAAGAGCAGCGGCTCGTCCGTCGCGCGGCCCTCGGCCACCGCCGCGACGAAGGCGGGCGTCGCCGCATGCTCACTCGACTCGAGCAGTCCCCGCACCTGCTCGAGGTTGGCCTCGATGCGCCGGATGTAGGCGTCCGGCGGCTCCTGCTGCATCATCTTGGCCGCCTCCGCGGCGGACCAGGAGCTGTCGGCGTGCCGCTCGAACTCGCCCAAGCTCTCCGCCTCGCGCTCTGAGAGCTCGTCGAGGGCGTCCTTCACCATGCGTCGCGACAGCGCACGGTAGCGCGAGAGCCAGGCGATGCGGTGGAGGAAGTACGCCAGGGCGGCGAACATCACGCCGTAGAATGCGAAGCTGAGCGCGGCGGCCATGGCGCGGGCAGTGTTGGCCGCGCAGACGTTTTGTAAAGTGGGGGCGCTCCCGCCAGGGCAGACCTCTCCTCGGAGGCCCGGCGAGTTTCGGAAAATACTGGAATCGGCCGCCAGGGCTACCCAGGTGGGGCGGCGGCGCCTAGACTCTGCTCGTCATGTTGCCGCGGCACTCACCCTCCGAGGCCTTGCGTGCGGAGGGCTTCGACGCGCTGCTCGCCTTGGGGCACGCCTCGACCCTCGAGGCGATCTACCGCGCGGCGCTCAGCTCCATCTGTGTGATCTGCCGCGTGGACCGGGCGGCCATCCTGTTGCTCGACGACGAGGGAGTCGCACGCTTCGTGGCCTCCCGCGGTCTCAGCGAAGAATACTGCGCGGCGGTGGAGGGGCCCCTGCCCTGGTCCGCAGACGACAGCGCGCCCGAACCGCTGCTCATGCCGGACGTGGCCTCGGACCCGAACCTCGGGCGCCACGCCCGCGTGCTGCGTGACGAGGGCGTGGGCGCCTTGGCCTTCGTGCCCCTCGTCTTCGAGGGGTGTCTGCTCGGCAAGTTCATGCTCTACTCCGAGCAGGCCCGCAGCTTCGACACGGACGAGGTGGAGGTCGCCACGAGCCTCGCCGGGCACCTCGCCGCCTCCATCGTGCGCGTCCGCAGAGGCGCCGATCGCGAACGTCACCTGGTGCGTGAGCGCACCCTGCGCCGCCTGCTCGAGGTCTCCCTCGATCAGGGCAGCCTCGAGGATCTCCTCGGACGCTGCCTCCGCATCATCCTCGAAGGCAGCGCGCTTCACGACGCCTCGCGCGGCGTGCTCTTTCTCGCCGATCCGAGCACACGCGAGCTGACGATGGTCGCCGAGTGCGGCGTGGACGAGGCCATCCGCAGCGGTTGCGCCTTGGTGGAGGCCGGGCATTGCCTGTGCGGTTGGGTGGCCGCGGAGGCTCGTTACTTGGCCAAGCCGCATGTCGACGAGCAGCACGAGGGGCGCTTTCCCCACATGCACGATCACGGACATCGCATCGCGCCGGTCGTGGCCGATGGCGAGCTGCTCGGTGTGCTCAACTGCTACGCGGAGGCCGGGCGCAAGCCGCAGGACTCCGACCGCGTGTTCCTCGAGGCGGTCTGTCGCGTGCTCGCCGGCATCATCACCCGGCGACGGGCGCAGGACGCCTTGGCGCGCGCCAAGAAGGATCTGCTCGGCGTGCTCGAGCTCGCGCCGGAGGGCATCGCGATTCACCGCGAGGGCCGCTTCGTCTACGCCAACCCGGTGGTGGAGCGCACCATGGGCTACGAGCAGGGCGAGCTCTTGGGTGCGCCGCTGCTCCAGGTGGTGGCGGCGGAGGAGCGCGAGGCGGTGATCGCCCGCGCGCACCAGATGATGGAAACGGGCGAGGCGGTGCCGCCGCGCACGGAGCGCATGATCCGCAAGGACGGCTCCGTCGTGGCCATCGAGGTGGTGGCCGTGCCGGTGGATTTCGAAGGGCTCCCGAGCATCCTGGTGATGGCGCGGGACGTGGAGGAGCGCGAGCGGCTCGCGGCCAAGGCGCTGGAGGCGGATCGGCTGATCGCTCTGGGCACGCTGGCCGCTGGTGTGGGTCACGAGATCAACAACCCTCTGACCTACGTCACGGCGAACCTCAGCTACGCCCTCGAGGCGCTCGTCGAGAGCGACGCCTTCGAAGCCGGGCACGACGTGCTCGAGGCCCTCGAGGAGGCGCGCGAGGGGGCCGGACGCATCGCCGGCATCGTGCGCGACCTCAAGGACATGACCCGCTCTCTGGGCGAGCCCGTGTCCGTGTCCGTGGAGGAGCTGCTGCGGCGAGCCTCGCGCCTGCTGACGAAGCAGGTCGGAGAGCGCGCCCGCTTGGTGGTCGAGCACGCCGCCACACGCTCCGTGCGAGGCGATCCCGGCCGCTTGGGGCAGGTCTTGTTGAACCTGCTGGTCAACGCCTCCCACGCCTGCACCCGCGGCTCCACGGAGCATCGCATCGTGCTGCGCAGCTGGGACGAGGGCGCCCACGTGTGCATCGAGGTGGCCGACGACGGAGAGGGCATCCCGCCCGAGATCCTCGGACGCATCTACGATCCCTTCTTCACCACCAAGCCCGTGGGCCAAGGCACGGGCCTCGGCCTGTCCATCTGTCGCCGCATCATCGACGAGCATCACGGCAGCCTGAAGCTCGAGTCGGAGCTCGGGAGCGGCACCCGCGTGACCCTCCGCCTGCCCGCGATCCTCGAGACGCGTCCGGTCGTCGAGTGAGGCTTCTGCGCATGGCCCGACGCGGCTCGGGGCGACGTTCGCACCACAGGAGCTGCGTGCCGCGCTTGCAGCACACGCCTCCCAGGGCGTAGCCTGAGCGGGCTAGAGGGTCCGTGCGGGCGCGCGTGGAAGCCTCTGGTGCGAGGCAATATGTCATCTAGTTCGAGACCGAGGCTCCTGTTCGTCGGAGGCGCAGACTCGTCTCGAACTGAGGCCGAGCGTGTGCTGCGGGAGCTGAAGCTCGAGCCCGAGGTGCTGGCCGAGGCGCTCGCGAGGCTCGAGGCCGAGGATGCGGCGCTGATCGTCGTGGATCAGGCGGGCCGCGAGCAGGATCGAGCCGCCCTCGAGCGCCGCCTGGTGCAGCAGCGGATCGCCGCCGAGCTGAGTCAGTTCGCCCTCAGCGGCGCCTCCTTCGCGGCGCTGATGCAGCACGCCTCAGAGGCCGTGTGCGAGGGCCTGGGGGTCGAGTATGGCAAGGTGCTCGAGCTCGAGCAGGGCGGGCGGGCTCTGCGCCTGGCCGCTGGCGTGGGTTGGCACGAGGGCCTGGTGGGCCACATCTGCCTGAGCGCGGGCATGGAGTCCCAGGCGGGCTACACCCTGCGTCAGCAGGGCCCGGTGCTGGTCGAGGACCTCCAGAACGAGAAGCGCTTCTACGGTCCAGAGCTGCTGCTCGAGCATGGCGTGGTCGCCGGCGTCAGCGTGCTGATCGGCACGCCCGACGAGCCCTGGGGCGTGCTCGGCGCCCACACCCGCGAGCGTCGACGCTTTCACGCCCACGACGCCACCTTCCTGCAGGAGGTGGCCGGTGTGCTCGCGCAGACCGTCGCGCGCCGCAAGGTCGAGCGCCAGCTTCAGCAGACCCAGCGTCTGGAGGCGGTCGGTCGGCTGGCGGGGGGAGTCGCCCACGATTTCAACAACCTGCTCACGGTGATCCTCGGCGTGGCCGAGGAGATCTCCACACTGGACGGCGCCGAGGCGTTAGCCGACGAGATCAAGCAGGCGGGCCGCAGGGCCGTGCAGCTCACGCGCCAGCTCTTGGTGTTCAGCCGCCATCAGAAGCAGACCCTCGGGCGCGTCGACCTCAATCGGGTCGTCACGGACGTCGCCAAGATGCTCCGGCGCGTGATCGGCGAGGACGTCACGCTGGAGCTCGCGCTGGATCCAGAATGCTGTCCGGTCGAGGCGGACGTGGGACAGCTCGAGCAGGTGCTGATGAACCTCGCGGTCAACGCCCGCGACGCCATGCCGGGAGGCGGTCGACTGATCATCCAGACGAGCCGTGAACAGACGCGGGCCTTGCTCTCGGTGCAGGACACCGGGCACGGCATGGACGAGGAGGTGCGCTTCCAAGCCTTCGAGCCCTTCTTCACCACCCGGGAGGTGGGCAAGGGCACAGGCCTTGGCCTGTCCATCGTGTACGGCATCGTGAAGCAGAGCGGCGGCCACGTGCAGATCGAGAGCGCCCCGGGAGAGGGCACGACCATGCGCGTCAGCTTGCCCTTGGCGGAGCAGCTCGCGGAGGCGCCGGAGCCCGAGGCGAATCGGGTCAGCCCCGGGGGCAGCGAGACGGTGCTCTTGGTCGAGGACGAGGCCATGGTTCGACGGCTCACCAAGCGCATGCTCTTGGCGCAGGGCTACCGTGTGCTCGACGCTGCCCGCGGCGCCGAGGCCCTCGCGCTGCTCGAGGAGTTCGATGGCGGGGTCGACGTGGTGCTGAGCGACATGGTCATGCCCGAGATGAGCGGCCCCGCCTTGGCCGCGAAGGTGGCGGCGCGCTGGCCCGCGATCCCCGTGCTCTTCATGAGCGGCTACGCCCGGGACCTGCTCGACGAGCGCGGCTTCTCCGGAGCACACCACGAGGTGCTGGCCAAGCCCTTTTCGCTCGAGCAGCTCAGCCACGCTCTGCGACGCGCTCTGGGGTAGAGCGCCGCTCTGGGGATTCAGCCCCGCTCACCCCTCGGGGGGTTGCTGGGGCGCGAACGAGCGTGTCAGGCTCCGTCCCCATGACTGAGCCACACACCCTCGTCCACACCATCGCCCGCTGGGCGGAGAGCTATCCCGGTCAGCCCGCGCTGCACGAGCGCGTCGACGGGCGCTGGCGCACGCTGTCGTGGAGCGAGTACCACGCCGCGCTCTCCGATGTGGGTCGAGGCCTGATCGCCCTGGGTCATGAGCCGGGGGAGTGCGTGGCGCTCGTCGGACGCAACAGCCCCGCCTGGGTGATCTGCGAGTTCGGCATCCAAGCCGCGCGCGGCGTGCCGGCGCCGATCTACGTCACGAACACGCCGGAGCAGCTCGCCTACATCGTGAAGAACTCGCGCGCCAAGATCGCCATCGCGGACGGCGCGGAGCAGCTCGAGAAGTACCTCGCCGCCGAGGCGGAGGAGCTCTTCCCCAGGCTCGAGCACCTCGTCACCTTCGACGAGGTCGAGCACGCCGACCCGCGGGTGATCAGCCTGCAGGCCCTGCGCAAGCTCGGCGCGGAGCAGCCGCCCGAGGCGCTGAAGCGGCGCATGGACGAGCTGACGGACGACGAGACGTGTCTGTTGATCTACACCTCCGGCACCACGGGCGTACCCAAGGGCGTGATGCTCGATCACGCCGGACAGCTGATGGTGGGCCGCGCCTGCTTGGCGCGCTTCCCGCGCTTCCAGAGCCGCACCACCGAGTACCACGCCGTCAGCTACCTGCCCCTGTGCCATCAGGCGGAGCAGTTGATCACCAACGTGAACAGCATCGTCACCCGCGGTCAGGTCTACTTCTGCGCCGACCTCGCGGAGCTGAAGGAGCACCTGGTCGCCGCACGACCCACCATCTTCCTGGGCGTGCCGCGCGTGTGGGAGAAGTTCGAGGCGGCGCTCTCGGGCAAGCTCGCCGAGGCCAAGGGCGTGACGGGCAAGCTCGCGGCCTGGGCGCGTGAGACCGAGTTCGCCGGCTTCAAGCAGGACGTGGAGCGTGGCTCCATCCGCATCGGGCTCGGCCGTAAGCTCGCGCGGGCGTTGGTGGTCGACAAGATCAAGACGGCTCTGGGCCTCGACCGCCTCGAGGTCGCGGTCACGGGCGCGGCGCCCATCGCCGTCAGCACGCAGGAGTTCTTCGCCTCCATCGGCATCACGATCTTCGAGGCCTACGGCATGAGCGAGACGAGCGGCGTGGCGACGCTGACGGATCCCGCGAAGCCGCGCTTCGGCACCGTGGGCACGGCCCTCGACGGCGTGGAGATCCGCATCGCCGACGACGGTGAGGTCTGCCTGCGCGGACGCAACATGACCCGCGGCTACCTGCACATGGAAGACGAGACGAAGGAGCTCTACGGCGAGGACGGCTGGATCCTCACGGGCGACCTCGGCAGCCTCGACGCGGAGGGCAACCTGTCGATCACGGGCCGCAAGAAGGAGCTGTTGATCACCGCTGGCGGCAAGAACGTCGCGCCGGTGGAGATGGAGAACCACGTGAAGGGCATCGACGGCGTCGCCCAATGCGTGGTCGTCGGCGATCGCAAGCCCTACCTCTGCGCCCTGATCACCCTGGATCCAGAGAACCTCGAGGCGGTGCGCGAGGCGACGGGCGCGTCGGGCGACATCGAGCAGCTCGCCGCCTCCGGCAAGGTGCGCGCCTGGCTTCAGAACGAGATCGAGACGCGCTGCAACGCGCAGGTGGCACGCTACCAGACGATCAAGAAGTTCGAGCTCCTGCCCGTCGAGTTCAGCGTGGAAGGCGACGAGCTGACGCCCACGATGAAGCTGAAGCGCGGCCCGATTCACGAGAAGTACGCGGATGTGATCGCGAAGCTCTACGAGGACGCGGCGCCGGCTAAGCCGCAGCCCACGCTCTAGAGTGTGGTTCGGGACGACGCGCTCCGCGCGCTGGAGTTGATTCGGCCCGTCGGTCCGCTACGCTTTGCGTGTGCTCAATCACGGCAGCAAGTTCGCGTCTCTGGGGCTGATGGCCGCGCTGGGCGTGTTCGCGGCGGCGGCCTTCGGAGCCGAGAGTCGAGGCGAACTCACAGCGAGCGGTGGTGCGTCTCCGGGCGACGTCATCCGTCCGAGCGCCGACGCTGGGAGTGACGCGGCGCGAGAGCCCGCGCCCTCGCAGCCAGCGCGCGCGCGAGCCTGGCGATTCGTCCCCGAGGACGTGTTGGATGAGGGTGAGGCAGAGGCGGAGACGGAGGCGCCGAGCCGCCGGATCGAGGTGCAGCTCGGGCAGGTCGAGGCGTCGCTCGTTGATGTCGAGGACGATCGCGTCGAACCGGAGGCTTCGATTCACACGGAGCTCGGCCCTCCGGTGTTCCAAATGATCTTCGCGTCGTCGGCTGCGCCGAGTCCGTCCCGAGCCGGCCGCACGGAGGCCGCGGGCGGAGAGCTCGGAGGCGGTTACGTCGGGGGAAGCTACGGCGTCGGGATCTATAGCGCAGACCAGCCTACTGACGCCCATGCGGACGCGGGCCCCGACGCGGGCGATGATGATCTGCTGATCATGTACTCCACGGAGTGGTGTCATGTGAGCAGGCAGGCGCGTCTCTGGATGGTGCAGCATGGCATCGAGTTCGACGAGCGGGACGTGGAGAAGGATCCCGAGGCGGCGCGTCGGCACGCCGAGATCAACCCGCGCCGTTCGGTGCCGACCTTCGAGCGATCCAGGCACTCTCTGATCGGCTTCTCCCCCGCGTCTCTCCAGTATTTTCTAGACGCCACTCAGTGAGAGAGGGCGCGGTTCGAACTCAGCTCAGCCCGAGGTTCTTCCGGATGCGCGCCACGGGCTCCTCCGTGTTGGGCACGAAGGCGTCGCCGCGGATCACGTCGCAGGCTTCGATGTAGCGTCGAGAGGCCTCCATGCGTACATCGTCGGGGAGCGTCGGGGGCGGGCCGTCGCCCCTGTAGCCTTCGCTGGCGAGCCAGCGGCGCACGTACTCTTTGTCGAAGGACTCGGGACTCTCGCCGGTCTCGAAGCGCTCGGCGTAGCTCGCGGCGTACCAATAGCGGGACGAGTCGGGCGTGTGGATCTCGTCGATCACCACGATGCGTCCGTCCTTGGCGCGTCCGAACTCGTACTTCGTGTCCACCAAGATGAGGCCGCGCTCGGCGCAGAGCTTCTGGCCGTGCGCGAAGAGGGTCCTGGCCATCTCCGCGGCGGCGTCGAAGTCGCGCGCGCTGATGCGTGCCTCGGCCAGAATCTCTTCGCGCGACGCCGAGACGTCGTGGTCGCCGTGGGCGGCCTTCGTGCTCGGGGTCAGGATCGCCTCGGGCAATCGCTGATGTTGCCTGAGGCCATCGGGTAGGCGATGGCCGCAGAAGACGCGTTCGCCGGCGGCGTAGTGGGTCCAGATGCTGGTCGAGGTCACGCCCGTGACGTAGGCGCGCATCACCATCTCGACGGGCAAGGGCTCGCACTCCAGGGCGATCATCACGTTGGGATCGGGCACCTCGAGCACGTGGTTCGGGACGAGAGACTTCGTCTCCTCGAACCACCATGCGGCGAGGCCGTTCAGCACCTGACCCTTGAAGGGCAGGGTGCCGAGCACGCGATCGAAGGCACTGATGCGGTCCGTGACGACGATGATGCGCCGGCCGTCCTTGCTGTAGTTGTCGCGGACCTTGCCTTCGTAGCGCGCGCCCGCGTCCGTGAAGTTCGTGCCGAGCAGCGGACGCTCGAGGCCAAGGCGCAGGGCGCTGTCGTTCACGCTCATGTCTCAGGCCTCCCGGCGCGCCGCGAGCGCGCGGTCGATGATGGTGTCCACGTGGCTGAGGGCGTGGTCGAGATCGAAGCAGGCGTCGAGCTCCCCGGGGTCGAGCTTCGTGCCCACGTCCGCGTCCGCCGCCAAGAGTTCGCGGAAGTCGCCCTCGCCGTGGAAGGCCTGCATGGCGTTGCGTTGCACCAAGACGTAGGCCTCTTGGCGCCCGAGGCCGTGGCCCACCAAGGCGAGCAAGACGCCCTCGCTCGCCCACAGGGCGCCCGTCTTGTCGAGGTTCTCGCGCAGCCGCTCCGGGTAGACGACCAAGCCCTCGATCACGCCGCGCGTGCGCTGCAACATGAAGTCGAGGGTCCCCGAGGCGTCGGGCAAGAGCATGCGCTCCACCGACGAGTGGCTGATGTCGCGCTCGTGCCAGAGGGCGACGTTCTCGAGGCCCGGCGTGACGGCCGCGCGCACCACGCGGGCCAGGCCGCAGAGGTTCTCTGTCAGCACGGGGTTGCGCTTGTGGGGCATGGCGCTCGACCCCTTCTGGCCCTTGCTGAAGCGCTCCTCCGCTTCGCCCACCTCCGTGCGCTGCCAATGGCGGACGTTGGTGGCGAAGCGCTCGATGCCCGCCGCCAAGAGCCCTAGGCTCGCGAGCCAGGCCGCGTGGCGATCCCGCGCTACGATCTGAGTCGCCACCGTCTCTCCTCGCAGCCCGAGGGCGCCGAGAGCCTCAGCCTCGATGGCCGGGGTCAGGTGAGCGTAGCTGCCCACAGCGCCGGCGATCTTGCCGACGGCGATCTCTTCGCGTGCCGCAGCCAAACGACGCCGGCCCCGAGACAGCTCGGCATAGTGGCCTGCGAGGATCAGTCCGAAGCTGACGGGCTCGGCGTGGATGCCGTGGGAGCGGCCGATGGCGGGCGTCTTCCGATGCTCCTCGATGCGCGTCTCGAAGGCGTCGAGCAGGGCGTCCACGCCCTCGAGCAAGAGATCGCTCGCCTCCACCAAGGTCAGGGCCGTGGACGTATCGAGCACGTCGCTCGAGGTCATGCCGCGATGCAGCCAGCGGGCGGGCTCTCCTGCGAGCTGCTCCACGTGGGTCAGGAACGCGATCACGTCGTGGCGCGTCTCGCGTTCGATCTCGTCGATGCGATCGGGGTCGAGCGCGTCGCGGAATGGCGCCACGGCGTCGGCGCTGCCTTCGGGCACGAGCCCCGCGTGCTCCATGGCGCGGCAGGCCGCGACCTCCACGTCAAACCAGGTGCGGTACTTGTGCGCATCCGAGAAGAGCTCGCGGAAGCACGCCCGAGAGTAGCGAGTGATCATGGCGGCGGGACGCTATCAGATGGCCCCGCAGGGAGCCACGCGTGTGTCGCCCGCGCTCTCTCTCTTGGGGTCACAGACACCCGGCTCGGCTTCTGGCATAATCCGTGGGGTGACGATGCAAACGAGCGTGCGCGAAGAGGTCCACGTCGTGCGCGAGGTGCTCGAGGGGGCGTTGCCTCCGGAGGTCGCCACGGCCGCCATGTTCGCGGCGCTCTCGCGCTGGGAAGGCGGTGTGCCGAGCTCCCGTCAGGACGTGCTGGATCTTTGTCACGGTCCGCTCAAGGAGATCCTGCTGCGCAGGGTCGGCGATCTCGTCACGGACGAGCTGCTGAATCGCCTCGACCGCGTGCTCGTGCACGGCGACCGCACGGGCACGGACATCCCCCTCGACATCGACATCGAACTCGACGGCGAGCCGAGCATCACCATCACCATGCCGATCGTCTGGCGCGAGCCCGTCTCCGTGCTGATCATCTCCGGCCGCAGCACCTTCTCGGCGCGCCTCGAGGCCTCCCTGGGCGCCGCGCGCCTGCACACTACCTTGGCGACCAGCGTGCACGAGATCCGCCGCGCCACCTTCTCCGAGGCGCCGCTGCTTGCCCTGGTGGACTGCGTCTCGCCGCCCGACGTGAGCGAGGCCGAGCTCGCCTCCGCGCTCAAGGATCTGCCCGATCAGGTCTTGGTCGTCATTTGGGGCGAGGACGAGCCCTGCGGCGAGGCCCTCGCGCCACACCTGCTCGCTTGCAACGTCGAGTCCGTCACGCTCGCGCGCAGCGAGGGCATCGGCCCGCTGCTCGACCTGATCCTGAGTCGCTACAAGGAGGAGTAGCCTGTGCGGCGGCCGCTCTCTTTCCAGAAACGCCGCGCGCTCACACGGCGATTGTCGCGCCGGGGCCAGGACGGGTAGAGTTGCAGCCGTGACTGACCTCCCACTTCGCCCACACCCTCGGCTCGCCCTGCGGCTGCTCGCGCTCACCGGCCTCGCCGCTGTGCTCGGCGCCTGCGGTGGTGGTCCCCAATGCGTGGTCGACACGCACTGCAAGATCGACGAGCGCTGTGTCGAGCGCCGCTGCGTCGCCATCGGTCCACAGGACGCCGGCGTCGACGGGAGCCTCGACGGAAGCCTCGACGCGGGGCCTCGGGACTCCGGTGCGGACACGGGGCCTCGGGACTCGGGCTCCCTCGACGCGGGGCCGCCTCCCACGGGACAGGTCATGGCGTTCAGCGATCAAGCAGACGTGGGCGCCGGGCCCGTGCCACGCACCCTCGTCACCGCTGCGTTCTCCCAGTCTCCAGCAGGAGACTGCACCACGCGAACGGTGGGCGGCTGCACCCTCACCCAATGTCCAGACACCAGCCCGCCCGTGATGGACGGCGGCGTGGACGCGGGGCCTGCTCCCGACGCCGGATCCGTGGACTCTGGTCCAGTGGACGCCGGTCCCCCTCCGGTAGCGCCCAACGCGGGGGTGATCGTCGTCACCGCGGGCGGCCCCACGGCCACCTTGCCGCCTGCCGCCGACGGCAGCTACGCGCCCTTCACCGCGGCCTCTCTGCTGTGGCCCGACGGCTCCGCCACGGTGAACTTCCAGGCCTTCGGCACCTCGCCGGGCGTGCCCGGCTTCATGCAGTCCGTGCCGGCGCCCACCAGCGTGACCTTGACGTCGCCCGATCTGAGCACGGGCACCACCACCGTGACCCGTCTCGCGGGTGTGGACCTCGCGTGGACGGGCACGACGGCCGGAGTCATCACGGTCCTGATCGGGCAGTC
>JAADHO010000328.1:4240-6941 GCA_013151775.1 Deltaproteobacteria bacterium | reverse complement strand
ACCACGGCTCCCGCCGCCAAGGCCGCCAGCGCGTAGGGCCAGCGGCGCGCGTGGGGCGTCTCGGCCGTGGACAGATCGGGCCGTGGCACGAAGGGAACTGGGCGCGTCGAGTCGTCCCGGATCACCTCCTCGAGCAGCTCGTCGAGATCCACGAAGCTCGAGCGGCCCGCGCTGCTGGGCGCCGCTCGCGTCGCAGGCGTGAAGGGCACAGGAGGTGGAGGCGCGAACGCCCGCGCTGTGGCAGGCAGAGGCGGAGGGGGCTCGGGCAGAGGCACCCCGGACACCCACTGGAGATCGTCGACCTCGAGCTCGGCCTCGTCGAGCTCGGCCTCCATCAGATCCTCCCCCGACAGCGCCTCGGGCTCCTCGCTCACGCGTTCCGGTGCGCCGTCACTATCGACGACGTCTTCGTCGGGCAGAGGAATCCCCACGACGGACGGCATCGGCTCCCAGTCTTCTTCGTCCATGTCGTCGTGCATCGATCCACCCCCGAGACGCGTCGTCTCTAGTAGTAATAGCGGATTGTTGCACAATGACGGTTCCGCGCCAGCCGCCGGATTCGAGACTTGATACAAGCAGCCCCATGCCGTCCTCCACGCCGCGTCTCGTGCTCGCCTCCAGCTCGCCCTATCGCCGCTCGCTGCTCGAGCGCCTCGGCGTGGCCTTCGAGTGCGATGGGCCTGACGTCGACGAGCGGGCGCTCGCCCAGGGCATGCGCTGTCCCGACGCCATCGCCGCGCATCTGGCACGGGCCAAGGCGCAGGCGGTCTTCCAGGGCCAGCCCGACGCCCTGGTGCTCGGGGCCGATCAACTCGTGGATCTCGACGGCGTGATCCTGGGTAAGCCCGGCAGCGTCGACGCGGCCCGCGCGCAGCTTCGGAGCCTGGCCGTCGGCTCGTCACCGCCGTCTGCCTGCTCGGCCCCGGCGCCGCGCCGCGTGAGCTGCTGGATGTGCACCGGATGCAGATGCGCGCGCTCAGCGAGCACGAGATCGAGCGCTACGTGGCCCACGACATGCCCCTCGACTGCGCGGGCAGCTACAAGGTGGAGGCGCTCGGCGTCAGCCTCTTCGAGTCCATCTCGGGGCAGGACTTCAGCGCCATCGAGGGCTTGCCCTTGATGCAGGTGGCGGCGCTCCTGCGGCAGGCTGGGCTCAGGATCCCCTGACGCTCGCTCATCCGCGGAAGAGCTCTGCGTCGAGCAGGTCGACGAGCTTGGCGCGGAAGTCGGCGTCGACGCACAGGTCTTGGCGCACCTCCAGCTCGAGGGCGCGTCGCCCGTGTCTGCCGGCGTGGTAGCTCGCAGCGTAGATCATGCCGGCGCGACCCGAGTAGGGCTCGTTCAGCGCGACGGACACCCCGAGGGGCGAGAGCGCCTCGGCGACGCGCGTGGCGAGCGCCTGCTCGTGTTCGAAGAGTACGCCCACGCCCAGCGTGCGCGCCTCGCCTTCGTAGACGGGTGTGAACGTGTGGATGGCGAAGACGACGTCAGCGGGCGAGGCTGCGAGGGCGGCGTCGATGGCCGCGTGGTAGGGCCGGTAGCAAGCGCTCAGGCGTCGCTCCCGCTCGGCGGCGTCGAGCTCTCGGTTCAGCGCGATCTCGCGACCCTCCGCCTGCTCGCGGAAGAGGGTGTCCGAGCCGGCGGGGCGGTTGGCGTCGATCCAAAGCCTCGAGAAGCGCGCCAGCACAGCGGGGGCGTTCAGGGCCTCGGAGAGCTCGCGCGTCAGCTCCGCGGCGCCCAGATCCAGCGCCCAATGCGTGCCCTTCAGCCAAGCGTCGGCCGCCGGCCAATGAACGCCCGGCGGCAACTCCTCGCTCGCGTGCTCCGCCGTGAGCAGCACTCTGCCCGGGGCGTCGGGGCGCAGAATCTCCACCATGGATGCTTCGTCCTTCATCCCAGGCAGCTTACATGATGGGGCGCGCTGGGGAGTACGCGACCGACGACGCCACGCGTAGGTGCTGTTCGCGCAGCATCGAGACCCCGGATGAGGGTCGTGAGCCGGTGGGCGCGGTGACCTAGCTGAACTGAACGGCGCGAACGCTCCCGTGCTCATCCACGGTGAGGCGGAGCCGGCCCGTGCGTCGGGGGTAGTGCTGGAGCACGCGGTAGAGGCGCTGGCCCTCGCGCTCTTCGAGCAGTCGCAGGCCCACGAGGTGAGGGCCCCAGAGCTCGCGTAGGCCCTCCTCGGCGGCCTGACCTGGCCGCAACGCCTCGGTGATTTTCTTGCGGTAGTCAGCGGTGAGCTGGGTGCCGTGCTTCTTCCAGAGCCGCTCGGCGCGCTTGGTCTCGGCGATCTGGAAGCTCACCACCATGTCGCCGTTCACGCTGGCCCACGCCATGGCCCCGCTGTTGTAGCGGTACAGCCTGCGTGATCCTTGGTCATCCACCAAAACGAAGACCCCGCCGAGATCGTCGCGATCATCGAGGCGAGCCACCGAGAACGGCGGCTGGACGAGCTTTCGGATGTTGTCGGGTACGACGGCGCGGTGCATGAGGGCCTAGAACGGTGTCGTCTGGTCTTGGTGACTGTTGCACATTTTGTCGTCGCCTGACTCCGGGGAGTTGTCCCGCATCGGCGGGCTCGGCACACTGTGGGTATGTCGACGCCCTTCATCCTCGCTCGCTTGCCCCTCGCCGCGGTCCTCGCCCTCTCGGGCTGCGCCGCTAGCAGCATGTGCCCGGGCAGCGGCCGAAGCCTGAC
>JAADHO010000328.1:0-4231 GCA_013151775.1 Deltaproteobacteria bacterium | reverse complement strand
CTGGCGTCGCGGGCAGTGAGTTCGAGATCGTCGTGGAGGCCTGCGGTTTCGAGCGGGACGACGTGATCGCGCTCTACCTCGAAGAGCCTGTCGCGACGGACTATGGTTTCGCGACCTTCCTCGAGGATCCTGAGCTGCGCTTCGTCGTGCCCACCTTGCCCGGGACGATGCGCTTCTACGCCACCGACGACGCCACGCGCACGCTGCGCTCTCCGAGCGTGAGCGTCACGACGAGCCCTTAGGAGCCGCGAGACGATGGTCTGGAAGCGCGCTCGTGTCGCCCATCTGACGCTCGACCTCGCGGGTCCCGAGGATGGGCCGCTGGCCTTGTGTCTGCACGGCTTCCCGGACGTGCCGTCCACCTTCCACGGGCTCGGTCGATGCTTGGCGGCGCAGGGCTATCGCGTGGCCTTGCCCTTCTTGCCGGGCTACGCGCCCTCGCCGCGCTTGGCGCGCGCGGATCTCGAGTCGGTAGCGGGCGCGCTCATGGCGCTGGCAGACGCCCTCTGCCCGCAGCGGCGCGTCGTGCTCGTGGGTCACGATTGGGGTGCGGCCGTGGCCTACACCCTGGCGGCCCTGCGCCCCGAGCGTGTCGCGGCCCTCGTCTCGCTGGCCGTTCCCCATCCACGGGCCTTCGCCTCGACCTGGCTGCGCTCGGCGCGGCAGCGACGCATGAGCGCCTACATGCTCGCGTTTCAGCTCCCATTCAGCGCGTTGGCCCTCGCCCGCGACGACTTCGCCCCGGTCGGGCGTCTGTGGCGCCGCTGGTCGCCGGGCCTCTCGGTCGACCGCGAGCACATGGAGCGCGTGAAGCGTTGCCTACGTCAGAGCGCCGGTGCGCCCCTCGACTACTACCGCCACGGCGCGCTGCCTTTGCGTCCCGCCTTGCGGCGTCTGCGGCGGCTCGGGAGCGTCCCGTGGCAGCTGCCCACGCTGCACCTGCACGGCATGGACGACGGCTGCATGAGCCCGGAGGCGGCGCACGCATCCGCTTCGCTCCTCGGCGAGTGGGGGCAGATCGAGGTGCTGCCCGGCGTGGGGCACTTCCTACACCTCGAGCGCCCCGAGGAGGTCGAGAAGAGGGTGCTGCGCTTCGTGGCGCAGCGGACGCGTGATACGGGCTGACCTACACGCCCACCAGCGGCAGCTTGGTGCGCGCGCCCTCGCTGGGTAGATCCACGGCGATGGGATAGTCGCCGCTGAAGCAGGCGTCGCAGAAGCCTCGCGCCTCGCCTGAGGCCTCGCCCGACACCGCCTCGCGTAGGCCCGCGATCGAGAGGTAGCCCAGGGAGTCGGCGAGCACGAAGCGCGCGATCTCGTCGGGCGTGTGGTTCGAGGCCACGAGCTCCTGCCGCCGTGGCGTGTCGATGCCGTAGAAGCAGGGCCAGGCGGTGGGCGGCGAGCTGATGCGCAGGTGCACCTCGCGGGCGCCTGCCTCGCGCAGCATGCGTGCGATCTTGCGGCTGGTCGTGCCGCGCACGATGGAGTCGTCCACCACGGCCACGCGCTTGCCCTCGAGCACCTCGCGGACGGGGTGCAGCTTCAGGCGTACGCCGAAGTTGCGGATGGTGTTCTCGGGCTCGATGAAGGTGCGCCCCACGTAGTGGCTGCGGATCAGGCCCATCTCGTAGGGCAGGCCGAGGGCCGCCGCGAAGCCCAGGGCCGCGGCCACGCCGCTGTCCGGGACCGGGATCACCAGGTCCGCCTCCACGGGCTGCTCGTGGGCCAGGCGCTTCCCCATGCGCTTGCGCGCGGCGTACACGCCCACGCCCCCGAGGTGCGAGTCGGGGCGCGCGAAGTAGACGTGTTCGAAGATGCAGCTGCGCTGCGCCGAGTCCGGCAAGGGCCGCTCGCTGCGCAGGCCGAAGTCGTCGATGATCAACATCTCGCCGGGCTCGACGTCGCGCACGTACTCCGCGCCGATCAGCGCAAAGGCGGGCGGCTCCGAGGCCACCACGTAAGCCTCTCCCAGACGCCCGAGGCAGAGGGGACGCAGCCCCAGAGGGTCACGCACGGCGATCAATTCTTCCGGCGTGAGGATCACCAAGGAGTAGGCGCCCTGGGCGCGGCTCAGGGCTTCCGAGACGCGCGCCTCGTGGCTCGCAGCGCGGCTCTTGGCGATCAGGTGGACGAGCACCTCCGTGTCGCTCGCCGACGAGAAGATGCTGCCCGCCTGCTCGAGCTCGGCGCGCAGAGGCACGGCGTTGGTGAGGTTGCCGTTGTGCGCCAAGGCGATGGAGCCATGGGCGCAGTCGACCGCGAGGGGCTGGGCGTTCTTCACGTGGGAGCCGCCCGCCGTGGAGTAGCGCACGTGTCCGATGGCGCGGCGCCCGGGGAGTCGACCGAGCACCTCCTCCGTGAACACCTCCGGCACGAGCCCGAGGGCGCGGTGCACGAAGAGGCGCGCCCCGTCCGATGTGACGATGCCCGCGGCCTCCTGCCCGCGATGCTGCAAGGCGTGGAGACCGAGGTACGTCAGGTTCGCGGCCTGCTCCGCCTCGAAGAGACCGAAGACCCCGCATTGATCGTGGAAGTGGTCGTCGTCGATCAGCATCGAGCGCCTTCATAGCCTTCGCAGGAGTCGACGTCGACCGCGGGCTGGCTTCTGGGTAGAAGGTCCGCATGCTTCGTTCGCCTAGCGGGTTCTCTTCGTGGCTGGTCCTCGCCTTCGTCCTCGCCTCGGTCGTCTGCCTGCCGCGGGCCGAGGCGCACCTCGGCAGCAACAAGTACATCCGAGTGGAGCGCACGGCGGGAGGCGTGCACGTCAGCGTGGAGATCGAGGCTGTGGACGCGGCCATGGAGCTCGGGCTCGGATCGGACGCGTCACCCCGAGAGGTGCTCGCCCACGCGGACGCCCTGCGCAGCTGGCTCGCCCATGGGGTCACGGTGCGCGCCGACGCGGGGGCGTGTGCGTCGGAGGTCGGCACGCCCACGCAGGTCGAGCGCGACCAGCGCGCCTTCTTGGCGGTGCCCATGATCTTCACATGTCCCCCGGGCGCGTCCGGGTTGATCTTGCGTGACGACACCATCTTCGACGGCGATCCGCAGCACGAGGCCATGGTTCACGTGGCCTACGCCGACAGCGAAGACGCGACCATCCTGAGGCATGGCAGCCGCGAGCTGTCTCTGGGAGCCGCACCGGGCGCGTTTCATCTGGTGAAGGTCTTCGTGGTGGAGGGCGTGATGCACCTCTTCACGGGCTACGACCACATGCTCTTCCTCTTCTCCCTGATGCTCGGCGCGGGCTTCGTGGCGCAGAAGCGCGGGCTGCGCATGGCGTTCCGTGACGTGGCCATTCTGGTCACGGCCTTCACCTTCGGCCACAGCATCACCCTGATCTCCGCCGCCCTCGGCTGGGTGGTGCTGCCCTCGCGTCTGGTGGAGACGCTGATCGCCGCGAGCATCGTGTTGGTGGCGCTGCTGAACCTCTTCCGACCTGGAGAGCGCGGCGCCATGCCCAAGGTGGCCTTCGGCTTCGGGCTGATCCACGGCTTCGGCTTCTCGAGCGTGCTGTCTGAGCTGGGCCTGCCGAGGGATCACGCCGTGCTCGCGCTGCTCTCGTTCAACGTAGGCATCGAGCTCGCGCAGCTCTCGTTGGTGCTCCTCACCATCGTGCCTCTGGAGCGCGCGTCGCGTTGGCGCGGTTTCGGGCCCGTGATCGTCCGCGGCGGTTCGATCCTCGTCGTGCTGATCGCCGGCTATTGGATGATCACGCGCGCCTTCGCCATTTGACGGCGCCCGCTCAGTTGCAGACGCCGTACTCCGTGCCGTTCCAGATGATGGGCGTGGTGAAGCCGTAGCATGTGGTGGTGCTGCCGCATTCACCTCCCGCGGGGGTCAGTCGACACGAACGCAGGCATTGCAGCACCGTGCCGGTGGCGCTGCTGTTGATGCAGGTGAAGCCCTTCTGGCAGTCCGTGTCGTCGGCGCAGCCGGCGTTCTGACCCCCCGTGCCCACGGGCGTCGAGCAGTCCGTCAAGCGCCGCATGGCGCCGGTCGTCTCGGTGAAGAACGAGCAGGCCGTGCCGCTGGGGCAGCCCACCTGAGTGGCCGGATCGCAGTCGACCGTGCAGGTCTTGTCGGTGGAGCCCGTGATACCGCCGAGGCACAGGGCGCCGGGGCCGGCGCAGTCCGAGTCCGTCGCGCAGACGGCGTGACAGATGGGCACGGATGGGGCGGGGGCGGCAGCGATGTTCACGCAGATGGCGCCGGGGACGCACTGCACCGTGTT
>JAADHO010000313.1 GCA_013151775.1 Deltaproteobacteria bacterium | reverse complement strand
GGCCGCGGCCTACGGCCAAGCCGTGCGCTTGGCGCCGGACAACGGCGCGTTCCGGGTGGCACAGGCGCGTGCGCTGGTCGCCGCCGGGGATCGCGACGGCGCCATCGCGGCGCTCCAGCAGGCCCTCGTGGCCGATCCCAACAACACAGCCGCTCAACAGGGGCTCTCCGCCCTCGGCGGTCGTCCCCTGCCGCCACCCTTGCCCGAGGCTCCTCCGAGGGAGGTGATCGTCGGCGTCATGCAGACCCTCACGGGAGCGCTCCGCGGTTGCGCGCCGGAGTTCGACGGTGTGGCGACCTTCCACATCAGCATCGAGGGCGCGACGGGTGACGTGACAGGGGCTACGCTTCAAGGCGACGCGGCCGAGACCGACGAAGGTCAGTGCATGGCCGGTGTGGTCCAGAGCGCCCACTTCCCGCGCTTTACGCGCGAGTCCATCAGCATCAACTACCCCTTCCAGCTCCACCCGCTGCCCTGAGCTAGCGGCCGCGACCGTGTCGCTTTTTTGACCTCGTCGGCCTTCTCGATGGACAAGGGCGGCGGAGGTCTTGATGTCCCGAGCCCGCGTCACCGACGCCGTCAACTTCTACTCCGAGCGTGGCGACAAGCGATTCGCCGTGCGCGAGATTCGCAGCCGCCGTCCGGACAAGTTCCGCTGGCGCAGCGCCGTCGGCCGCCTGACCAAGGAGGCGGGTCACATGCGCGGTCTCGAGCGCCTGCGCGTCGAGGAGCCCGTGCGCGAGGTCGTGGTCGATCTCCCGGATCCGCTGCTGCGGCGCGAGGTCGTGATCGACGCGCGCCGTCACAACGTCGACCTCGATCGCGGCGAGGTCCTGCCCTTTCACCGCATGGGTGATCTCCGGACCTACGCCCACCTGGTCCACGCCGACATCGGCTTGATCCAGCGCTACGTCGCACTGCCCGACGATTTCGACGCGCCCATCGACACCGCGGGCGTCGTACTCGTGGCGCGCGCCATGGCCAACCAGCATCGCCGCCGCGCACAGCGTATCTGGCTCGAGCTGCCGGATCCCGACGATCCCGTAGCGACGCCGATGCTGCACCATCGCTTCCTCGGTCAGCGCGCCCAGCGCGACGCGGAGCAGGCCAAGCAGTGGTCTGCGCTCACGAACACGCTGCTCGGCGACCGCAGCAAGTGAGCTTGCGGCGCGGGCTCAGCCCGGGCCTCGCGCCGTCTCAGTCCGGGCACCTGCCCTGTTCGAAACGGCCCCGAAACTTCCCCTCGAGCTCGTCCATCAGCGCCTCGCCGCGCTGGCGAGCGTCCGCCATGGACTCGCTCGCCTCGAGCTCGACGCGCACGTCGAAGTAGTACTTGAGCTTGGGCTCCGTGCCGCTGGGCCGCAGCATGATGCGGTGGCCGCCTTCGAGCGGGAAGCACATCACGAGGCTGCGCGGCAGCTGGGTCCGCGTATACTTGCCCGCCCGGTCGAGGCGCCGCCTGTCCATCAGATCCCACTGCGTGAGCACGTCGTGGCCCGCCACCCTCCACGGGCCGTCGTCGCGCGCGGCCTGCATGATGTTTCGGATGCGGTCGGCGCCGTCGTCGCCCGGGAGCACCAGGGAGACCTGTCGGCTCATGAAGAGCCCGTAGCGTCGGGCCATGTTCTCGAGCTCGGCGATCACGCCGCCACCCTTGCTCTTGTAGTAGGCGGCGAGCTCGGCCATCACGCGCGCCGCGGAGACGCCGTCCTTGTCGCGCACGAGGTTGCCGACGCCATAGCCGAGCGCCTCCTCGTAGCCGAGTACGAACGTGCCACCCTCGGCCTCGAGCTCTAGGGCGCGGTTTTGGATCCATTTGTGGCCCGTGAGCGTCTCCTCCCAATGCGCCCCGT
Organism: Deltaproteobacteria bacterium; assembly: GCA_013151775.1. Taxonomy (GTDB): domain Bacteria; phylum Myxococcota_A; class Polyangia; order Polyangiales; family Houyiibacteriaceae; genus JAADHO01. The sequence continues at coordinate 2,400 of JAADHO010000313.1, read as the reverse complement.
GAGCCTCGGCGATCACGCCGAGCATGGGCGAGCTGACGAGGCTCGAGAGCACGAAGGGCTTGTCGCGCGCAGGCCCGCGTTCGAGCAGATAGTGGGCGAGCAGGCAGCCCGTCTCGTTGCCGGAGAGGCGCTGCATCTCACCGCTGGCGTCGCGCGCCGCGACGGCGAGGCGGTCGGCGTCGGGATCGTTGGCGAGGATTAGGTCCGCGCCGTGCTCGTCGGCGAGGGCGAGCACCATGTCGAGGGCACCGTCCTCTTCGGGGTTGGGGAAGGAGACCGTCGGGAACTCGCCGTCGGGTTCCCGTTGCGCGGCGACGCTCGCGACCCGCTCGAAGCCGGCCTCGCGCAGCGCGGTCTCGGTGTAAGGCGCGCCCACGCCATGCAGCGCCGTGTAGGCGATGCCGATGTCCTTGGGCACGTCCGGCTCGAGGCCCATGCCGCGCACGCGGTCGAGGTAGCGGCGCTCGAGGGCCTCGTCGAGGCTCTGGTAGAGCCCGCGCGCTTCGGCCTCCGCGCGCGCCATGCGTGGAAGCTCCGCGAGCGCGCCCACGGCCGCGATGCGCTTGGCGATGCCCTCGTCATGGGGCGGGATGATCTGCGCGCCGTTGCCCCAGAAGACCTTGTAGCCGTTGTAGTCGGGCGGGTTGTGGCTGGCCGTGATGACGATGCCCGCCGCTGCGCCTTGGTCGAGCACCGCGAAGCCCACGAGGGGCGTGGGCGCGACGTGGGGGAAGACCCGCGCGAGCACGCCAGCGCCAGCGACCACCTCGGCGGCGTCCCGGGCGAAGACCTCGCTCATGCGGCGCCCATCGTAGCCGATGGCGACGCCCCGCTCGCGCGCCTCGGGCAGCTGCTCGAGCAGGTAGGCGACGAGCCCCGCCGTGGCGCGCTGCACGACGACGCGGTTCATGCGGTGGGGACCGGCGCCGAGCAGGCCGCGCAGGCCCGCCGTGCCGAACTCGAGTGGACCCGAGAAGCGCTGCCACAGTCCGTCTTGGTCTCGCGCTTCGAGCAGCGCCCTGAGCTCCGCTCGCGTCTTGGGATCCGGATCTTCGAGAAGCCAAGCCTCGGCGGCCGCTTCGAGTTCAGCATAGCTCTTCATGGCCTCGCTCTTACTCCGATCGGCGCTTCGCGGCCACGTCGCTCGCGGCCTTCGATGCGCAGGGGTCGACGCGCCGGACTCGCTCAGGGTCGGAGCCGCTCGAGGCTCGGGCTGCGTCCCACGCCTCGGAGTTGGAGCGTGGGTGTGGCACGCTTGAAGGCCTCGACGAGCTCTGGTGGCGAGATGGAGGGCGCCCGCGTCGCTGTCAGGCCCCAAGCTCGGGCGGCCGCGTCCGACCGGACGACGGCTCCCCGCGACGGAACGCCGAGCTCCCTCAGGGCCGCAGCTACCCGCGAGGGGATTCCGTCGATCGATGCCCGGTCCACCGCGAGCTCCACGCTGAGCCAAGACCCGAGCGGGTCACTGCCCGCCGCGCTGCCTTCGAAGCGGACGCCATCTCCTCCGAGACGCCGACCCAGATCGTGCGCCAGAGTGCGCACCCATGGGGTCAGGTCGGCGTTACCCCCGGGGACCCGAAGGCTCAGCAGCAGTCGAGGCACGTCGCCGGGCGTCTCGGGGTTGGCCAGGGGGTCGCCCTGCTCGGTCGGCCAGTCCGCTTGCAGGCTTGGGGCTCGGCCTTCGGGCAGCGGCTCGAGCCAGCGTGCCAGGCGAGACGCGGCCGCGTCCGCGGGCAGATCGCCCAGCACGGCGGCGCGCACGCGGGCGCGCACCACCAGCTCGTCGTGGGCCTCCTCTAACTCACCCAGGGTCAGGCGCGTCAACGCGACGCCGCTACCCTCGGGAGCGACTCGACCCGGATGGTCGGGCGAGAGCAGGCGCGCGCTGCGCTCGGCCAGCTCGTCTTCGGAGCTTCGATGCGCCAAGAGGTCTGTGCGAACTCCGTCGATGTCTGTGCGCGCAGAGGGTGGACGCAGGGCGCAGCGAGCGGCGAGGTCGATGGCGAGGCGCCAGCGCGCTCGCGGCAGCTCGAAGATCACGCCGAAGCGCGACGGCTCGATCGACGCTGTCGCGCGTCCGCCCAGAGCACGCAGCCGTTCGTTCAGAGTGCCGGCGTCCACGCCACAGCGCTCGGCCATCAGGTGGGCCAACAGCGCGCTGCGTCCATGCAGGGCAGGGGGCTCTTCGCTGGCGCCACCTAGGAAGGAGAGCGCCACCGTCACCCGCGGAGCACCGGGGGTCCGGCGCGCCACGACTCGCGCCCCACCGACGCTCGCCCGGGCGCTGTTCGCGTCGCCCTCCACGTCGCTGTGCAGCTCGGCCAGGCCTTCGTCCCGAGCTCGCGCTAGGGCGTCTTGCTGCGGCGGCTCCGGCGCCACGAGCCCCACCGCCACGGCCGC
>JAADHO010000012.1 GCA_013151775.1 Deltaproteobacteria bacterium | reverse complement strand
GAGCGCTCCCATCGAGAGCACGCCTTGGTCGTGTCCCTGACCGTGTCCCTCGAGGCGCGCGCCTTGGTGGCCGTCGGTCCGCGCATGGGCGCGGCGCTGGACGGGGCGGGCGATCTGCGGCGCCTTCAGGCGATCCGGGTCGAGAGCGCGGCCGAGGCGGCGGCGCCGGCCCTCGAGTGGGCGCGTCCCGAGGACGTGATCTTGGTCAAGGGCTCCCGCGGTCTGCGCATGGAGCGCGCCCTCGACGCCTTGAGCAGCGGGGCGTCCTCATGATCTACGAGTGGCTCTACCCCTTGCGCACGCACGACGGTCTCGGGTTCCTGAACGTCCTGCGATACGTGCCCTTCCGCGTGCTCGCCGCGACCATGACCGCGCTGCTGCTCAGCTTTGGTCTCTATCCGTGGTTCATTCGTAGCCTATCACGAAAGCAAATCGGACAGGTCATACGTAAAGATGGTCCGGAAACCCATCTTGTAAAGCAAGGAACGCCCACGATGGGTGGCGCGTTGATGGTCTTCGCGCTGATCATATCCACCGTGCTTTGGGCCGATCCACACAACGCCATGGTCTGGGTCGTCACCATGATCACCGTAGCCTTCGCGGTGGTGGGCTACATCGACGACGCCGCGAAGATTCGGCGGAAATCCACCGGTGGACTCTCGGGTCGGTACAAGCTGCTGTTGCAGTTCGCCGTGGCCATCGCCGTGTCGATCTGGCTCTACTACGGCGACGCGGGTCTGCCGGATGACTGGCTCGCCATTCGTCATCGGCTGGCCGTGCCCTTCGTGGCATTCGACAAGCACCCGATCCTGCTGCCTCCGTGGTTCTCGGTGATCTTCGCCTCGGTGGTGATGGTCGGTACCTCCAACGCGGTGAACCTGACCGACGGCCTCGACGGCTTGGCCATCGGCCCGGTGATGGTCAGCGCCGGGACCTACGCCATCTTGGCCTACCTGGCGGGCTTGACGCTCTTCGGCAACGTGATCGCCGCCTATCTGGGAATTCCCCACGTGGAGAGCGCGAGCGAGCTGGCGATCTACTGCGCCTCGGTGGTCGGTGTGGGCTTCGGGTTCCTCTGGTTCAACACGTATCCCGCGCAGGTCTTCATGGGCGACGTGGGCTCCTTGGCCCTCGGCGGCGGGCTCGGCGCTCTGGCGGTGGTCACCAAGAATGAGCTCTTGAGCGTGATCCTCGGAGGCATATTCGTCACAGAAGCCGTAAGTGTGATCGTTCAGGTGATCTCATTTAAGACCACGGGTAAGCGCGTGTTCCTGATGGCTCCGATTCATCATCACTACGAGAAAAAGGGCTGGGCAGAGCCCAAAGTGATCGTACGGTTTTGGATCATCTCCATCATGCTAGCGATCGCGAGCCTCGCGACATTGAAGCTGCGATGAATACGGATTTGTCCAACATGGATCTGAAGAACGAAGTCTTCTGCGTAGTCGGTCTCGGGCGCAGCGGCTGCGCCGCCGTGCGCCTGCTGCGACGCAAGGGAGCGCAGGTGCGCGCCTACGACGCTCGCTCGCGTGAGGAGCTCTCGCAGGTGTGGAGCGAGCTCGAGGCCCTCGGGGCCGAGATGCACTCGGGGCAGCTCTCCGCCGAACTCTTCGCCGGCGTCTCGCGCGTCGTGCTCTCGCCCGGGGTGCCGCCGGCGGAGGCGCGGCGCTTCGCGACGGCGGTGAGGGCGGAGGTGCTCGGCGAGGTCGAGCTAGCCTCGCGTTTCATCCAGGGGCAGCTCGTGGCGATCACCGGCACCAACGGCAAGAGCACGGTGACGCGCATGCTCGGGGACATCCTCGAGCGTGGAGCCGGGCCGGTGTTCGTGGGCGGCAACTTGGGCACGCCACTGAGTGAAGCTGTGGACACCGACGCGGCGGGCCCAGAGGGCGTGTTGGTGGTGGAGGTGTCGAGTTTTCAGCTCGAGGCGGTGAAGGAATTTCACGCCCACGTGGCCGTGCTGCTCAACGTCACGGACGACCACCTCGACCGCTATCAGGACTTCGCCGCCTACGCCGCCGCCAAGGGGCGCGTGTTCGCCGCGCAGACCGCAGAGGATTTCGCCTTGGTGCCCGATGGTGATGCCTTCGTGACGTCCTTGGCCAAGACAGGCGACGCCGAGGTCCTGCACTTCGCGGGCGAGCGCTCCGTGGTGCGCATGGAGGGCGACGCGCTGCTGTCGCGGGACGGCGCGCTGCGTCTGCCTCTGGCGGAGCTCGGGGTCTCCGGCCAACACAACGCCATCGACGCCTGCGCGGCGGCGAGCGCGGCGCTGCTGCTCGGTGCGCCGGTGGAAAACATCGACGCGGCCCTGCGCGACTTCCGCGGTCTGCCCCATCGCATGCAGCTGATCTGCGAGCGCGCAGGCGTGCGCTTCGTGGACGACTCCAAGGCCACCAACGTGGGCGCCGCGGCTGCGGCCCTGAGGGGCTTCGGGTCCGGTGACGCGAGGGTCGTGTTGATCGCCGGCGGACGTGACAAGGGCGGCACCTACGCTCCCTTGGTCGAGCCGCTGATGCGTGTGGGGCGCGCCATCGTCTGCATTGGTGAGGCGGCGCCCAAGCTCGAGCGCGATCTGGCCCAGACCTCGCTGCCGATTCGACGCGCGGCGACCATGGCCGAGGCCGTGCGCCTGGGCTTCCGCTTGGCCGACGCGGGCGACACGGTGCTGCTCTCGCCTGCCTGCTCGAGCTACGACATGTTCGCCACCTACGCCCATCGCGGCGACGCCTTTGCGGGTGCCGCCCGAGGCTTGCGCGACGCTCCGCGGGGGACGTGCTGATGGCCTTGCGCATGCCATGGCCGCTGCTGGGCCGCAGCAAGCTCGAGAGCTCCCGCGCGGCGCTGCCCGAGGTGATCGGCAAGGCGGACGCTCCGCTGATGGCCGTGGTCGTCGGGCTCGTGGCCTTCGGCGTGGTGATGGTCTACAGCGCGAGCTTCGTCTACGCGCGCCACATCTTCGACGCGCCCGCGCACTTCCTGCTGCGTCAGGCGGCCTTCGCGACCTTGGGAGTACTGCTGCTGCTCGGGCTGGCGCGCGTGGACTACCACCTCTATCGCCCTCTGACCTACCCGCTGCTGGGGCTCGCGGCGCTGCTCTTGATGGTGGTGGTGTTCGGTCTGGGTCACTCGGCGGGCGGCGCCTCGCGCTGGATCAGCGTGGGCCCCGTTCACGTGCAGCCGGCCGAGGTGGCCAAGCTCGCGATCATCTTCTGGATGGCCTACTCCCTGTCCAAGAAGCAGGACCGCATTCGCAGCTTCTCCGTGGGCTTCTTGCCCCACGTGCTGATGTCCGGCTTCTTGATGCTGCTGTGCTTGAAGCAGCCCGACTTCGGCAGCGCCGTGATGATCGGCCTGCTGACCTTCGTGCTGCTCTTCACCGCGGGCGCGCGCCTCGGCTACATCCTCGGAGCCGTGCTGATGGCGGCGCCCCTGGCCTGGCTCTTGATCGCCACGTCGCCCTATCGCATGCGGCGCATTCAGGCGTTCCTCCAGCCCTTCCAGCATCGGCTCGACAGCGGCTATCAGATCGCCGAGTCACTCATGACTTTCGGCGCGGGCGGGGTCACGGGCGTGGGTCTGGGCGACTCCCGGCAGAAGCTGCTCTTCTTGCCCGAGGCGCACACCGACTTCATCAGCGCCATCATCGGCGAGGAGCTCGGTCTGGTGGGCGTGACCTGTGTGGTGCTCGCCTTCGGCTTCATCGTCTGGCGTGGCCTGCGCGCGGCCTTCCGCTCCGTCGACGACTACGGCACCTACCTCGCGGTGGGCATCACCATCTTCGTGGGCGCGCAGGCGTTCACGAACCTGGCCGTGGCCATGGGCATGCTGCCCACCAAGGGCTTGGTGCTGCCCTTCATCAGCTACGGAGGATCCTCGCTGCTCGTGAATTGCGCGGCGGTGGGGGTGCTCCTGAACGTCTCCCGTCCACGTCGCCGCTTGCCGGACGACGAGCAGGAGACGGATCGAGAGCCCGGTCGGGCGAAGACCGGGCAGGCGAGAGACGGCGCGGGGCGAAGGCCCGGCGCCAGGGCGAACCGACGCAGGAGCGCGTCTCCGGGAGGTGAAGTATGATCAGGCGATTGCTGGTAGCTGGTGGCGGAACCGGTGGGCACCTCTTCCCCGGCATGGCCGTGGTGGAGGAGATGAGGCGGCGTCAGCCGGATCTCGAGGTGAGCTTCGTGGGTACGGCGAAGGGCATCGAGGCGCGCATCTTGCCGGCGCGCGGCGAGCGCCTGGAGCTGCTCGAGGTGACG
>JAADHO010000263.1 GCA_013151775.1 Deltaproteobacteria bacterium | reverse complement strand
ACGCGGCGGACGTGACGGCGGTCGCGGCGGACGTGACGGCGGTCGCGGCGGACGTGACGGCGGTCGCGGCCGAGACGAGAGTCGCGGCGAAGGCTCCTCCTCCTCCTCCGAGAGCAGCGAGCGACGCGAGCGCCCCGAGCGCTCTGAGGCTAGCAGCAACGCTCCGGCCGACAGCGGCGACAAGAGCGAATGAGCGACGGCGACCGCTCCCCGCGCCTGAGGGTTACGCTCACGCGCGCGGGGGCGGCGACGCCGACTTACGCCACGTCCGGGGCCGCCGGGCTCGACCTCGAGGCCTGTCTCGACGAGCCCGTGCGCCTCGAACCGGGGGATCGCGCCGCCATCCCCACGGGCCTGGCGATCGCGCTGCCCCCTGGACACGAGGGCTCCGTGCGTCCGCGCTCGGGGCTGGCCAAGCGCCACGGCGTGACGGTCGCAAACGCGCCGGGCACCATCGACGAGGACTACCGCGGCGAGGTCGCCGTCCTGCTGATCAACCTGGGCCGCGAGCCCTACACGGTGAAGCACGGCGACCGCATCGCGCAGCTCGTGGTCTCGCCCATCACGCGGGTCGAGATCGAGCTGCTGGACACGCTCGGGGACCTCGGCGAGACGTCGCGCGGCGAAGGCGGCTTCGGCAGCACAGGCCGCTGATTGTCCTCCGGATCCCAATGTCGGCTTGACGGCTTCGCGACGCTCGGGCTTAGCTCGACCTTGGACGCACAGCGCCGAGCATGATGAGGACCACGGAAGACATCTCTGGCAGAGGGACGCTCGACGCCGACGTCACGGTCTCCCAGCGCGCCCCCGAGGATCCGCCCCTCCCGGCCCACACGGTGATCGGTGAGCGCTACGAGGTGCGGGAAGAGCTGCGAAGGGACGGACTCTCGCGCAGCTACCTCGCCTTCGACCAAGAGGCGGAGGAGCCCGTGCTGCTGCGGCGCTTGGCCGCGGACTTGGTCGCGCCGGGCAAGCCCATGCGGGCGGTCCTCGATCGCCTGCGTCCGAAGCTCGGGTTGGGCGGTCGTTTCCTCTCGGGTCCCATGGACGCAGACATCGAAGAGGACCGGCTCTACGTGGTGGAGCCCCTACCCCGCGGCGTACCGCTCTCGGCCGTCATGCGTCGGCGCACGTCCGAGGAGCGCGCCTTCGGAGCCAAGGAGGTGCTGCCCATCGTGGCGCAGGTCGCCGCGGCGCTCGCGTGCATCCCGCCGCCGCACGCGCACCTCGAGGTCACGGCCCGGCAGATCTGGATCGACCCCGAGGGCTCGATGCTGACCGGCTCTTTCCTGCTCGGCTGCCTCGAGGCCTCCGCCATCGCCAGAGTGCTCGCCCGCGACACGGGCTTGGCGTCCAGCGCGGCCCCCGAACTGCGAGACGGCAACGCCGGTGACGCGGCGGACTACTTCTCCGTAGGGCGGCTCACCCACGCGCTGCTGCTGCCCACGGAAGAGGCTCTCTCGGCCCTGACCCTCGGCCCCGTGGCCGAGGCCATCACCGGCCTGACTCAGACCGATCGGGGCTCGCGCGCCACCTCCCTCGACCCGCTGGTGGAGGGCTTGGCCCGACTCGGCGGCCTGCCCACGCCGGAACTCGACCCGGGCGCTTACCGGAGACCTCGCGCGAGGCGGCGCCCTTCGAAACGCGCCCCAGCGCCACGCGAGGAGGTCTCGGCCATGGACGCGCGCTTGGTGCGAGCGGCCAAGGCTGCGGACGCCGCGCGTGATATCGATCCCCGCTTGCTGCGCGCCGCGCGATCTACGCCCGAGGACGCGAGCCCGGAGCCACACGTGCGCGAGATCCCCGGTGCCGCCAGCGGAGGCACTCAGGAGATCAGCCTCGACCAGATCGTCGACGAGGCGCCCCTTCGGGACGATCTCGACGGGCTCGACCCCCGCCTGGTGCGAGCCGCCCTCGACATGGAGCTGGACGACGACTCGGAGGAGGAGATCGGCGAAGAGCTCGATGAGCTGCTCGTCGAGCCGGAAGAGGCGGCGGCTCCGGCCGCACCCGTCGCGCGCGAGGCGACGCAGGAGGTCACCCTCGATCAGATCGTCGACGAGGTGCCGAACCGCGAAGATCTCGACAGCATCGATCCCGTGCTCCTGCAGGCAGCGCTCGCGCCCAAGAGCGCCCCCGCCGAGCGCGAGCCTCGTGCAGCGCCCGACACCATGGAGCTGACTCTGGAGGACCTGCAGGCCGAAGACGCTCGGGCGGCCATGGTGCCCGAGGGGGTGAAGCCGCTACCGCGCCCACGTCGACCTTCCTCACCCGGGCTGAAGGCGTCGCCCGCGCTCTACGACGACAGCCGCAGCCTGCCCGCGATCGACGCGGCCACCTTGGCCCGCATCTCCGAGCGGCCGCCGCCCGCGCAGCGACGCAGGAGCGACACTGGCGCCAAGCGCGTCATGCTGCTCTCGATCGTGCTGGGTCTGCTGATCGTGCTCGCTAGCCTTGGCTACGCGGCCTATCGCCACCGGGTCGCGAGCGAACAGCGGCAGCAGCGCCTGGAAGAACGCTATCGGCAGCTGCAAGAGGAGGCCCACTCCGAGCCAGAGCCCGAGGTCCAGGCCCCGCGCTGAGTCGACTCAGAGGGCCTTGTCCATCAAGCCCGCGATGGCGCCCTTCGGCACGGCGCCAACCTGCTGGCCCACGACCTCGCCACCCTTGAAGACGTAGAGGGTCGGGACACCACGGATACCGAACTTCTGGGCGGTGCCGGGGCTCTCGTCGATGTCGACCTTGGCGACCTTCACCTTGCCCTCGTACTCGTCGGCCAGCTGGTCGACGAGGGGCGAGATCATCTTGCAAGGGCCACACCAGGTGGCCGAGAAGTCCACGAGGACCGGCAGGTCGGACTGAAGCACTTCGGCGTCGAAGTTGAGGTCGTTGACAGCGTGAACGTTCTTGCCAGCCATGTCGGCTCCTATGCGTGAGGCCGCGCGCCGCGACCGAGAGTGGACCCTCTTCCTAAGTACGTGCCGCCGACCTGTCAACGCGACGAGCACTTGGCGCCAACTCGCCTACGGTGCGCTGCGGAATCGCGACCCGCGCCTTGGACGTGATGCGCATCCTAGGAGCAGGAGCAATCGCGCTGAGATGGTCGCTGGGCGGGCTTGCGCGCCGTACGGGAAGTGCTGCTAGGCTGCGCGCATGCGCCGTTATACCTTGGCGCTGCTCCTTCTGTCTCCAGCCTGTGGGGGTGGTGCCAACGGGCAGCAAATCGATCCCGCGAGCGTCGTCGACACCAGCGGCGCCGAGAGCGAGCCCGCGCCGCCACCGGCCAGGCGCCTGAGTGACGACGAGGTGGCCGAGGCCAGGACGCAGGCGTTGAGCACCCACACCCAGGCGGGGCAGGCCTACGCGCGCTGTCTCGCCGACCAGCAGATGAACGACTGCGTGCGCGCCCAGGGGCTCTACGGCGTCGCCGCGGACACCTGGTCCGCTCTCTTGCGCGGGCGACCGGACGACACGGACGCGCCCGAGTGGCGCTTCATGCACGCCCAAGCTCTGTTTCGCGCCGACCACTTCTCCCAAGCCGCCGACGCCTTCGAGCGGCACCTCGACGAGGGCTTGTCCACGGACTGGCTCGTGCAGGCTCTGTGGATGCTCGTCAGCAGCAACGAGCACCTGGTCGCCAGCGCCGCGCAGCGTGGTGACCTCGAGCGCAGGACGCAGGCTCCGGATCCGGTAGGTCAGCCGCCGAGCGTGCCCGCGCTGGATCTGCCCGCGCCCATCGTCCGCCTGCAGGCGGCCCGCGCACGCTACGTCGCCGGGGTCGAGGCGGCGCAGGATTTCGACGACCACCTGCGCAGCTACGCCCTGGACCACGCGCTCACGCTCTTCCGCTACGGACATTGGGACCAGGCGGAGGCCGAGCTGACGGCGGTCTTCGAGGCGGGCTGCGCGGGCGAGACGGCCTGGGAGGGCGCTCGACGGGCCTGGCTCGCGCTGCGCCAGATCGCCAGCGTGCGGGGACAGTTAGACGCGCTCGCGGCCCTCGGGGAGGCGCTCGCGGAGCGCTCCTGCAGCTTCGGCGGAGAACCAGCGGATTGCGCGACCGACCCGCAGCACCCGACCTGCTTGGCCCGAACGGACGCGGCTCGCATCCGCCAGGTGGGAGGACAGCGCTTCATGCAGCGCGCGCAGCATGGCCAAGGCGAGGAGCGCACGCGCTGGGCCACGCGCGCTGGCGAGACCTTCCTCGCCTCACTCGAGACCGAGCCGGCGCCGAGCCCCTTCGCCCGAGCCCTCGCCCTGGCCCACG
>JAADHO010000079.1 GCA_013151775.1 Deltaproteobacteria bacterium | reverse complement strand
CCCTCGGCCTCTCGGCGCTGCTCGCGCTCGCCGGTTGCCGTTCCTCCATCGACGCTCCTCAGCACGAAAACGCGGGGCACGAGAACACCGCCGAGCACGCAGCCGCCGAGAACGCCGGCACGCACGAGCAGCCTGACGAAAACGCCCACGCGCAGGCGAACGCCGCACCGCACAGGCCTGCGCAGCCCAGCGACATCCCGGCGCCGCCCGATGTCGCGGCGCCACCCGCCAACGTCCAGCGTACGGCCTCGGGCCTCGCCTCCCGCGTGATCACCCCGGGGGAAGGCACGGACCACCCCGCCGCGGAGGATCGCGTGCATGTGCACTACACGGGCTGGACCACGAACGGGCATATGTTCGACAGCTCCGTCGCTCGCGGCAACCCCGTGGACTTCCCACTCAACCGCGTGATCCCGGGCTGGACCGAGGGCGTGCAGCTGATGGTGAAGGGCGAGAAGCGCCGCTTCTGGATCCCCGCCAACCTCGCCTATGGCGAGCACCCGCGACCCGGCGCGCCCCAGGGCATGCTGGTCTTCGACATCGAGCTACTCGACTTCACGCCCGCGCCGCAGCCTCCGACCGTTCCGCCCGACGTGGCCGCGATCCCCGCAGACGCCCAGCGCACGGCCTCGGGCCTCGCCTCCCGCGTGCTGATCCCCGGCGAGGGCACGGAGCACCCCACGGCCCAGAACCGCGTGACCGTCCACTACTCGGGCTGGACCACGGACGGGCACATGTTCGACAGCTCCATCATGCGCGGACAGCCCGCCACCTTCCCTCTGACTGGCGTGATCGCCGGCTGGACCGAGGGCGTGCAGCTGATGGTGAAGGGCGAGACCCGCCGCTTCTGGATCCCCGCCAACCTCGCCTATGGCGAGAACCCCCGCCCGGGCCAGCCCCGAGGCATGCTGGTCTTCGACATCCAACTCGTCGACTTCCACTAGCGTCGGTTTTTCCCGCGCCAGCTTTGGCGCCCCCACAGCGCGTCCGCGAGACGCGGCCAGCGAGACCCCATGGCTGATTTCATCTTCTCCATGAAGGATGTGACGAAGGTCCATCCTCCCGACAAGAAGGTCGTCGCAGACCTCTACCTCTCGTTCTTGCCCAAGGCGAAGATCGGCGTGATCGGCGTCAACGGCGCGGGCAAGTCGAGCGTGCTGAAGATCATGGCCGGCATCGACCAGACCTTCAGCGGCGAGACCTGGCTCAAGCCGGGCGCCAAGGTCGGCTACCTCTCGCAGGAGCCCGACCTGGGCGACGCCAAGACGGTGAAGGAGGCGGTGGAGGCCGCGGTCGCGCCCACGCGCAAGCTGATCACCGACTTCGAAGAGCTCTCCATGAAGCTCGGCGAGCCCATGAGCGACGACGAGATGACGGCCCTGCTCGACAAGCAGGGCAAGATGCAGGATCGCATCGACGCCGTGGACGGCTGGAACCTCGACCACAAGCTCGAGCTGGCCATGGACGCCCTGCGTCTGCCGCCCGCGGACGCCGACCCGGCGCACCTCTCGGGTGGCGAGAAGCGCCGCGTGGCGCTGTGTCGCATCCTGCTCGAGCAGCCCGAGCTCTTGCTGCTCGACGAGCCCACCAACCACCTCGACGCCGAGTCCGTCGCCTGGCTTCAGGGACACCTGCAGAGCTACCCGGGCTGCGTCGTGCTCGTGACGCATGACCGCTACTTCCTCGACGAGGTGGTGGAGTGGATCCTCGAGCTCGACCACGGCAAGGCGTATCCCTTCGAGGGCAACTACTCGGCGTGGCTCGAGAACAAGGAGAAGCGCCTCGCCATCGAGGAGAAGGGCGAGAGCGCGCGGCGCCGCAAGATCGCCCACGAGCTCGAGTGGGTGCGCGCGTCACCCAAGGCGCGACAGGCCAAGAGCAAGGCGCGCATTCAAGCCTTCGAGACCTTGGTGTCGGAGCGCAACACCACCAAACGCGAGGCCAACGAGATCCGCATCCCCGTGGGCGAGCGCCTCGGCCAAGAGGTGATCGAGGTGAAGAACCTCAGCAAGGCCTACGGCGACAAGATCCTGTTCGAGGATCTCAACTTCCGTATCCCGCGCGGCGCCATCGTCGGCATCGTGGGGCCCAACGGCGCCGGCAAGACCACGCTCTTCCGCATGATCGTCGGTGAGGAGCAGCCGGACTCGGGCGAGGTCGTCGTCGGCGAGACGGTGAAGACCTCCTACGTGGATCAGGGGCGCGCGGATCTGGATCCGGACAAGACCGTCTTCAAAGAGATCGCGGGCGAGCGAGAAGAGATCGACCTCGGCAGCAGCACGGTCAACAGCCGCGCCTACGTCGGCTGGTTCAACTTCAAGGGCAGCGACCAACAGAAGCGCGTGGGCAAGCTCTCCGGTGGCGAGCGTAACCGCGTGCACCTCGCGAAGCTGCTTCAGACCGGCGGCAACGTGCTGCTGCTCGATGAGCCCACCAACGACATCGACGTGGAGACCCTGCGCTCGCTCGAGGAGGCGCTGCTCGAGTTCCCCGGCTGCGCGCTGATCATCAGCCATGATCGCTGGTCCCTCGACCGCATCTGCACCCACACCATCGGCTTCGAGGGCGACTCCAACGTGGTCTTCTTCGAGGGCCCCTACGGCGAGTACGCCAAGGACATGCACGCCCGCCTCGGCCACAGCGCTGATGTGCCGAAGCGCATCAAGTACCGCAAGCTCCACAAGGGCTGAGCTCGTCAGCCGGCGCCCTCCCAGACACGGCGTACGCCCCAGGCCTCGAAGAGCCGCTCGTTGGTGACGATCGGGATGTCGAGGCATAACGCTTGCGCGACGAGCATGCGGTCGAAGGGGTCTCGGTGAGGACCCGGCAGGCGCCCTGCCCGCTGCGCATGGGCGACAGCGATGTCCAGAGGCAGGAAGGCTTGGCTGCGTAGACAGCTCAGCACATCCTCCGCGACCGAGGCCGCGCCCGGCAGCTTGCCGAGACGCACCTTGGTGCAGATCTCCCACGCGCTCGCGGCGCTGACATAGACCGTGGTCTCTGGATCCCCGATGCGTTCACGACAGAGCATGGGCAAGCGCTCGTTGCCCTCGAGCCACCACAAGAAGGCGTGGGTATCGAGCAGGAGTTTCACCGGCCCTCCCAGGCGTCTAGCTGCTCCTCTGGCAAGGGCTCGAAGAAACTCTCGTCGACACGGACCTTCCCCTTCATCGCCCCGAATCGGCGCTCGGCCTCGGGACGTTCGACCGGCACGAGCCGCACCATCGGCACCTTACCTCGGGCGATCACCACGTCTTCCCCTTGGCAGGCGCGCGCGATCAGGCGGCTGAGCTGCGCCTTGGCCAGGTGGATCGGGATGGGAGCGTTGGAGAGCGGATCTTTCATGACTAGGTCATTATGACTTGGACCATCTGCGTATTCAAGCGCTGGGTGCAGGGCGTGCGAAGAGGCCGCGAATGAAGCAGACTCGCCACAGGCCGGCGCGACGGAGATGCGGCGGTCGAGGAGTCATCCGCTTTGGGCGAGCGCGCCTACAACGACGACGAGGTCAAGGAGATCCTGCAACGCGCCGTGGAGCAGGAGGCCGTGCGCGACGCCGGCGCCTTGACCCACGAGGAGCTGGTGTCGGCGGCGGGCGAGATCGGCATCAGCGCCGACGCCGTGGAGCGAGCCGCGGTGGAGCTGATGCTCTCGCGTACGCGCGAAGGTGACGCGAACGATCTTCAGGTCTACAAGCGCGGTCGCCGCCTGCATCTGCTGCGCGGCGTGTTGGTGTTCCTGGCCGCCATCGCCGCGGCCTTGGGCTCACAGCAGCTTCTGGGAGTGGGCGACTGGGTGCTCCTGCCGCTGATCATCTGGGCCTTCTTCCTGAGCGCCCGAGGTGTCTCCGTGTTCCTGCAAGATCCCGAGAAGGCCGAGCGCGCCGCGCGTCGCGCCGCCGGGAAGCGTCGGCGACGAGAGGCGCTACAGCGGCGCAAACGAGCCCGACGCTCGCGCCCACGCGTGCAGCCGGCGCCGACACCTGCGCCGCCTCGAGCGCAGCCCAACGCGAACGTCTCGAAGCTGGTCGACGAGGGCGTGGGCCTGCTGCTTCAGGTGATCGCCTCCAGCCACGAGAAGCGCCGCCGCGGTCCACAGGGCGACTTCGGGCGCTACGTGAAGCGCCGCCAAGGCGGTCCGACGCGCGCGCGCGTGGAGACGGAGGAGGAGAGCGAGCAAGTTGGAGGAAGTGGAGGTGGAGGCGGCGGAGCGGCGAGAGGAGCGCGGGTCACGGCGCTGAGCTCGGCCCATCCGACGCCGAGGTGTGCCGACCCGCCACACCTGTTCCCTCGGCGGAGCACCTCCACGCTGGATCCGCGACGCTCGGAGCCCATTGTCCAACGATCTCGGGGTTCGGCGGGCTTGGCATAGAGAATGCTGATGCTCAGATGAGTTCGGCGGAGGTCGCCGGTCATGGCCTGTGCTTCACACGGGATTCGGAGGTTGGGGATGTATTCGAAAATTCGTCTGACAGCGGCCGCCCTCGGGCTCTTCGTCGTGTATCCGGCCTGCGCTGGCGTGCAGCGCGAGTCCTCCACGCGGGCCACGGCCTATGGCTCCGCGGGCGTCACGCGCAAGACGCGCTTCGACTGCGAGGGCGACCCCGTCTCCCGAGTGACCCATCGACAGCTCGGCGCGGGCGGCGAGGTCGTGCGTCAGACGGAGGGCGCTCTGGGCGGAGGCGTGAGCGCCCAAGCGGTGGGTGGCGACGTGACCGGGACCTGGGGCGACGTGGAGGTCGACCCTAGACGGTCTCCCTACCTGCTCGGAAACGTCGGCGGCTTCGTGTCCCTCGACTACGAGTGGGTGGGCCACGAGATCGGCCTCGGGTTCACCTTTCGGCTCGACCGGGCTCGAACGCCTATTCCGACTCCTTGGTACACGCTGCGCCTCGGCCGCTACGACGGGGCCTTCTTCGAGTTCTCCGCCGGCGATCGCTACGGCTTCTTGCTCAGCGAGAACGTCTTGGGCGTGGGCATGGGCTGGCGCTTCCCCAAGGGCATGATGCGCCTCGGGCTGCGCTGGGGCGGACGCATGGTGATCGATCAGGAGCTGAGCTACGCGGACGGCCTGTCGCTCGCCGTCGATCAAGATGGCGGCGACGTCGCCACCTATTTCGAGCTTCGCGTGGACGTCTCCGAGCGCGTCGGACTCTTCGGCGCCTTCGAGGTCGGCACCCAACCCGTCGCCGCGCGCTTCGGGCTGAGCGTGCGCCTGGACCCGATCTCCAAGCCAGCGCGCTGAGACTGTCTCGAGGCACCTATCCCTCTCCGCCGCCGCGTGCCACAACTCGGGCATGACCCACAACGATGTGCTGCGCCGGATCCGCTACGTCTTCGATTTTGGCGACTCGAAGATGATCGAGGTGTTCGCGCTCGGGGGTCGCGAGGTGACCCGCACGGAGGTCTGCGACTGGCTCAAGAGCGAGCACGACCCCGACGAAGAGCCCTGCGACGACGCCACGCTCGCCAGCTTCCTGAACGGGCTGATCGTGGAGAAGCGCGGTCGCAGGGAAGGCCCGCAGCCGGTGGCTGAGACCCAGCTCGACAACAACGCCATCTTCCGGAAGCTGAAGATCGCGCTGCACCTCCAGGCCGAGGAGGTGCTGCGCATCCTGGCCTTGGGTGGCGCCCAGATCAGCAAGCACGAGCTGAGCGCCTTCTTCCGCAAGCCGAGCCACAAACACCACCGGCAATGCCAGGACCAGATCCTGCGCAAGTTTCTGCGCGGCCTGCAGCTCGAGCATCGTGGCGGTGCGCAGGACGAGGACGCCGCCCCCGCGGTCGAACAGGAGACGACCGGCGCCGAGTAGCCTCCAGGGTGGGTACAGGGCCTGCGCCTCCGGCGCCTGAGAGCCTACATCCTCCGACATGAACCTGCATGCTGTGCCAGGCCGGTGGAGCGTGTTACAACTCCGAGTGATGACGGCTACGCTGAAAGAGGCCGACGCGAGCCCAGCCGCCGCGAGCCCGCGGAGATCCGGCCCAGCGCCCGCCAGAGCCTTGGATCCGCTATCCGGGCGAGACGCGGCCAAGCCACAGAGGCGCTCTCGGGAGGCGGTGCGCGCTGAACGCGAGCGAGACGGCGCCTTGGTCAAGCGTGTCAAAGAGGGCGACGAGCCGGCCTTCCGCGAGCTCTTCGATCACTACCATCGGCGGGCCTACGCCGTGGCCCTCGGCGTGGTGAAGAACCCCGAGGACGCCCTCGACGTGGTGCAGGACGCCTTCGTGAAGGTGCACAAACACATCCACAATTTCCAGGGCAGCTCGAGCTTCTACACCTGGCTCTACCGCATCGTCATGAACCTCTCCATCGACCACGTGCGACGCAAGAAGCGGGTGAAATCACTCGACTACGACGACGGCGTGGCCCGCGACGCCGAGAATGTGGCCGGTGACGGCGCCATCCTGCCCGCCATCCTCGATGGCAACCCCGGTAAGACGGCCCTGCGTCACGAGCTGGCGCAAGCGATTCAGGCGGCCCTAGAGACGCTCCCGGAGTACCACCGCGCTGTGATCCTGCTGCGCGAGGTCGAGG
>JAADHO010000205.1 GCA_013151775.1 Deltaproteobacteria bacterium | reverse complement strand
CCCCGCGGGCAGGAGCAGCCAGCGGTGTAGGTGTTGCGGCTGCGACAGCTCGGGCTGCAGCTCGCCAAGCTGCCGAAGGCTCCGCCATAGGCGACGCAGGTTCCCCGCAGGCAGGCGCCGAGATCGCAGCGCTGGTCCGGGTCACAGCAGGGCGTCCCGAGCACTCCGCAGCTCGGTGTGGGTACCGGGCCCGAGTCCACGCGTGGCCGGGACGAGTCGACGCCGCCAGCGTCTCGTGCGCTCGCCGTGTCGGGCGTGGACGAGTCTCGCGCGGGCGGGCTCGAGTCCGGCCGTGGAGCTGCGCTGTCCGGGGATGTCGGGCTCGCGTCGTCCGCCGCCACACCGCCATCCTCGGGGCCGAGCGCCTGAAGGTCCAAGGCGCAGCCCACGAAGACGAGGCTGAAGAGCGTGAGCGCGAGCTGATGGTTGGGGAGGCATCTCATAGGGCGTGTCGCCTCGCTCGCCTGCGCGCTCGCTGTCGCTCGGCTTCACGCGGGCGACCTTCGAGGAAGTAGCTCACGACGGCGGCCACGGCCACGCTGAGGGAGATGCCGAGGGCCACACGGGACACCCGCTGGGCGCTCCGGACGCTGCCGATTTGACCTTGGGCGCAGCCGCCGGGCGTCCCGCCACAGGTGGCAGCCAGCGCATCGTAACGGCTCCTCGCGCGGGCCCAATAGAAGCCCGAGACCAGGGCGCTGACGCCGGCGCTCGCGGCTAGGACGTAGGTGATGGTCCGCCTGCGAGGGGCCGGCCCGCTGTCGTCGTGCAGCAGCAGATCGATCCGCGCCTCGAGGTGTTCGCGGCTGTCCGTCTCGGGCTCGAGCACGAGGTATTGGCGCAGCACGTTGGCCGCGCGTCGGCCTTGCCGCAGACGGTCGTAGGCGTCGCCCAGACCCAGCAGCAGCGTGGCTCGCCCGCTCAGGTCGAAGGCGCGCTCCCACAGGGCCGCCGCCTCCTCGAAGCGTCCCTCCTGGTAGGCGTCGCGTCCGGCCACGAAGAGCCGACGGGCTTGGGCGTCCAGGTCGGGGGCTGGCGCCACGGCGTCATCGCTCTCCGCCTCGTCTTCGTCCTCGGCTACGCCGTCGGCCGCTGCCTCCGGGGCCATCGCGTCCGTGGATTGGCCACCGGGATCGCGTGTCGCCTCGACGTCCCTCGGCGCGGCGTCGTTCGCTTCTTGGGCGAGGACGTTCGAGCTGAGGAGCAGTAGACAGAGGCTGGATAGGAGTACGCGCATGGGGAGATTCGCCCCAGGTGAAGCAAACGGCGTGCCGGCGCGTTTCTGTAGGCGTGGGCGCCGCAGGGCGCTCACTCGCTGGTCGCGGGCGTCAACGGCTCGCCGCAGACCGCCCCCGCGCGCCAGGGAGTTGGCGCTCGCGCTGGGAATACTCGCGGTGGCCAGACGTTGACGAGGCCGCGGGCGCCGACTACGCCCCGTTGCACGCACATGATTCGCACCACCCACGTCTTCAAACAGTACGCCGATCGCGAGGTCATCCGCGACCTCGACCTGCACATCGAGCAGGGCGAATGCGTGGGCCTGCTCGGTGAGAACGGCGCCGGCAAGACGACCACCCTGCGCATGCTCGCGTGCCTGCTCTTGCCCAGCGCGGGCAGCATCCGGGTGAACGGCGTAGACGCCGAGGAGCATCCCGAGCAGGTGCGGGCCGAGCTCGGCTACCTGCCCGACACGCCGCCCCTCTACGACGAGATGTCGGTGGGGGAGTATCTGCGCTTCGCCGGCAAGCTACGGGGGATGGACGCCGCGCGCTTGAAGAGGCGCCTGCCCGAGGTGCTCGACCAGACCGGCCTCGAGGACGTCGCCGAGCAGCGCATCTCGACCCTCTCCCACGGCTACCGGCAGCGCGTGGGGATCGCCCAGGCCGTGGTGCACGAGCCCGCGATCTTGATCCTCGACGAGCCCATCAACGGCCTCGATCCCGTGCAGATCGTCGAGATGCGCGAGATGATCCGGCGCCTCCGTGGCGCCCACACGATCCTCCTCAGCACCCACATCCTGACGGAGATCGAGCAGACCTGCGATCGCATCCTGATGCTGCACGACGGCCGCATCGCCGCCGAGGGCACGGAGCAGGAGCTCAGCTCGCGCTTGGGCGGGCGCGGCTTCGTCCGGGTCGAGGTGCGAGGCGGAGACGAGGCGCGGGCCAAGGCCTTGGCGCTGGCCGAGGGGCTCGGGTTCTCCGCCCATGGCGCCCACGCGCAGACGGGAGCCCTCGATCTCGAGGGGGACGCCGCAGGTCACCCGGCGCTCGCACGGGCGCTGATCGAGGCCGGGCTCGAGCTCGCGCGTCTCGAACCACGCAGCTCCGATCTGGAGGAGATCTTCCTGCAGGTGAGTCGCGGTGATCCGCCCGTCGAGGCGCCCGAGAGCGCTACGGACGCGAAGGAGGTCAGCTCATGAGCGCCGCCACAGCCCTTCACGTCTCGCCCTGGCGTAGCTGCCTGCAGGTGTATCTGCGCGACCTGAAATCGTATTTTCGCACGCCCAGCGGCTACCTGATCTGGGCCGTGTCGCTCTTGCTCGACGGACTGCTCTTCAACTCCGTGGCCATCGGCGAGGGTCGGCGCCTGTCCACGGATGTGCTGCAGATCTACCTCTTCAACGCGGCCTTCGTGGTGGAGGCGGCCGCCGTCGTGCTCTCCATGCGCCTGCTCGCAGAAGAGCGCGCCACGGGCGCACAGCTGCTGCTCTTCACGTCTCCCTTGGGCGAGGCGCAGATCGTCCTCGGGCGCTTCTTCGCCGCCTTCAGCTTGCTCGCCTTGATCACCCTCTCGAGCCTCTACCTGCCGGCCTTGATCTTCGTGCACGGCAAGGTCTCCTTCGGGCACATCGCCGCGGGCTACCTGGGCATGCTCCTGGTCGCCAGCAGCATCCTCTCCGTCGGCATGTTCGTGTCGGCCTTGTCGCCCCGACCCTTCGTGGCCGTGCTCGCCACCGCGGCCCTCGTCGGCTCGATGGAGCTCTGCTACTTCGTCGGGCGCATCACGGACGGCAGCGCCGCCAGCTTCGTCGCCGGCCTCGCGCCCGTGTGGCAGCACTATCAGAGCTTCCGCCGCGGCTTGCTCGACCTCGGCGATCTCGCCTTCTTCCTCACGCTCACCTACCTCGGCCTGCTCGCCTCCATGCGCGTGCTGGCGGGAGCGCGTCGACGATGAGCCGCCGCAGCCTCAGCGCTCTGGCGCTCGCCCTCGCGGGCTTGTGTCTGTTGCTCGTCGGAGAGCGCCTGGTCGGGGAGGGCTGGGGACGCAGCCTGGCCGACGCCCTCGGCCTCGCGTGCCTGCTCGCCGCGCCCGGCCTGCGCCTCGGCGACTCGTCCCTGAGATCTGGTGGCGAGGCGCCCTGGGCACGCCGACTGCTGATCTCGGCCTACCTCTCGCTCTTCGTCGGGCTGCTGCTCTACGCGCTGACGGATAGCGCTGTGCGCGCGGCCGCGCCGAGCCTGCTGGGTGACGCGGGAGTCCTGGGCTCCGACTCGGCCCAGGCGGCTCTGAGCGTGGCCTGGCCCGCGCTCCTGCTCGTCAGCCTCGCCAGCCTCTTCTTCATCGAGGCGGCGCTCTCGAGCCTGCGCTCTGTGGACCCGCAGGGCCGGCGCCGTCTCCTCCGCGCGCTGGCCTCGGGCCTCTCCCTCGCCTTCGCGGTGATCTTCGTGGTCAGCCTCGACTACGCGGCGAAGCAGGACGGCTCCCAATGGGACCTCTCCTATCGCAAGACCACGGAGCCCAGCCAGGGCACCCTGCGCATGGCCGCCGCCGTGGACGAGGACACGCGCATCGTGCTCTTCTATCCGCGCGTGAACCCCGTGCTCGGGCGTATCGAGAGCTACTTCCAGCGCGTCGCGGGCAGCTCGCCCAAGCTCAGCCTCGAGATCGTCGATCACGCCCTGGCGCCGGAGCTCGCGCGCCAGCATCACATCCGCGGAAATGGCTACGTCGCCGTCGTGCGCGGTGAAGGCGAAGGCTCCCAGGCCGAGAGCTTCGAGGTCGGCCTCGAGCTCGACGCCGCCCGCAGCCGCCTGCGCACCCTCGATGGACGTTTTCAGCAGAGCTTCTCACGCCTGCTGCATCAGCGCCGCGAGCTCTCCTTCACCACGGGCCATCAAGAGCACACGGCCGCCGGCCAGGCGGGAGATGACGCGGGCGCGCGCACGGGCGAGCTCACGGCCGCCCTGCGGCGCAGCAACCTCAGCGTCGGCCGCCTCGGCATGGCGCAGGGCCTCGCCCGGGACGTGCCTGCGGACACCCCCGCGGTGGTCGTGCTCG
>JAADHO010000127.1:3351-7664 GCA_013151775.1 Deltaproteobacteria bacterium | reverse complement strand
CGATCCTTGGGGCTCCGGACGGCAGCGGGCTCGGGCGCGGCCATGGACTCGACGTGCAGCGTCTGGGTCGGGAAGGCGAAGCGCACCCCTAGGGAGTCGGCCAGGCGCATGAACTCGAGCAGCACGTTGTGCCGGGCGGACAGCTCCGCGCTCCAGTCGGCCACGTCGAAGAAGAAGTAGAAGAAGATCTGCAGGCCGCTGTCGCCGAAGTCCCGAAAGTGCACCTCGAAGGTGTCCTGAAGGACCACCGGGTTCGCGGAGAGGACGGCGCGGGCGCCCTCACAGAAGGCCTGGATCTGATCGGGTGTGGTGTCGTAGGTCAGCCCGACGGAGAAGGTGCTGCGGCGGTACAAGCGCAGGCCGTAGTTGTCCACAGAGGCGTTCGCCACCTTCGAGTTCGGGATGGACACGACGGAGCTGTAGAAGGTGCGGATACGCGTGGAGCGCATGCCGACCTCCTCGACGATGCCCTCGTGGCCATCGATCACCACCCAATCGCCGACCTGAAAGGGCTGGTCCGCGAAGATGCTGACCGACCCGAAGAGGTTGGCGACCGTGTCGCGAGCGGCCAGGGTGAAGGCCAAGCCTCCGAGGGACGCGCCAGCGATCAGCGAGCCCACGTCCACGTCCATGTTCTGCAAGATGAAGATGATGCCGATGCCGACCACGAAGACCTTCAAGGTCTTGCGCACCAAGGGCACGACCTGATCGTCGAGCTTGGTGTCGGTCTTGGCGGCGCGATGGGCGAAGACGTCGCTCGCTAGATCCACCAAGCGATAGGCCAGCAGCACGACCGCCGAGGCGGCCAACACCCGGATGGCCACCAAGGCGATGTCGTTGAAGCGCGCGCTGAAGCGCAGCATCGGCAGCACGGAGTAGAGCACGCCGGCCATGGCCAACGTACCCAGAGGTCGCGACGCCTTGTCGACGATACCCGTGTCCGCCCCAGCCCCTCGCAATCTCAGCAGACGTCGTCCCTGCGCCGCCACCAGCCAGCTGACGAAGGCGCGCGCGACGAAGGCCAGCAGAACGGCGAGCAAGAGGCCCGCCAGCTGCCACCAGGCGACGCCGTAGATCGGCTCGAGAAGCAGCGGCGCGGGCAGGCGAGCGATCACGCGCTCCACGGCCTCGTTCACGTGCTCGGCATACACCCGAGGGATGGCGCGGATGCTCGGCGCGGAGATCATCCAGCGCTCGCCCACCTTCTGCAGGTAGATGTCTGGGAGCTCGTCCGCCAAGGGTAGGCGCTCCACCCCATCGGGAGAGGCCTCATCCGGGAGCTCGTCGACCTTCACCCAATAGCCCGAGATGTCGAGCGCCTGCTTCAGGTGCAGCGCCAGCGTCGTGCGCTCCGCGGCGGCCGTGCCCGCGTGATCCCAATCGAAGCAGCGGATGGCCTTTTCTGGAGAGCGCCCGTTGGGCGGGAGATTGGCGAGGAAGGTCACGGCGGCCCGGCGCGGCGTGGTGCAATCGGGGGCCGACTGGGCCTCCGCTCGGGACAGACCGAGGGGCGTGAGGGCGAGCAGGAAGAGGAGGATGCGGAGAGAAGATGTGGACATGGGTGGCGCGAGTGTACTCATGCAGCCGAGGAGCGCACCCCACTTGGCGCGGGCGTCGTGCTGGGCGAAGCTGCGGCATGAGCGTGCGCATCGAGACCGTCGGCGAGATCGCCACCATCGTGCTCTGTCGACCTCGACACAGAAACGCGGTGGACCGCGCCACGGCCGAGGCCTTGGCCGATGCATTCCGCAGCTTCGACGCCGATCCGGAGCTGCGGGTCGCCGTGCTCTGGGGCGAGGGCGGCTCGTTCTGCGCCGGGGCCGACCTGCACGCCGTCGGCACACCCGAGGCCAACCGGCTCGAGGCCGAAGGCGACGCGCCCATGGGACCGAGCCGGTTGGCACTCCAGAAGCCGATCGTGGCGGCCATCGAGGGCTACGCCGTGGCGGGTGGTCTCGAACTCGCCCTACTCTGTGACCTCCGGGTCGCCGCCGAGGACGCCACCCTCGGGGTGTTCTGCCGGCGCTTCGGCGTGCCCCTGATCGACGGCGGGAGCCTGCGCCTGCCTCGGGTCGTGGGCCTTGGACGCGCCCTCGACCTGATCCTCACAGGCCGGGCCGTGGGCGCGACGGAGGCCCTCGCCATGGGGCTCGTCAACCGGGTGGTGCCGCCCGGCCAGAGCCGAGAGGTCGCCGAGCAGCTCGCTCGAAGCATCGCGGCGCACCCGCAGGCGTGCATGCTCTCGGATCGCGCGAGCGTCTACGCGGGGCTCGATCTGCCCCTCGCCGAGGGACTCGCGCAGGAGTTTCGCCGGGGACTCGACTCCTTGCGGCGAGAGGGCGTGGCCGGCGCGGCGCGCTTTCGTGCGGGCGCAGGGCGACACGGTGGAGCAGACCCCGGCGACTGACCGGCGGGCCGACGGAATTCAGTGACCGCGGGCGCGTCGGTAGGCCCGCACACCCCAGAGGGTGAGAAAGTACGCCGGTACACCCGTGGCCAGACCGAGCACCAGGCTGCCCATCCACAGGTCGGCTCCCAAGGCGAGGAACACGTCGAGCACCTGATGCCAGAAGTTCAAGGTGAAGAGGTCGCTCAGACCATGCTGCATGCAGGAGGCGCTCTCCGAGATGCGCGCCATCAGCTCCTCCCGGCTGGCCTCCGCGGCGCCTCCGTGGAGCACCTCGCCGCCGAGCCAGAAGCAGAAGTAGTACAGCGGCGCAGCGGTGAAGGGGTTGCTGATGAAGAGGATGGGGATGCCCGAGACCTTGTTGGCGCGCAGCACGGTGGCGATCATCAGGTAGAGCACGATCTGAAGGCCAATGGTCGGCGTCATGGCGACCAGGAAGCCCCAGAGCACACCCCAGGCGATCCGGTGGGGCGTGTCCGCCACGCCCAGAATGCGCAGCACGATGACGTTGCGCAGGCGACGCCACAGGCTCATCGCGACCACCCCGCGTGCGCGGTTTCACGACGGACGTCCCTGAAGCTGAGGTGGTTCATGCGCTGTCGACTCGTAGCCCGTCCACGCGCTGACGTCTCGACGCTCGCGGAGTCGGAGGCGGCCAGCCCGGCGGACGGGGGGACTGTGCACGCTCACGGAGCGAAGGCAACCGGGGCTCGCGCCACGGCGCGTGGGGCGTCGCGATCGAGCGCCGCCGGAGCACAATTCCGCGCTCTCGATCTCCGGAGATCCCAAAAAGGATCTGCCTCACCAGAGCGACGCGGTCCTCATTCAGGGAGGTCCACGGATTCGTAGGACTCATGTTTGCCAACGAAGTTTATCGTGGGATTTCCAGTACATACGCGTCGTACGGAGACTCTGGTTGGAGTTTAGACCGGACGACCTCACGCGCCTCGAATGTCTCATCCAGGGCCGGAAGTGGGCACTTCTTGCGCTCGAGCGCCAAGGTTTCATAGACTGGCGCGAGCGAATCTATGGGGCGTCGAGCCCCCAACAAGCCGGCGCATGCTCGCCGGTCTGCCCATTCAGCGCCAGGAGCGGGGCATGGCCACAGATGAACTACAGATCTCATCGCTGATACACGCCAGCCCGAACGCCATCTTCAAGGCGTGGATGGACGAGCGGCATCACAGCGCCTTCACCGGCAGTCGAGCCACCGTGGACCCGTGGATCGGAGGTCGGCTCTCGGCCGCGGATGGCTACATCGACGCCACGCATGTTCAGATCCAGACCGGGCGGCGCATCGACATGACGTGGCGCACGAGTGACTTCCCCAACGACGCCCCGGACTCTCATGTGAGCGTGGACCTCGAGCCCGCGGCGGGCGGCACGCGCGTGACCATCACGCACACGGGCATCCCCGAGGGACAGGGCGAGGCGTGCAAGGCCGGCTGGCGCAGGTACTATCTCGAGCCCCTCAAGCGCTACTTCGGCAAGCCGGCGGCCAAGAAGAAGGCCTTCCAGGCGGCCTCCAAGGCAGGCCTGTTGCCGGTCTCGGGCTTGGTCCCCGTACGCTCCGTCGGACGCCGACCGATCACCCAGTCGGTGCTCGACGAGGCAGCCAGAGCACGCGAGGCCCAGCTGCTAGAGCCCGAAAAGAAGAAGCCCGCGCCCAAGAAGCGCAAGGCGGCTGCACCGAAGAAGAAGGCCGCTCCCAAGAAGAAGGCCGCGCCCAAGAAGAAGGCCGCACCGAAGAAGAAGGCCGCACCGAAGAAGAAGGCCGCTCCCAAGAAGAAGGCCGCTCCGAAGAAGAAGGCCGCTCCGAAGAAGAAGGCCGCTCCCAAGAAGAAGGCAGCTCCCAAGAAGAAGGCAGCTCCCAAGAAGAAGGCAGCTCCCAAGAAGAAGGCAGCTC
>JAADHO010000127.1:0-3298 GCA_013151775.1 Deltaproteobacteria bacterium | reverse complement strand
GGCCGCGCCCAAGAAGAAGGCCGCGCCCAAGAAGAAGGCCGCGCCCAAGAAGAAGGCCGCGCCCAAGAAGAAGGCCACACCGAAGAAGAGGGCTGCACCGAAGAAGAAGCGAAGGCGCTAGTCGTCGCGCATCGCCAGGGCGCGCGCGCGACGACGCTCCCCTTCGACGACGCTCACCAACACCCGCTGGGCGTCTCCGCTCTCGACCAGCGTGAGCTCATCTAGCTCTGGATAGCCGTCGCTGAGACGCAGCAGCTGTGTCATGGCGTCGCGCCGGCTCAGCCTGAGGCGTCCCGGCAAGACGATCGCAGAGGAGCGCGCGCCCGCCCTCGCCAATGTGCGCAGCATGCGATCCACCACCTGCGCGGAGCGCTCGAGGTCGAATTGAGCGCGCTCACCCAGACCGTGCAGGAAGACCTTCTCGAAGCTGAGTCGCCCGGCGCTCGGCAGCAAGACGCCCTCTCCCAGTTCACCGAGAAAGACACCTCGCTTTAGCAAGCGGGAGAGGCGACCGCAGAGACGCCAATCGAGCAGCCCCGCCACGCCATGGGGCGGCCGCTCGTCGCTGTATATCCCCACGCTGAGCGCCTCCCCTCGGGCGCGCTCGACATCGTGCAGCTCAGGCGATCGAAAATGCAGGTCCATGGCCCGAGTGACTCGTGATCAGTCTTTGCCAAGATCCGACGCGATGCGGTCGAGGATGCCATTGACGAAGCCTGCGCTGCCCTCGCTGCCGAAGCGCTTGGCGAGCTCCACCGCTTCGTTCAGCGTCACCCGTCGAGGCACGTCATCCATGTCGAGCAGCTCCGCGGTGGCGAGGCGGAGCACGTTTCGGTCGACCCGCGCCATGCGCTCGAGGCGCCAATGGTGGCTGACCTCTCGGATCATCCCGTCGATGTGCTCGCTGCGCCGCCCGTAGGCGCGCACGAGATCATCCGCGAAGCCATGATTGCCGCTGCCCTCCTCCGCCAGGTGCGCCCAGTACAGAGCGATCTCGGCCTCGGCGTCCACGTCCGCGACGTCCATGGCGTAGAGCATCTGCAGCGCACGCTCGCGCCCCATGCGCCGCGCTCCCATCAGGGCTCCTCGAGCTCGTCCAAGACCCGGCCGAGGCTGACCATCTCCAGAACGGCCATGGCCGCGTCCCAGCCCTTGTTGCCCGCCTTCGTGCCCGCTCGCTCGATGGCCTGCTCGATGGTGTCCGTGGTGATCACACCGAAGCCCACGGGCACGCCCGTCTGCTGCATGCAGTGGCCGAGGCCCCCCGTGACCTGACCGGCGACGTAGTCGAAGTGGGGCGTGGCGCCGCGGATCACGGCGCCAAGGGCGATCACCCCGGCGTAGCGGCCGCCTTTGGCGAGACGCTCGGCGGCCCAGGGGATCTCCCACGCACCGGGCACTCGGACGAGCGTCACCTGCGCAGCCTTCACGCCGTGGCGCGAGAGCGCATCCAAGGCGCCCTCGACCAGTCGATCGACGATGAAATGGTTGAAACGCGAGGCGACCAAGGCGAAGCGTGCGTCGGGGTGGACGCCAAAATCACCTTCGAGTGTGCTGGGGTTCATACGATCTCCCGGGCGGCGGGCGCCTGTTCGGAATGGGCAAGAGGTGGCGTGTCGGACCCGCCCGGTCGAAGCGGCAGCTGCTCGATTACGTCGAGCCCGTAGCCCTCGAGGCTCGGCAGACGGCGCGACTGACGACTCAGGAGGCGGATCTGGGACAGCCCGAGATCCGCGAGGACCTGGGCTCCGAGCCCATACTCGCGCAGCACCGCGCCACGCTCCGGGCGCTGAGCCCGCTCGACCGGCTGGCCGAGGTGCATGGCGAGATCCTCCGCCAGGTTTCCCAGCCGAGGCAGGTAGAGCACGACGCCGCGCCCTTCGGCCTCGATCGCCTCGAGGGCGTCGAGCAGATCCCCGCCCGCGGGCGGTCGCACGCCGAAGACGTCTCCGAGGATGTTCCCCGAGTGCACCCGCACCAGCGTGGGCGCACCGCTCAACTCCCCGTAGCTGAGGGCGAGAAAAGATCGTCCGTCGGTCTTCACCTCGTACACATGAGCTTGCCAGGTCGCCCCCGAGGCGAGCCGGACGTCCTCCTGCTGCACCAGCTGTACGAGGCGCTCATGGGCCAGGCGATACTCGACCAGGTCGGCGATGGACACGAGGCTGAGCCCGTGCTCTTTGGAGAACTCGAGCAGATCCTTTTGGCGCGCCATACTGCCGTCGTCCCGCATGATCTCGCAGATCACTCCCGCCGGCTCGAAGCCCGCGAGGCGCGCGATATCGACGGAGCCCTCCGTGTGTCCCGTGCGCTGCAGCACGCCCCCAGGGCAGCCCTTCAAGGGGAAGACGTGTCCAGGGCTGACCAAGTCGTGGGCGTGGGCGTCGGGTGCAACGGCCGCTTGGATCGTGTGGCAGCGATCGGCGGCGCTGATGCCCGTGGTCACGCCATGACGCGCCTCGATGGAGATGGTGAAGGCCGTCGAGCGGGTGGAGCGGTTGTCGTCGACCATCATGGGCAGATCCAGGTGGGCGACCCGCTCCTCGGTCAGGCTCAGGCAGACCAGGCCGCGCGCGTGGCGCACCATGAAGTTCACGGCCTCTGGCGTGACGCAGGCCGCCGCCATCACCAGGTCACCCTCGTTCTCCCGATCCTCGTCGTCGACCAACACGACCATGCGGCCCGCGCGCACCTCGGCCAGCGCCTTTTGCACCCGCTCAATCGATTCGGTTCGCATCACCGCTCCTTGGTCCTGGGGTCGCGGGCTGCAACCAGCCACGCCCTGTCTGTGCATAGCCTCCACGCAGAGGCATTTCCAGCCGTCGCGCGTGACCACACCGAATCACGTGTCCCCCCTCACCGGCCGGCCTTCGAAACACACGTCCTCGCCATGACGCCGAACGCTCAGCTGCTGCAGGCGTACGGCGTCCGCCAGGCGTTCGACGACGCGGCCCCTAGCCAGAGGCTGGGCCCCCGCGTCCCCGATCACTACCGGCGCCACGAACACGCTGAGCCGATCGATCAGATCTGCGTCCAGCAGGCTGCCGAAGAGCCTCGGGCCCGCCTCCACCATCAGCCGCATGATCGGTCGACGACCGAGGTCCTCGAGCAGCGCCCGCAGGCACAGGCCACCTGCGCCTGAGGGCAGGCTCACGCACTCCGCGCCCAGATCGATCAGGGCGCTGCGGCGGGCCTCGGACGCCTCGGCGGCGTGATAGACGAGCGGAGGCGGAGTCCCGTCCCGGGCGAAGAGCCGGGCCGACACCGGGACCTTCAGCTGCGAGTCGAGCAGCACCCG
>JAADHO010000066.1 GCA_013151775.1 Deltaproteobacteria bacterium | reverse complement strand
CCCGGACTTGCCTGGGGATCCCGCCACCACCAGCAGATGACCCGCGCGGCCCTTGTGCGCGTCGGGGGCGCGGACGGGCAGCAGACGCCCGAGGTCGCTCCGCTCGAGCAGCTGCAGCGCGCAGTCGACGGGCGCCGGCACCCCCAGGCTCAGCACCTCGACCTCGCCCGCCAGCGCCGCGCCGGGATGCTGAAAGAGACCGGGCTTGGCCGCCCCGAAGCTCAGCGTCAGGCTCGCCTGACAGGCGGCGCCGAGCACGGCCCCCGTGTCCGCGTCCACGCCGCTCGGAAGGTCCAGCGCCACCTTCGGCGCGCGGGCTCGCCCGAGGGCGTTCACGACCTCGCGGAAGCGTCCCGCCAGTGGGCGATCGAGGCCCGTACCGAAGAGTCCGTCCACCACCAGGCTCGCCCGCGCCAGATCGCGTTCGAGCTCAGGCAGGCGCGCGTCCGTGAGCACGTACCGCGGGACGCCGATCGCGCGCAGAGACTCCCAATTCGGCTTGGCGTCGCCGCGCAGCTTGGCCTCGTCGCCCACCAGCCAGACCTCGGGCCTGTGACCGGCGCAGCGCAGATGCCGCGCCAGCACCCAGGCGTCGCCACCGTTCTGTCCGGGACCGCCGACGCAGACCACGCGCTCGAGCCGATCGGGGAAGCGCCGCGCCATGGCCTCGGCGGCGCCTCGTCCGGCGTTTTCCATCAGCAGCAGGCTGCACACTCCGCCCACCTCGGACGCCTGGGCGTCGAACGCGCGCGCCTCGGCCCGCGTCAGCAGCGGCTTCACGCCGCGCCCTGGTCGATGGCAGCGCGGAAGCGCCGATGAGCCTCGCCGAGGCCCAGGAAGAGCGCGTCGGCCATCAGCGCGTGGCCGATGTTCAGCTCCACCAGCGCGGGCAGCGCCTGCACCACGGCGCGCACGTTGCGCACGGTGAGCCCATGCCCCGCCGCCAGCTGCAGCTCCAGATCCTGGCTGACGCGACCCGCCACCGACAAGCGCGTGAGCTCCTTCGCGCTCTGCCGCGGATCCGCGTTGGCGTAGTCCCCCGTGTGACGCGGGTCGCCCCCACGCGCGCGCTGGCCTGGACCTGCGCCTCCTCGGGATCGATGAACAGGCTGACCTCGACGCCCGCCTGCTGCAGCGCGGCGACGTAGGGCGTGAGGCGCGCCTCCTGCCCCCGCACGTCGAGGCCTCCCTCCGTGGTCTGCTCCTCGCGCTTCTCGGGCACGAGGGTGACGACGTCGGGACGGACGCGCCGAGCGATCGCCAGCATCTCGTCGGTGGCGGCCATCTCGAGGTTCAAGAGCGTGCCCAAGGTCTGGCGCAGCAGCTCCACGTCCCGATCGCGGGCGCTGCAGCAGGCGGGCGTCGAGGTCAGCCTGTTCATCGATCCCGAGGAGGCGCAGGTCCAGGCCAGCGCGCGCGTGGGGGCGACCCGCGCGCGTTGCGCAGCGTGGCCACATGGTCGACGTTCACGTGAAGGCTGATGTGACGCATGGCTAGCGGCAGCGGATGCGGAGGGAGAAGCCAGCGAGCTGCCCGCTGTCTTGGTTGGCCTCGTCCCGGATGCTCAGCGTCCAGGTGCCGGCCGAGCGCTTGCCCGCGACGCGCGAGATGCGGTGGCTCCGGAAGGGGCTGCGGTTGCTGCGACGTTGGATCCGGGCGCGGATGCCGTGGGGTCCGCGCAGCTGCACGTTGAGGTCTCGGTTGAAGCTGTGGCGGCCTCGGATGCGGATGCGCGCGGAGGCCATCACGCAGTCGTCCGTCACGCGCGCCGTGGCCGTGGTGGTGTGGTTGTCGGAGATGCGTCCGCCGCCCGTGCCACGGGCCTGCAGCACGCGCCCACCGCCCTGCTCGGGCGGCAGCTCCTCGCTGTCGCTCGGCTCCTCCGCCTCCGCCATGGCCGCCGCCTTCTGACTGACCAGCGTCGCGTTCACCGTCACCGTCGTGCCGGCGAGCGCGCCCTGCACCGTGACCGGACGGAAGCCGTCCCGCGTGAAGGTGAACTCGAAGCTCGGCGCGGGGGCGCCCGCGGTGGGCGTGGGGATCGGCACCTGCCGTGTCAGCGGTGTGGCGCCCAGGGCCGTGCCGCCGCCCATGACGTTGGCCCCTGGGGGTGTGGAGGTCGCCACGACCGTCACCATCGTCATGCCAGGCGGCGCCGTCGGTTGTGCGGGCCCGGTGCCCACGGGCGGTGGAGGTGGCGCGTCCGAGCCGCACGCGGCCAGGGAGAGGAGAGCGAGGATCAGCAGCCGACTCATGGGCTCTTTGTACCAGAAAGACGCCGCCCACGGCGCGTGGACGCGGAGCCCGTCACCGGTCGAGCGCACTCGAGCCCAGCCGACGCTCACACATAGTCGCCCCCGACGCGCACCAGTGGATAGTGCTCGTGGGTGCGCGAGAGCACGACGTCCACGGTCTCCGCGCGGCAGCCCGCCTCCCAGACCAGCAAGCGCGAGACCAGACGCAGCAGCGCCGAGGCGTCGAGCTCGGGGGCGCCGTCGGCCAGACGCACGCCCCACTGCTCGGGAGCCGGGAAGAGCTCGGCGCGGGCGAAGACGAAGCCATCCGGGGAGACGAAGTCGTAGCGCGCCTGCGCGTCTGGGCGCGACTCGCCGGGTGTGGGTGTGAAGCTCACGCGGGGCAGGTCGACCTCCGACAGCCGCGCCCGCTCCCCGCTCACGAGTCGCCCCCATGGGAGACGCCGAGATCGTCGTAGCGCTCGCGCAGCAGCGTGCCGAGGGCGACCCGCAGGCTGGCCTCGATGTAGCCACACTCCCGCTCCATGGCCTCACGCGTCTGCTCCGCCTTGGCGGCGGCCTCGGGCGCGAGCTTGGCGTCCGCGTCGAGGGAGCGCAGCACGTCGTTGGCCAACTCCGCCAGCGCCCCGCGGCGCTCGGCGAAGTAGGCGTCCCGCACCTGGGAGAGGTAGCGCGGGAAGAGGGACTGGTACTCCACATCGACCTCGGGGTGGTCGATGGCGTGGGCCGCGACCTGGCCCATCAGATCGCGTCGAAACACCTCGGCGCTGGAGCTGACGCCGAGCATGGCCTCGATGCTGTCCATCAGCTCCTGGTCGGGATCCTCGTGGGAGCCGGTGACGGAGTTGTACACGCGCTCCTTCTTCACCCAGAAGGAGACGTGGGTCACGTAGCGCGCCCACAGCTGCTCGTAGCGGCCCTCGGGGACGAGCCCACTGGCCGCGCGCAGCTCGTCCTCCACCGCGTCGAGCCAGCGCTCGCGCACCTGGGCGACGAAGCCCCGCGCGTCGTGGTATCCCTGGTCGGGCTCGAGCTTCAGGAAGTCGAAGTCGTCCCGATAACAGAATTCCTCGATCGCCCCGAGCACGTCCGCGGGCGAGAGCATGGCGGTGTTGGGATCGGCGGTCGCGGCGAGCAAGATGGCCCTCACCTCTCGGGGTGAGGCGCCGAAGCCTCCCTCGTAGAGCGAGCCAGAGCCGCCCTCGCCGGCGATGGCCGCGATGCCCTGACGCAGAGTCTTGGCCTCGTCCGCCTCGAGGCGTCCAGGCATGCGCCCGTCGGCGTAGAGGTCGGCCTTCTCCAGCGGGCTGAGGCTCTGGGCCACCTCGCCCAAGAGCGGATCCTCGTAGCTCTCGGCGTCCGCCCTTCGCAGGCGCGTGAGCGTGGCCCAGAGGGCCGCCACGAAGACCGCGTGGGGCGCGACGTGGTCGAGCACGCGCGGCACGACCTGCGCGCTGTAGATCTGCGCCTCGGCCCGATGGTCGCATAGATAGGGCACGCCCAAGAGCACCAGTCGACCCTGGAAGGAGTGGTACTCGGGGTGCTCCTTGAAGGCGTGCAAGTGGAGATCGTTGCTGCTGGCGAAGAGCACGGAGTTGAGCGGCAGGGTCGAGGTGGAGAGGGCCACCTCCCCGGTCTCGATGGCCAGCAGCAGGTACTTCCAGGCGTCCAGTGGGCGCTTCAGCAGATCGCTGTACTCGAGCACGCCGCCGTAGGCGTCGACCAGCTCGCCGTAAGGCTCGAAGAGCGTCAGCGCCGAGAGCGAGGCGGGCAGCTGCGAGAGCGTGCGATCCGCCGTGAGCTGTCGCTCCTTGGCGTCCACGGCCATCTCGGGGCCCAGGGTCACGGCGCCCCGTCGGTAGCGCCGAGAGACGTACCAGCGCTCGACCGAGACGTGGGCCAGGACGCGACTGAGATCCCCTCGATAGGCCGTGAGCAGGGCGTCGAAGATGTCGCGGTTCATGCGCCCGAGCTCGCCCCGGGCCACCCACTCGGGCAGCGGCGCGCTGACGCCGACGGCGTCGTAGGCCTGGCGAACCAGGCGCGCCCGCGCGGCCCGCGGCAGCAGCAAGAGCGGGTGCTCGCGCAGAGAGCCCGAGAGCTTCGCCTCGATGCGCTCCTCCGGCAGATGCGCATAGCTGCGCGGCGAGCTCGACGACTGATGGCTGCCGAAGCCAATGCCGCGGTCGCCTTCGCCCCGGGGGAAGACCCAGCTGAAGCGATAGAGGGCGCCCTCGGGCTCCGCGGAGTAGGCCTCGAGGGCCCGGGCGATGCAGCGCACGAAGGTGCTCTTGGCGCTGCCGTTGGGGCCGTGCAGCAGCAGCAGGCGAGTGGGCCGACCTTCACGCGCGAAGCCGTCGAGCACCCGATAGGTGGCCTCCTGCAGCCGCTCCTGACCGATCAGACGATCCGACGCCTCGGAGCCCTGCTCGAAGGGCAGGTCGAAGAGCCGAAAGCGCCGACGCGTGCCCGTGGGCGCCACCAGCTCATCGGAGCCGAAGTGGTCGAAGCAGTCGCGGAGGTAGCAGGCCGCGTCCCGGGTCTGGGCCTCCGGCCGGCTGGCCAAGAGCTCGAGGTATTGGTCGAAGGAGAGCACGCGGCGTTCCCGCGTGAAGCGCTCGCTCACCTCCGCGCCGATGGCCTCGAAGAGCTCCCCGAGGCCGCTCGTGCCGCCGTCCGTCGCCTCACTCATGGCCGCCCCCTCTCGCGCACGGGACCCGTCACTGAACCGACAGCGCCAAGGCGACCGTGCGCTCCTGGGGCATGCAGTTCTCGTCCGTGCACACCGCGAAGAAGACCTTCGCCGCCACCCGCTTCGCGCCCGCGCTGGCGGCCGTGAAGGGCACGTCGAAGCGCACGGCGCGCTCTCCATACTCGGCTGCGTCGCCGCGTTCGAGTTCCGTCTTGGGCAGCGTCACGCCGTCCTCCGCCGCGAGCACGATGTGCAGGGGATACTCCTGGTTCACGTGCCACTCACCCCGCGGGGTGAGTGAAATGGAGAAACTGGAGAGCTCCCCCGCCGCGTAGCCGTCCTGTCCCGAGACGCTCAGCTCGAAGTTGTCTCCCTGGGCCTCGCTGGCGGCCTGCAGGTCGGGCGGCGCGTCGGCTGGCTCGGCGGTCGGCTCGGCGGCGGCAGGCGTCGCTGCAGCCTGTGCGGGGGTTGGCGGCGTGGCGCTCTCGGAGGAGCCGCAAGCGGCCCCAAAGAGGCCCAGGCTGAGCGTCAGGGTCGTGAGCAGGAGCGAGGAGGAGAGACGAAGAGACATGGGCAACCTTTCGGGGCGCGAGGCCCGAGCGCTGCATACTAAGACGCGCGGCGGCGCTTGGCGACCTCCGGCTGAGGCGCCCGCGGCGGAGGCGCTTGCCCGCACGCGCGCGCGTCGGGCACCATGCTGTGAAGTGAAGTC
>JAADHO010000283.1 GCA_013151775.1 Deltaproteobacteria bacterium | reverse complement strand
GTGTGGCGCCGCCGGCCGCCCCCGAGGCGCGCGAGCCCGGCGCAGCTGGCCCCGGTGAGCCGCGTGTGCGCTCCGACTTCCGCGAGACCGTGTACGCCAACCCGACCTTGATCACGGACGCCAGCGGCACGGCGACCTTGGCCTTCCCCTTGGCCGACTCCATCACCACCTGGCGCGTCAGCGCGGACGGCTCGACCCGCGAAGGCGAGATGGGCCACGGTCGCGCGAGCTTCCGCACCTTCCAGAGCTTCTTCGTCAACTTCTCCGTGCCCACCCGCGTGACGGCGGGCGACACGCTCGAGCTGCCTGCGGTGGTCTACAACTACCTCGACACGCCCACGAGCGTGACCGTGAGCCTCTTGGAGGAGCCCTGGTTCGAGCTCGACTCGTCACCCCGGCAGACGCTGAACCTGGGCCCAAGCGAGGTGCGCTCCGTGCGCTTCCGCGTGCGGGTCACCCAAGCGGGTGAGCACGCGCTGACCTTGCGTGGATCCGCGGGCGGAATCGCCGACGCCCTCGTGCGGCCGGTCTCCGTGGATCCCGATGGTCAGCCCGAGGTCGAGACGGGTTCGGGCACGCTGAGCGGGGCCACGACTCACGTCTTCAACTTCCCCACGGACACGGTCGAGGGCGGCGCGCAGCTCGAGTTGATCCTCACGCCGGGCTTCGCCGCCGAGGCCGCGCAGGGCATGCAGTCGCTGATGAAGGAGCCCAACGGCTGCTTCGAGCAGACCACCTCGTCGGCTTGGCCCAACACCTTGGTGGCCAAGTACCTCGAGCTCACGGGGCAGATGACACCCGAGCTACGCGAGCAGTCCATCGGCTACGTCACGCGCGGCTACCAGCGGCTGCTGACCTTCGAGAGCCCCACGGGCGGCTTCAACTGGTGGGGTGATAGCGATCCGGGCAACCGCATCCTGAGCGCCATCATGCTCTGGCATCTGAACGACATGCAGTCGCTGATCGAGACGGACGACGACGTGCGAGACCGGACACTGAGCTGGTTGCTCGCGCAGCAGAACGCCGACGGCTCGTGGGATTCGGGCGACGCGCTCCACGCCGGCAACGAGGTGCTCGGCACCAGCGTCGCGCGCACCACGGCCTTCATCGCCTGGGCGCTCG
The DNA here is from genome assembly GCA_013151775.1 of Deltaproteobacteria bacterium. Lineage (GTDB taxonomy): Bacteria > Myxococcota_A > Polyangia > Polyangiales > Houyiibacteriaceae > JAADHO01. Next base: position 3,204 of record JAADHO010000283.1, on the reverse strand, counting down.
CCCACACGGGTCTCGCCGACGACGCCGTGAGGCGCGCCACGGCCTACCTCGCGGCCAACCTGCCGGACGAGTCGGACCTCTACGCGAACGCCCTGGCGGCCAACGCCCTGGCCATGGGAGATCGCGGCAACGCCGCCACCGGCATCTTGCTCGAACGTCTGGACCGCATGGGTCAGGACATGGGAGACGACGGCATCCTGTGGCCCACCGAGGCGCCCTCGTGGACGGGCGCCAGCGGAGACGCGGCCGCCATCGAGACGACCGGTCTGGTGGCCTACGCCTTGATGACCGCCGATGCGTATCCGGCGGACATCACCGGCGGCATGCGCTTCATCCTCGCCAACAAGGACGCGGTGGGCACCTGGTACAACACGCAGGCCACCATGAACGCGCTGAGGGCGCTCTCGGCCGCCGCCACGCCGAGCGGATCGGACGCGGTGGGCACGCTCACCGTGACCGTGAACGGTGAGGTCGCCGAGGTGATCGACGTGAACGACACCAACAGCGATCTCTTGCGCAGCTTCGACCTGACGGACTACGCAGTGATCGGCGAGAACACGGTGCGCGTGGAGATGGTCGGCACGGGCGAGGTCAGCTACCGGGTGACGCGCACGGCGTATCGCCCGGCGATGCCCGCGGCCGCGGGGCCCTTCAGCCTCGACGTCGGCTACGACCGCACGAGCACGACCGTGGGTTCGCCCATCCGGGTGACCGCGCGCGTGCAGAACAACAGCGACGGAATCCAGGATCAGGTGATGGTGCGCATCGGTCGCGCCCCGGGCTTCGCGCCACGCGGGGAAGACCTCGACGCCATCGTGGCCGCCGGCCTCGCCTCACGCTACGAGGTGCGCGCCGAGGACGTGACCTTCTACCTGATGAACTTCGCAGCCCGCGGGACCCGTGAGCTCGGCTTCCGTCTCACGCCCTCGCTGGCCGTCGAGGCCCTGGCGCCCGCCTCGAGCGTCTACCCCTACTACCGCCCCGAAGAGAAGCAGATGGTCGACCCGCAGCGTCTGGTGGTGACCGCCGAGTGAGCGCTGGGCTCAGCCTCCGCAGGGGCGCTCCACGCCTGTCCACAGCTCGAGGCTGGAGTTGCCCTCTCGCTCCACCATCACGAAGGCGGCCCAAGCGAACTCCCACGAGCCCGTGAGTCCGGCGACGCCCTCGGCGTCGACAGCGAACAGGTAGGTGATGCGGCCGCCGACGTCCAGCTCGGTCAGCAGCGGACGCGGTCCGGACAGATTCGACCGCGCCGTCAACTCCATGGAGCCACTGGCGTCACCCAGATCCTCGAGCGCCAGCACGGTGACGTCCGTGTTGTTGCTGTACGCTGCGATGGGTCGACCCAAGACCAGGGGAGCGACCATCGTGTCCTTCAGCATGCAATCCGGCGGTGACCCGGGTAGGCAGGTGATCACCTCGAGCTTGCCGCTGTCGAGCGCGAAGGCGAAGGTATCCATCAGGTCCACACTGCTGGGATCGATGGCCGCGACAGGATCGGAGCTGCTCGACATATCGGGGGGGGTCCAGTAGGTACCCCCGGACGTGCCCCCGGACCACGCGCTGAAGCTTCCGAGGGTCATGTTCGAGTAGAGCGCCAAGTCGTAGCCAGCCGCTAGGGGACCGCGAAGCGCGGACAGTGGGCTGAAGGTCGTGGTGCCCGTGGGGAAGAAGGTCATCGTGCTGCTGCCGACGGTCGCGAACAAGCCCGGCGTGGGGCCCATGGCGGCCAAGGAGACGCCCGTGGGGTTGCTGCCCGTCGACGTGCTGCTCGAGAAGTCGAGGCATAGGTCCGTGGGGTAGTCGCTGGCAGCTCTCGAAGTCCTGAGCTGCCACAACTCCAAGCTCGAGCCCGTACTCGTGCCGACGACGTTGTTCGGGTCCGACGACCCGACGTAGAGGGTGCGTGCGTCCATGTGATCGAAGGTGAGGTCGGTTCCCGTGCAGTCGGTGACGGTGCCCAAGTCTCCACCGAGGAAGCATCCATCGACTCCGGCGCTCATGGCGTCGGCGTACGCTCCGTGGGGCGTGCCGGAATCGTCACGCCAGACCATGGACCAGCCTGCGAGAGTGCCACCCGGACTCGCAATGCTGCCGACGATGTGGAGATCCCAGATCGACGGTGGAAAAAGGGCGGATATCGGCGTCGAGGAGATCCGGAAGGCGCTCGAGTCGCCCGCGGTGCCCGTGATGCAGTCCGGCACGAAGCCGTCGCTGGCGCAGCCTCCGCTCGGCAAGCAAGCGCCCTGAACGCACAGCTCGCCGGGGTCGCAGGAGCAGCCGCTGACGGGCGCGTCCGGAACGCAGGCGCCCGCCTCGCAGCGCTGTCCACTATCGCAGTCCGCGGGAACGCGGCAGATGATCCCGCCATCGGGCAGGCACCATGTGCCGTCTCCGGCGACGATGTTTCGGCACGACTCTCCGGGCGTGCAGGTCGCCCCGGGGGCGCTGGGGTCGCATTCCATCGAGCCCGCGGCGCAGTCTCCCAGAACATTGGACCAATGCTCTCCGGCTCCACAGGTTGGACCTGCGTCTCCGCCATCGGGCGATGGTCCCGTGTCGCGTCCGCCGTCCCGCGGTCCCGTGTCCACGGCGCTGTCGCCCGCGCCCGTGTCGGCCACGCCGCCGTCGTAGTCGCCGCTGTAGCCGCCCGATCTGACCACCAAGGAACAACCGCTCGAGAGCAGCGCGGCCAAGCATACGAACTTCGTCATTGTGTTCATCAGAAAGTCCCCTGGGCTGCGAGTCCGGCTGTATTTCTTCCGGCGAAGGGCGCTACGTAGACGCGCGCTTGGCTCGGGTCTTCTTCGTCATGGGCGGTGAGCAGGAACACGAGGCCGAGGCCGAGGCCGACTATCGCGAGGCCCGTGCCGATGTCGCTGACTAGGGCGTACGTCTCGCACTGAGTCACAATGCCGCAATCAGAGCCCCATCCACTCCGCTCCTTCAGCGCCATCACGCCGAAGCTGACGGCCATGGCCACGCCCACGCCGCCGGCGATCAAGCTGGCGATGGCGGGCACGTTGCTGCCGCCGCTCGATGCCTCCGTGTCGTCCGGGGTCGTCGTGCTCGCGCTCGAGTCGGGCTGGTCGCCGACGTCCGGGGGCTCCTGGTTCTCGTTCGTGGTCTGCGTGCCGGTCTGGTCGCCGCTCGCCTGCGCGTCGGCTGCGGCTTGCGCGGCTGCGGCCTGCGTGGCTGCGGCGC
>JAADHO010000416.1 GCA_013151775.1 Deltaproteobacteria bacterium | reverse complement strand
GGAGGGCGCCGGGCGCAGACTGACCCAGGCGATCCCTGCGGCGAGCGCCAAGAGCGCCGCCCAGGCGAAGGCCCTGCGACGTGGAGCGCGACCGCCAGCCGGCCCGCCGCCCGCGGAGAGGGTCTCCTGCTCGTCTGCGGAGAGCTTGGAAGTCGCCACTTCGGCCGCCTCCATGGCCGCCGCCAGACGCGCGCGCATGGCGTCGCGCTCCGCCGTGAACTCCGCCTCCATGTAGTGGGCGAGCCCCATCACACCCTCCTCCGCCACCAAGTCGGCGAGGGTGCCCTCGAGCGCGAGGGCCGCGGCGGCGGCGGTCTCTGGCCGCTCCGCGGGATCCTTCGACAGCAGGGCGAAGAGCAGCTCGACCACCGAGTCGGGGATGTCCGGACGCTCCTCGCCGACGTCGGGAGGGGGCTCGTGCAAGATCCGTCGAGGGCCCTCCTGATCGCCCCGGCTCGCGTAGAGGCGCGACGACGTGAAGAGCTCGTAGAGCACCACGCCGAGAGCGAAGAGATCCGAACGACGGTCCGCGGGCAGGAAGCGCAGCTGCTCGGGCGCCATGTATCCGAACTTGCCCTTCAGGATACCGGTCTGCGTCTGCACGCTGCGCCCCAGCGCCTTGGCGATGCCGAAGTCGGTGAGCCGGACGACGCCATCGAACCCCAGCAGGATGTTGGCCGGCGACACGTCGCGATGCACGAGCTCGAGCGAGCGCCCCTCATGGTCGCGCAGCTCATGAGCCGCGTGCAGGCCGCGCGCCGCTTGAAGACCGATGCGCACGACCACCTGAACGGGCACACGCCTGCGCGCGCGCAGGAGCTGACTCAGCGGCAGGCCCTGTACGTACTCCATCACCAAGAAGGGCCCCGCCTCGTCCTCGCCGACGTCGAGCACGGGCACCACGTTGGCGTGGCGGATCAGGCCCGCGTAGCGCGCCTCGTCGAGGAAGAGCGTTCGAACCTCTGGGTCGTCACAGAGGTGGGGCCGAAGGCGCTTGATGGCGTACAATCGCTGGAAGGCACCCTCCATCCGCATGGCGAGGCTCACCTCTCCCATCCCACCGCGGGACAGACTCAAAACAGGCGCGTAGGCCATCGGCGTGGCAGACGCAGATCCTCTCCTGGCCTTGACGGGCGCGTCGCTCATGAACCTCGAAGATATGAACAAGCGCATCCCGGAAGCAAGCCAAGCGCTGCCGAGCCTCGACGAGCTGACAGGCATGAGCACGTCACAGGCGCATGCGCGGCTGCAGCGCCTGGAGCAGCACGCCGTGGTCGAGATGGACGGAGCGAGCCTGCTCCGCTGCCTCTCGCTGCACGACGAGCTCGCGGCGGAGGAGCCCGACGAGCAGCTCGCGCGCGACCTCGCGCACGCCTGGAGCGCCCTCTACGTCGGCGATCGGGTGGCCCACGACCTGAGCCTGCTCGAGCGACGGGCAGCCCAATGCGGCAGCGCCGAGCGGGTGATCGAGGCGGCCACGCTGCGAGCGCTGGTGGCGTCCACCGAGGGGGAGCTGCAGCGCGCGACCGCGCTGGCGCGCAGAGCCTCGAGGATGGCCCGAGTGGAGGGGCTGATGGACTCGGAGATCCTGGCGAACCTGGTGCTCGCGCGGATCCGTCGACAGGCGGGCACACCTCATCTCGCGGCCCGCATCGCGAGCGCCCTGGGACGAGCCTGCCCACCGGCCTACCGTGGCTGGATCGCCTGGGAGCTCGCCCTGGCCGGAGAGCCCGAGCGGGCGGCGCCTCTGCTGAGCGAGGGCGACGCCGTCGTGCAGCGCGCGGGGCGGGCGCTGCTCGCGATGCTCGGGGCGGCCCGCGTGGGCGAGCGGAGCGCCTTCGAAGCCTCGGCGGAGAGCCTGAGCGCGCAGCTCCCCCATTGCGTCTTCCTGCGGGATGAGGCGGAGCAGCTGCGCGCGGCGATCGACCCTCAGGTCCCTCTGGAGTCCCTCGTGGGTGAGCTCCAGGAGTGGTGCGCTGGCCGGAGGAACGACCCTCCGGTCGCCCTGACCGGCTGGTGCGTCGAGAGTCCGTCGGGCGGCGCGCCGGCGTACGTCACCAACCGAAGCGCGGGCGGCCCACGGCGTATCCTCGGGCTCGGGTTGGGCCTGCTCGCGGCCACTCCAAGCGCCGCCGGCAAGAGCGCGGGGACGAGGCGGGACACAGCGCTGGCCGTGCTCTTGCTCGCGGGGCGTGAGGGCTTGGACGACGAAGCGTTCTTCTCGGCCACCTATGGTTTCGCGCTGACGTCCAGCTCCCACCGCAGCGCCCTCCACGTGCTCACGCACCGGCTGCGCGCCCAGCTCCCCGAGGGCGTCCGGCTCGTGCGCATCGACGACAGGAACCGGCTCGAGACGAGCTCCGGCGTGAGCGTGCCCGATCCCCGCTGCGGCCGCCGAACCACGGATAGGGTGCTGCGAGCGCTCGCGGGACGTGGTGCGAGCGCCAAGGAGGTCGCCTCGAGCCTGGGAATCGGCGTCCGCACGGCGCAGAAGGTGCTCCAAGAGCTGGTCGACGAGGGCTCCTGCCTCACCCGCAAAGAGGGGCGCCGCGTCACCTACATCGTCGAGGACACGACCTTCGAGGAGCCGACGCAGCGGGGGCCCGCGTGAGGTGCGGCGTGGAGCACACGCTGGCGCTGGCGCTGGCGCTCGCGGCGGGCTGCTCGGAGGTCCCCCACTCGCAGATGGACCTCAGCCTCGAGGCGCGCCCCACGGCCTTCGCGGGGCGAGTGGATGGCTTCGAGGTGCGGCTCTGGGGCGGCCGCTACGAGACCCCCCTCGTGCCCGTGCGACCGGCCCCTGGGCAGGAGATCACGCTGCCCGTGGTGATCCCCCTCGTGCCCGCCGACGACGACGCCTCGCGCATCTTCACGGTGGAAGCGGAGCTCTTCGAGGGCGCCGCCAGCCTGGGCACGCAACGCGTCATCGGCCGCTTCGTACAGAACGAGCGCAGGGTGCTCACGTTGATCTTCCGCCCCGAGTGCGCGGCCGTGGTCTGCGGACCCGACCAGCGCTGCGGCGAGGGTGGAGTGTGTGAGCCCGCCTGCTTCGAGGAGCGTGAGGGAGCGAGCGTCAGCGTGCCCTGCGCCCTCGCGCCGGGCGGGAGCTGCGTCGTCTGCGAGGGCGACGTGTGCCGACCACGGCCCGCCACGGATGGCTGCTTCGACGGCGTCCGCCTGAGTGACGCCCACGGCTGCGCGAGCTCCGCCGGCCAGCTCTTCTGCTGGGGCAGCAACGCCGCGGGTCAGCTGGGCATCGAGGGGCTGCGGAACGCCAGCTCCCCTCGACAGGTGACCGCCCCCGGCGCTGGCTCCTGGGATCTCTTCGAGGTCGGTGGCGACGCGAGCTGCGGGGTGAGCGGCGGTGAACTCTATTGCTGGGGCGCGGCGCCCAGCGCGTCAGGGGCGGCCGCTTCGATCGGGACGCCCTCGCCCGTCGACTTCACGCCGAGCGGAGGCTGGTCTCAGCTCAGCCTGGCCACGGGCTGGCTCTGCGGTGTCCACGCCAACGGCGTGAGCTGCGCCGGCTCGAGCGATGCCTATCTCCGGGCCGAGGACACAGGCGTGCACCCGGACTGGCGCTTCGTCGACAGCTCGCCGCTGCACGCCTGCGCCCTCGACGCGGCCGGACGCTTCCGCTGTTGGGGACGCGGTGGAGAGGGACAGCGCGGAGACGGCGGCCTGGTCGGCGGGCGCTCGGTTCCGCCCACGGACTCACCCGCTCCCGACCTCGAGTTCTCGTCCTTGGCCGTGTCCGTGCAGCACTCCTGCGGCGTGACGACCTCGGGTTTCCTGCTGTGTTGGGGCGTCAACCTCGACGGTCAGCTCGGCGTCGAGGGGGAAGGCTTCAGCGGCTGCCGCAGTCGGAACTGCTTCGTGTCGCCCGTGCAGGTGCCGATGCAGGGCTGGACCGCCGTGGCCGTGGGCGACGATCACAGCTGCGGCCTGCGCGCGGATGGGGAACTCTATTGTTGGGGCAGCAACCGCAGCGGTCAGCTCGGCGTGCCGACCCCCACGCCGAGCGTGAACGTGCCCACGCGAGTGCCCGTTCCCGATGGCGGCGCCTGGCTCGAGGTCGCCGCGGCCGCCAGACAGACCTGCGCCCTGACGCGAGACCACGCCCTCTATTGCTGGGGCAACAACGCCGGCGCGCGCCTCGGGATCCCTCCAACGGCGGCCGACGAGATCCTCCCGACGCCACGACGCGTCATGCGCTGAGGTCTGGGCTCCGCTCGAACCCGCGCCTCGTTGGTAAGAAGCGCGCCTCGTTTGTAAGTGGCCGCCTCGGCATCGTCTCGGGCAGGAGAATCGATGACGCATCGGCTGATCTACACATGGCTCGGCGCCACACTCGTGATGGCGGGGCTCGCCTGTCAGGGCGCCACCAACGCTGAGGACGCGGGCGGGGAGGACGCCGGCTCCACGGATGGCAGCTCCACCACCACGGATGGCGGCTCCGCAGACGCCGACTCCACCGACACCGGCTCCGCAGACGCCGACTCCGCAGACGCGGGCATGGTCTTGGACGGCAGCACCTCGGACGCCAACCGGGAGGACGCGGCGTCGGACGCCGGGACGCCATCCCTCGACGCCGGCCCAGCGGCGACCGAGGCGCCCCGCATCGCAGACATGGGGCTACACGAGGTAGCCTTCGGAGAGGTCTTTCGCTTCACGCCGAGCATCGCGGGAGACGTCGTGCTCTGCCGCAAGGACCTGGGTCACGACGACGTGCGGGTCGATCCCGCGACCGGCGCCATCACCTGGGACACGAGCGGCCTCCGCTTCGGGCGCGGTCAATACATCCGCATCGTTTGCAGCAACTACGCCGGTGAAGACCGTGCCTCGATGATCGTGCACGTGGACCGCAGCGGCACGAGCCGGCTCCGAGTCGCCGGACGCGACGGAGTCTCCCCTTACATCGGTGTGGCCGCGCGCAGCATGAACGCGGGAGACACCTTGGTGATCCCCGACGGGAGCTACCCCGTCTCCGTCACGCGCGACGAGAGCTACGAGAACGCCTTCGACCGCTCACGACCGACACCCGGGAGCGCCACACAGCTCAGCACGATGATCGCCGCGTCCCCCGGCGGGGTGACCATCAGCGGCGCAGCCCACGATGGCATCCGGCAAGCGAAGAAGGCCTTCCAGCTCCGGGATCCACGCTACACGGCGATCGTCGGCTTCGTCGTCCGCGACGTGCTGCGCGAGTCCTTCACCTCCACCGGCGGCGACCATCTGCTGGTCGACTTCCTGGGCACGGCGGGAGCCGGCACGAACGGGCGCTCTTGCACGAACTTCAGCGAGGCCGCGAACGGCTGGTGCTCCAACGCGGGCTTTCGCATCAACAGCGCTCAGGACGTGCTGGTCCAGAACGGCTACGACTGGGCCGACAACCGCTACGGGATCATGCTCCGCAGCACCAACCGCTCGGTGGTGCGACGCAGCCTGGTGCGCCTGGACGCCTACCTCGGCGACCAACCCTTCGGCGCCCACAGCCACTACTGCACGCAGAACGATCTACTCCAAGACAGTCTGGCGCTGGACAGCCTGGCGACCGCGGCGCCCCACTACAAGCACTTCGCCGGCATCGCGGCCTATCCCGCCACGGGCTGTGAGTCCGTACCCGTCAACCTCGCCACGGTCGGCTTCCTGTCGCTGAACAATCAGCTTCACCTCTCGACCGCGGACTCCCACGCCGCGAGCACGCATCGCTGGGAGCGCTTGGTCGTGTGGGACACGGAGGCCGCGCGGACACCACAGTTCGGTCGCGAGAGCGTCGCGGTGATCCAGGGCGACCAACCCTTCACCCTCGACCACTCGACCATCGGCCTCGCGCGTGGCTTCGCGGGCGGCGACCCGCGGCGACTCTTCGCGGGGGAGGGGACGATCCGGAATTCGACGCTCTGGAACATGCCCAGCGGAACACTGGGAGCCACGTTGGAGTCCTCCAACACCTTCGACGTCTCCGGTCAGCCCGATCAGCTGAACCCGACGGCCAGCCTGCGCTATCTGCCTCGGCCGCAGCCCGGCTCACCCTTGGCCGATCGCGCCGCGAATCAGCTCTACTACACGGGTCGACTCGACACCTGGTATGGCGACGCGGGCTACGAGAGCGCGACCACGAGTCGGCGCTGGCCCTTGGCGGGCGAGGACATCATCGGAGCCCGGCTCGCGAGCTACGACAACCCGAGCGCCATCGCGGTGGGAGGCGGGACCGTGCATGTGCGAGGCGATCGCGGCGCTGCGGCTCCGGGGGAGACGCTCTCCGAGTACATCTGGGCCTACCTGGACGAGCGCATCCCGCCGCTGGTCGTCAGGGTGTCCCGGGAGGGCACGCTCAAGCGTATCGCGTGGGAACACCTGCGCAGCTTCCGCCGGGCCTCCGTGACCGGTTTCCGGGTCTGGTGCATGGACGCCGCTCCGACCCCCATCGCGGACCTGCCGGAGACTCAGCTCCTGTACCGCGACGCTTCGGCGTGCAGCCAATACGCCGTCACCGCCCGCTACGGCTCTGAGGAGAGCGGGTTCGCCTACATCGAGGTCGCAGAATGAAAAAGTGGATTTCAATTGGATTGATCACGCTCTTGGCCGCATGCGCGGAAGACGGGACAACCCTGGATGGAAGCGTGTCGCCCGACGCGTCCACGACGGACGCTGACGTGATGCCGGACGCTGACGTGATGCCGGACGCTGACGTGATGATGGACGCTGACGTGATGATGGACGCAGGGCCAGCGCCCGACGCGGGCGTCACGACGGACGCAGGACCGTCGGCAGACGCCGGTCTCGGGATGGACTCGGGCCCGTCGACAGACGCGGGCGCCATGATGGACGCCGGACCGACGCCCGACGCGGGTCCTTGGACGGACGCGGGAGCCTCTGAGGTCGCGAGCGTCGACTGGACGTTGCCCCCCTGGGTCTGGTCGGGCAGAGACGAGACGATCCAGCTTCAGCTGGCAGACACCATGGGCGCGGCCCTGAACATCTCTCCCGACAGACTGAGCCTCGACGTCGCGTCGGGGACGTCGACCGGCACGCTCTCGCTGGCGAGCCGGGTGGGCGTGGGGACCTTCGCCTTCACCTTCCACGGTCTCGAGGAAGGCAGCGCGCTGCGCTTCGACCTGCGCGTCGATGGCGCGCCCGTGGGGATGCTCTCGCCCGCGCTGCAGGTCGTCGTGCCACTGCTTCACTACACGCCGGCGAGCCCCGCCGTGGCGCTGAGCGAGATCGCCACCAACCTCTCGGGGAACACCTGGAACCCGGACTCGGGTCGCTTCGTGATGATCCGCAACAACGATCGAATGATCCACATCCTCGCGCCCGATCTGACGCATTTGAAGGCACTCCGCCTCAGCTCGGTCCCGATCGGTGCGGACCTCGAAGACATCGTCTACCTCGGCGGACCGCCGGACTCTCCAGAATACGCCTTGGTCGACGAGTATGGACGCGCGACCATCGGGGTGATCCCCCCGGACGCGGTCGACTTCATCAGCCTGCGCGGCTGGCAGACCATTCGCTACGCTGGACCACCCGCCGTGCGCAACCGGGGCGGCGAGGGCATCGCGTACGACCCCAGCAGCGGACGCATGTGGGTCTGCACCGAGAGCTCACCGATGATCGTCTACGAGTTCGCACGCCCGGCGGCCGGCGTCGATGTCAGCTACGACAGCGACCTCGTGGTCACTCGACCCTTCGACGCCGACGCGAGTCTCGGCTCCACCATCACCGACATCAGCAGCTGCCTCTTCGATCCGCGTACGCAGCGGCTCTTGATCTTGAGTCAGGAGAGCGCGCGCTTGGTCGACGTGGACTGGGATGGCAGCGTGATCGCCACCTACGACGTCGACGGCGCGCCGCAGTTCGAAGGCGTCACGCTGATCGCGGAGCGCGACATGCTGCTCACCAGCGAGCCCAACCGCATCCGCCCCTACACCTACATCGATCCTGTACTCTGAGCGCTCTTCGCTCGCCCAAGGAGAAGACATGCGCATCTCGACAACTCGCCTCTCACTGCTCTTCGTCAGCGTCCTGCTCGGCTGTGGAGGCGGCGGCGGAAACACGCCGGTCGACTCGGGCGTCGTGCCCCCGCGTGATGGAGAAACGCCTCGCCCCGACGCGGACCTGCCGAGCCCCTGCGCGGCGCGCGTCTGCGGCGACAACGGTCGCTGCGTCGAGAGCTCGCCGACCGAAGCGCGCTGCGATTGCGACGCGGGATACTTCGACGACGGCGTGAGCTGCGCGCGGCAGATCGCTCCCGGCGAGACCCTGACCACGCTCGAGATCCGCGAGGGCGCCTCCGTGAGTCGCCAAGCCGACGTCGTCCGGACGGGCGTACCCCTGCCCCGTGGTCTGGTGTCGGACGAGCGACTCCTGGGACTCTTCGCCGCGGACGACACGCCGCTGCCGATCCAGACTCGGGTGACGTCACGCTGGCCCGACGGCAGCGTCCGCTGGCTCTTGGTCGACACACAGAGCGACATCGCCGCGGACGGAACGGCCAGTGTGTCGCTGCGACGCCTCGACTCGGCGCGCGTGGACACGGCGGGCGTAACCGTCGACGAGCGAGCCGACCGCGTGGTCGTGGACACGGGTCCGCTGCAGGTCGAGATCCCCACGGGCTATGGCGGCGTGATCGACCGCATGGTCGTGGACGGGTCGGAGCTGATCGCGTCGCCGACGATGGCCGAGCGCGACGCACGCGGGCCCTACATCGAGGCCGGAGGCAGCAGCTACACGGGCTCGCGCCTGCTCTCGACGAGCGAGCCCAACGCGGGCGACTCCATCCTGGGCTACTGGGACTACAGCTCGAGCAGCGGCATGAGCGCGCGCGACTTCAACCGCTACGACCCCTGGCACCTCGGCGTCGTGGTCGAAGAGCAGGGTCCCTTGCACACGGTCGTGCGCGTCTCGGGCGCCCTGCTCGACGCCAGCGGCGCGTCCTTCGGTCGCTTCGTCACCCGCCTGCACTTCTTCCGCGGTCGCCGCGACTTCCGGGTGGACCACACCCTGGTCTACACGGGGCGCGGAAACCGCGAGCCGGTGGAGGCCTACGGGCTGCGCCTGCCCCTGACCGGCGGCACGGGCATGGTCGAAGGCGAGGCGGGCGACGGGCAGGTGCTGCACACGGCCTACGCGGGCTTCACCACACCCGCGGGCTCCCAGAGCGGGCAGGCCCTCGGCTACGCCGCACGCTCGGGCGCGGGCGGTTCGCTGGCGGTGGTTCTGCGGGACATGGCCGAGTACTTTCCCAAGGCGATCCGCACGGACGCCGCGGGCCTCGACGTGCAACTTCATCCCGCAGACGCCGGCCCGTGGGATCTCTCGCGCTACTCCTCGAGCATCGACACGGACTGCTACGAGACCGGCAGCATAAGCACCAACCGCGGTGCGCAGGGGCTCTCGCGCACAGATCAGATCTGGATCGAGGCGGCCTCGACCCCGGTGGATGCGAGCCGCGTGCAAGCCCTCGCGCGGGCCGTCGACGGGGGACCGCTGATGATGCTCGCTCCCCCGATCTGGTACTCGGACGCGCGGGTGATGGGCCTGGGCTCCTTCGTCTTCGACACCTCATTGAACGCCAACGAGGTGCATTTTCGCATCGACCGGCAGCTGCGCATCGCGGAGGACTTCATGCGCCTGGCGCAGCGGCGCGAATTCAGCTGGTTCGGCGCCGAGGACTATGGCGACATCCGCGGGCTCTTCTCCTCCGGCAACAGCGGCACGCAGGCCTTCGTGGTCTGCGGTCGCTACGGTTGGTCGGGCAACTCGGGGGAGCCCTCGAATCAGCTCTGGACGCAGTACCTGCGGCGTCCCCATCAACAGCTCCTGCGCGACGCCGAGGCCCTCGCGCGTCACACGCTGGATCAGCAGATGGTGCACTACGGTACCGCGCAGGACGAAGTGGGCGGCGACGGACGCAACGCGCCCTTCAGCGTGGGCTCGCTGCACCGCCACGGCATGCAGCCCTTCTCGGGCTACGCCAAGCAGCCCGAGTACAGCCACGTCGCCGGAGTCGAGACCTACTACTATCTGACCGGTGACGAGCGCGCGCGAGACGCCCTCTTCGAGGCGGCGCAGTTCATCGCGCGCTATCAGACCAACACCTCGATGGTGAACGGCATCGGCGTCTTGAGCCGCGCGCTGGCCGCCTTCGAGTCGGATCCCGCGGCCAAGGCCGAGGTCGTGGCCGGTTGGCGTGTGCGCCTCGGAGAGCTCGTGGGGATGCTGCCCGGACACATCAGCGACGAGCTGAGCGGCGGCAGCACGCCCTTCAATGGCTTCATCCGCGGCATGACGGGCCTGGCCTACTACCACGAGTGGAGCCACGACAGCGCGGCCGCGAGCGCCTTCTTCGAGGGCGTGGACCAGGCGCTCTCACAGGCGGACGCTTGGGAGCTGCGCACGGTCGGCGGCAACAGCGAACTCTACCACATGCAGTCCTTCGCCTACGCGGCGGACATCGCCAGCAGCAACGGCCGAGACCCGGCACCCTACTTCGAGCTGACCCAGCGGATGCTCGAGCTGAACACCCACACCCAAGAGGTGGGCGGCACCACTAGCGCGATCCCCCTCGCGGCCCTCGAGGCGATCCCCGCGAGCTGGCGCGATTGGACCTGGACCTACACGCGGAGCTACGACGCCTCGTCGAGCGGGATCCTGTGGCTTCATCGCCAGATCTTCTTCCGCGACGACAACATGCAGGCCTACCACTCCTACCGCGCCTTCACCCACCTCGCGGCGGCCGCAGCCACCGTGCCTCCGGACCAGCCCGGGCTGCAGACGCGCTGAGATCCGGCGCGGCGCTACAAGCGGTAGATCACCTCGAGCCCGACGTCTACCGACACTGCGACACCGCCAGGGATCACCCAGAAGGTCGGCGCCAGCAGGTCGATGCCCAGCTCGACGCGCTCGCTCACCGGCACGTTCAGACCGGCGGAGATGCGCACGAAGGGCCCGTTGAAGGGCAGGTAGCCGAGGGAGAAGCGCAGCGGGATGGTCCAATCCGTGCTCTCGCCCAGGCGGATGCGGTCCTCCGCCTGAAGATAGAAGAGCATGTTCTGCGCGCGCCCGTCGCGACCCCGCAGGTTGGCGTAGCCCGCGTAGGCGCCGAGCATGATCTCCGTGGTGATGCGTAAGTCGAGGCGCGCACCAACCAGGTGATTGTAGAAGCGATCGCTGCCCGTGCCGATGGCGGCCTCGGTGGAGATCGCGAGGTCGAAGCGACGGGTAGGCCGGTGGCTGCGGCGGCGAGGACGGTAGGGTGATCCGCCGGTGACCACGGGCGCGAAGACCGTTGGCGTCGCGCCCGAGGGGGCCATCACCGCCGGCGTGGCGCCGGGGATGGAAGGCTCGCCAGCCATGTAGCGTTCGGCCGCCTGCGCGTCCCAGCGGCCAGGTGTGGGCAGCGCCTGACGCAGCAGCGTGTCGACCACGGCGTGGAGATCTTCGGCGCCCGACGTGCCACGCGCGAAGAAGGGCCCCGAGCCATCCATGCTCGCCACCATGATCTCGATGACGTAGCGACCGTCCTGCGCCCACACGCGCGCGAATATTCCGCGCTGCGCCTGTCCAGCCCAGGTCACGCGCCACAGGTCCGCGGGCGCGGGCGGGAAGGGCATGGAGATGCGCCTCGCCGCGTCCACGCTCTGCTCACGCGAGGCGACCTCGTAGCCCATCTCCTCTGCCGTCTGCCGCAGCTGCACGCTGACGTGCTCGCCGACCACGGGATCCACCCCGTAGGGCGCGGCGTCGATCACCATGGCGTGCAAGCGCGGACCTGTGGAATCCGCGTCGGCCCTGCTCACCGCTTCGTCCGCGAGCGCGGCCGCGTGGGGCTCCACGACCTGCGCGGGCGTCTGCGTCTCGGGGCCAGGCAGGGGATCCGGCAGGAAGATGTCGCGAGGCGCGGGCTCGGCCGGCGGCGTGCCGACGTCGTCTGCGGGTGCTGTCGGCGCGGGAGGAGACTGCGTGATCTCGGGCGCGGGCGTGTCCACGGGAGCTGCGGGCGCGCTCGGCGCCTCGGGCGCGGGCGGAGGCGCGAGCCCATCAGCGCCCTGAGCGACCGCCAGCGCAGGAGAGACGAGCAAGACGGCGAAGGCACATGAGAGCGGAGCGCGAGAAAGCTGCCGTGAGCGGCGAAGGGTCGACATCACGGCTGGATTGTATCCCAACCAGCGACGCGCGCCCGCGACTTGTGCGATGCGGGGGACGGGAGCGCCTCAGGGGCGACCTCGCCTTCGACGGACGCCACCTCTTCGCCACCTACATCGACGACACCGGCCACTCCGTGCTCGACGTGCTCGAGCCCGGCGACCTGAGCAGCGTCGAGCGCTACGACCTGGGTGCGGTGGACATGACCCGCGTCGTGCTCTCGCCTACGGGCAGCGAGGGGGCCGTCGTCTACACCTCGCCCGCCGGCACCTACATGCGCCCCTTCTCGCTCTGAGGCGAGTCGCACGCGTGGCCTCGGCTTGCGCGCGCGTTGAAGTCTGGGAATAAGGCGCGTGACTTTCGACGATTTCGAATTGAGTGCGCCCGTGCGCAAGGCCGTAGCCGAGACCGGCTACACGGTTCCCACACCGATCCAATGCGAGGCGATCCCGCACGCGCTGAAGGGCCGAGACATCCTCGGCTGCGCCCAGACAGGCACCGGCAAGACCGCCGCTTTCGGGCTGCCGCTGCTGCAGCGCGTAGACGCCTCGGCGGGCAAGGAGGTGACGATCCGCGCCCTCGTGCTCACTCCGACGCGCGAGCTCGCAGCGCAGATCGGCGACAGCTTCAGGACCTACGGGAAGCACCTCGACCTGTGGCATACGGTGATCTTCGGCGGCGTGAAGGAGGGCAAGCAGATCGCCGAGCTCGAGCGCGGCATCGACGTCTTGGTGGCCACGCCGGGGCGCCTACTCGACCTGATGAACCGAGGCTATGTCGACCTGAGCGACGTGGAGGTCTTCGTGCTCGACGAAGCCGACCGGATGCTCGACATGGGCTTCCTCCCGGACGTGCGCCGCGTGATCGCCAAGCTGGAAGAAGCGCCAGACGCTCTTCTTCTCGGCCACCATGCCGCCGCCGATCCGCAAGCTCTCGGAGGAGCTGCTCGACAACCCCGTCAGCGTCGCGGTCGCGCCCGTGTCCTCTGCCGCAGAGAAGGTCACGCAGCAGATCTACTTCGTCGACAAGGGCGACAAGCGCCGCCTCTTGGTGGATCTCCTGCGCAAGGAGGAGGTGGTGCACACCTTGGTCTTCACGCGCACGAAGCACGGCGCCAACCGCGTGGTGAAGCAGCTCGATCAGGCGGGCATCCACGCCGCCGCGATCCACGGAAACAAGAGCCAAGGCGCGCGCACACGCGCCCTCGACGGCTTCCGCTCCGGCGCCATCAACGTGCTCGTGGCCACCGATATCGCGGCCCGCGGCATCGACGTGGAGGGCATCAGCCACGTGATCAACTTCGACCTCCCGAACGTGCCCGAGACCTACGTACATCGCATCGGCCGGACGGCACGGGCCGGCGCCTCGGGCATCGCCCTCTCCTTCTGCGAGTCGGAGGAGCGACCCTACCTCGTGGACATCGAGCGCCTGCTCGAGGCCCACATCGAGCGCGTCGTCGACCACCCGTACCCGCCGAGCCAGGAGCCGCCAAGGCCCACGGATCTGCACGGACACAGCCACGTACGGAAGCCCGCAGGCGGAGGTGGCGGTGGTGGACGTGGACGCCCCGGACGCGGACGTGGTCCGGGACGAAGCAGACGAGGCGGAAGCGGCGGGCGAGGCGGACGCCCCGGCGCGGGTCGTCGCTGAGTCGGGGCGGAGTCAGGGCAGATCACCCCGTAGGGCGAGCACGCGTTCTCGGATTTCTTCGGCGCTCGCGTGCCGTGCGTCGACGGGCTCACCGCAGACGACCTCCACGCGCGACCAGAAGCGCCTCGGGCGCGTGCTCATGGGCTTGCCGCCCGCGTGGCTGAAGAAGCTGCCCCAAAGACCACACAGGGCGATGGGCACCACGGGGACGGCGCGACGCGCGAGGATGCGCTCGATGCCTGGACGGAAGTCGTCGATCTTGCCATCCGTGGTCAGCTTACCTTCGGGGAAGATGCCCACCACGTCGCCGTCAGCGAGGGCGCGATCGATGGACTCGAAGGCGCGCTCCATCATGGCAGCGTCCTCGCGACGAGGCGCGATGGGGATGGCGCCCGCGAGCCGCCAGAACCAGCGCGTCCCAGGGATCGTGAAGAAGCGGTGGTACATCACGAAGCGGATGGGCCGGTGGGCGAGTCCGCCGAGGATCAGAGCGTCGACGAAGCTGACGTGATTGGCCACGACCAGAGCGCCGCCTTCCTCGGGCAGATGCTCGAGACCGCGGGCTCGGACGCGATAGAGCGTGCGAATCACGCGGCCCATCACCAGGCGCAGCAGGCGTCGGTGCACCTGCGCCGCGACGAAGAGCACGACGAGGGCGTGGAGGAGCGCGGTGATCAGGAAGAGAGTCGGGATGGACGCACCGGCTGCACGCACGAGCACAGCGAAGAGCGCCGCTACCACCATGAAGAGAGCGTTGACGATGTTGTTCGCGGCGATCACCCGCGAGCGCTCATCAGGCTTGGCGCGGTGCTGCATCACGGCGTAGAGCGGGACGATGAAGAGGCCGCCCGAGGCGCCGAGGAGCAGCAGGTCGAGGGCGACACGCGGAGGCATGGCGAGGGGACCGATGGCGTCCACGGGCACGGCGCGGGATGCGGATCCAAGGGCGAGGTCGAGCAGCGCGGCGACCATCAGTGCGCCCGCCACGGGTACGATCGCAACGTCGATGCGCCCCGAGGTGAGCTTCTCGCAGGCGACGCTGCCGAGACCGATGCCAACGGAGAAGATCGCGAGCAGCGCGGTCACCACATACTCGTCGCCGTTCAGCACCTCTCGCGTGAACACGGGGAACTGAGCCAGCAGCAGCGCGCCGACGAACCAGAACCAGGAGGCGCCGAGGATCGAGAGCCAGATGCCTCGGTCGCGTCGGGCCAGACGCAAGGTGTCGCGCGTGGAGCGGAGCAGATTCCAGTCGAGCGCGCGCCGAGTGGTCGGCGGGGCGGCGGGCATGGCGCGACTCACGACGTAGCCGGAGACGGCGACGAGCAGGAGCGAGGCCGAGAGCAGCGTGGTGCCGATGCCGGGGATGGCGACCACCAGACCGCCGAGGATGGTGCCCGCCAGGATGGCCGTGAAGGTGCCCATCTCGACCAAGCCGTTGCCAGCGACCAGCTCGTCGACGTGGAGATGCTGCGGCAAGATCGCGTACTTCACGGGACCGAAGAAGGCGGACTGAGTGCCCATCATGAAGAGGGCCGCGAAGAGCAGAGGCAGACTGTTCAGCTGAAAGCCGAGCACGGCGAGGAGCATCACGCCGAACTCCACGCGCTTGAGCGTGCGCGTCAGCCACGCCTTGTCGAAGTTGTCGGCGAGCTGCCCCGCCAAAGCGCTGAAGAGGAAGAAGGGCAGGATCAAGAGCGCCGAACTCATGTTCACCAGCGCGTCGAGGGAGACCTCCGTGCGCGCGGTCACGCCGAACGTCAGCGTGATGACCAGCGCGCTCTTGAAGAGATTGTCATTCAGCGCCCCGAGGAGCTGCGTGAAGAAGAGCGGCGCGAAGCGACGAGAGCGTAGAAGCGTCAGCATGCCCCAAACCGGAGCGAAAGTCGTGCCAGCAGCCTTCCAGCACGTTTTTCGCCGAAGCTTCCCCAAAAGCTTCCAGGGTCATTTCGGATGCCGCGCGATCACATGACATTTATTGAATACATGAAGTACACATAATGCACATATGATCCGAGTATTCCCGAAAGCTTCCAGGATCATTTTGGGAGTTGTCGCGACTGAACGCTGGCCGAGCATATATTGCGCACGGGATGTACGAAAAATGTATAGTCGGGCATGAGTCGTTCACTTCAGACATCCGATCGAGACTTCTTCGCGCTCGTCAGCGAGGCGGCCTTCGCCAACCCTTTTGGACGCGAGCGGGACGAGCTCGACCGACGGATCGCAGGCGGCGACCCGCAGCCCGAGGAGCTGCTCGAGCTGCTGCTGACGAAACTGGAAGCGCGCCTGGCGGCCATCAACGAGGAAGCGCGACTCGATATCCGAGACTTCACCGGCGATGATCGGCGGCTGCTGGAGCACGCCGGCTGGTTTCATGTCTTCCACCGCTACGCGGAGGCCTTCGACCTACACATCGAAGAGCAGCTCCAGGCTGGCGCTGAACCTCGGCCGCTGCGCTTCGCCGAAAGCCTCGAAGCCGACCTCGCGGTCTGGGGCTTCTCCGAAGACCGCCGACGCCGAGCCATCGAGGTCTTTTTTCAGATGCGCCGCGCGTTCCGCTTCATCGGCACAGCGCTCGTCGGTCCTAGCGCCTGCATGCGCGAGCTACGGGAGAGCCTCTGGAACAACGTCTTCGGGCACGATCTCGAGCGCTACGAGCGCCTGCTCTGGGATCGCATGGAGGACTTCTCGACGATCTTGCTGGGCGAGACCGGCACCGGCAAAGGCGCCGCGGCCTCCGCCATCGGTCGCTCGGGCTTCATCCCCTTCGCGCGAAAGGGTGCTCACTTCAAGGAGAGCTTCGTCTCGAGCTTCGTGCCGCTGAACCTCAGCGAGTTCCCCGAGAGCCTGATCGAGTCCGAGCTCTTCGGTCACAAGAAGGGCGCGTTCACCGGAGCCACCTCCCACCACGACGGCGCCCTCGCTCGCGTCAACTCCCACGGCGTCGTCTTCCTCGACGAGATCGGTGAGGTGTCCATCCCCGTGCAGGTGAAGCTGCTACGCGTCCTGCAAGATCGCGCCTACACGCCCGTCGGGAGCCGGGAGACCCGCCGCTTCGAAGGCCGTGTCGTGGCGGCGACCCATCGCTCCCTCCAGACGCTTCGCGAAGAAGGCCGTCTACGCCACGACTTCTACTACCGCCTGTGCTCGGACGTGATCCACGTGCCGCCGCTGCGCACGCGCCTCGCACAGGAGCCCTCCGAACTCCAAGCGCTGCTTCGCGTGATCGTCCCGCGTCTCGTCGGAGAGTCGAGCTCCGAGCTGGTCCTCGAGCTGCAGCGAGCCATCCTCGAGGGCGTGGGCCCAGACTACGCTTGGCCGGGCAACGTGCGGGAGCTGGAGCAATGTGTCCGACGCGTGCTGCTCACTCGGCGCTGTGGACCCGACGCCTCGACACCCGCGTCACCGAGCCCTGCCAGCGTCTGGACCGCCTTGGGCGCACAGGAGATCGACGCAAAGCAGCTGCTCGCCAACTACTGCACACAGCTCTATCAACGCCACGGGACCTACGAACGCGTCGCACGCATCACCGGGCTCGACCGCCGGACGGTCAAGAAGCACGTGCAGCGGGCAAGCTGAGCTCATCTGGCGAGGGCACGCATCTCCGCCGCACACTGCTCCGGGCTGACGGCCACTACGTCGAGGCCACTCGTCAGCTCCAGCCCCGCAGGTCCTCCGCCGCGCGGACGAATCTCGACAGTCCAGAACGCCGCGGGGTGCTGCAAAGCGCCCGCGGGCGGCAACCGAAAGACGAGGTTGTAGGCGCGCCGACCGCTGGCCTCGAGCGCCACTCGGATCCCCTCGGACAAGAGCTCTGCCAGCTCGCCAAGCTCGCCGTCCGGCAGCCCGCGAAGGCACGCGCCGGGCCCTCGAGGGGCCACCCAGAGTTCGTAGGGACCGTGGGGCGCGAAGGGCGTCAACGCCACGAAGCGCGAGCTCTCGGCAACCACGCGCAGCGCAAGAGAGCGCTCCCTCCGCAGAGTCGCCGCGAGCAGCGTCTCCCCATGCTTGCTCTGAAACTCGCGGGCCAGACGCCAGCGCGTCGCCTGCTCGCGCCCGGCCACCTGCGTGGCGACGAGCTGGGCGTGGGGGTGGGGTTGGGAGCTGCCGGCGCGGCGCCCGCGGTTGCGAAAGAGCGACACATGGGCGACGCCTTCTCGCGCCGAGAGCGCTCGCAACCGGTCGCGATACACAGCGAGCAAGCACGTCAGGTGCGCCAGGGGCAAGTCGGGCAGATCCAGGTCGTGCTCGGGACACTCGATCACCACCTCCTGCGCGCCGAAGGCCGGCCGAGCGCGCCCGCCGGGGGGCAGCTCTCCGGAGAGCAGGTCGGAGCGCACCGCCGGGAAGAGGTTCTGAACCACGCGCACGGCCCAAGCGTCACCCCGTGGCTGCGGCACGACATGCACGGCCTTGCCGGTCAGGCGTTCGTTGCCGGGACAGAACGCGCAGGCTCCGTCCAACTCCGGCAGAGCGTCGGGCACGCGTCCCACGACCCGCACGCGACGCCGTGCGGGCGCGACGATCATCCAGGCGCCCGTGAACGCATCGTAGCGATAGCTCCCGGCCTCGTTCTCAGACATCGCGCGTCTCCACGAGACGTGCGATCAGGGCGCGCTTCATCACCTTGCCCATGGCGTTCTTCGGCAACTCGGAGACGAAGCGCAGCTCCCGTGGGCGTTTGTGCGGCGTCAACTCGGAGGCGACGTGGTCCATCAACTCCTGCGCTGTGGGTGGCTTCGCCGCGACGCGGGGCACGACGAAGGCGACGATCCGCTGACCGAGGTCGTCCTCCATGGCGCCCACGACCGCGACCTCGCCGACGCCAGGAGCCTCGAGCAGACACGCCTCCACCTCGCCCGCGCCCACCTTGAAACCGCCCGTCTTGATCAAGTCCGTGCTGCGCCGACCGACGATGCGCAGGCCCCCATCCGCGCGCCGGGAGGCCAGGTCGCCGGTGTGGAAGAAGCCCTCTTGATCCATCACGCTGGCGGTCTCCTCGGGGCGATTGAGATAGCCGAGAAACACGTTCGGACCGCGTACCACGACCTCACCCATGGTGGCGTCGTCGCAGACCTCGAGCACCACGCCCGCGTCGTCCACCAGGCGCAACTCCACGCCCCCGAGAGGCGGTCCAACGTAGCCGGGCGCCGCGTCTCCATGGGCGCACACGGCGCAGTTGATCAAGGTCTCGGTGAGGCCATAGCGCTCGTAGATGCTCTGGCCCAAGAGGGCCTCGAAGCGTCGATGCTCCCGCACGGGCAATGCCGCGGATCCGCTGATCAGAAGTCGCGCTCGCGCGAAGGCCGCTGCAGCCGGCGCGTCGTGCTCCAGAGCGTCCGCGAGTCGGTGGTACATGGTCGGCACGGCGAAGAGCATGCTCCCGCCGGAAGCCATCGCATCACACACCCCACGGGGTGAAAACTTCGCGAGATGAGACAAAGCGCCGCCGACCCTCAGGCTGCCGAAGAGGCCAAGAACCAGGCCGTGAACGTGAAACAAGGGCAGCGCATGCACGACCACGTCAGCGTCCGTCCACAGCCAGGCGCGCGCCAAGGCGTCTACGTTCGCGGCGACGTTGCGTGAGCTGAGCACGGCCCCCTTGGGCGGCCCCGTGGTGCCCGACGTGTAGAGGATCAGCAGGGGCTCGTCCGAAATCTCGAATGTCGGCGCAGGCGCCATCGAGACGCCAAGCTCGATCGCGTCCACGGCCATCCCGCCACCCGCATCCACGACGCGCAGCGAGTCCGCGTCGGCGCGGACGCTGTAGATCCGCTTTGGATCGGCATCCCGCAGAATATGCCTCAGCTCGCGCGGGCCGAGTTTGGGGTTCAGCGGCACGCTCACGACGCCGGCCAAGGCGTCGCCCACCAAGGCCACCATCGTCCCCAAGCCCGCGTGTGTGAACACTCCGACGCGTTGACCGCTCGACACTCCGACAGCCTGCAGCCGCCCGACGTGATGCGCCGCCGCGCCGGCGAGCTCGCGGTAGCTCAGCTCCGCGTCCTCACAGCGCAAGGCGAGAGAGTCGTCCGAAAACGCCAAGCGCGGGAAGAGCAGGGCCACGGCCGCTGTCTAGCAGATGGCCACGAGGTCAGCAGCCTCCAGGAATCGGACACACGGGAGTAGGCGGCAGCATTCCGCCGCGCCCGCCCTCACGCGGAGTGGGCGGTCAGTCGTCGCCTCCGACGAGCATGCCCCGCGCCTGCTCGACGAAGCGCTGCTCGTCTTCGTCCTCTGTCGGCATCTCGAGGGTGGTGGGCACAGCGAGACCACGCGCGACGGCGGGCCTCGCCTCGATCTCCGTGAGCCAGCGCTCGAGGTGATCGAGACCGTCGATGGAGACGCCCGACCACTCGTAGGTGCGCGCCCAGCAGAAGTTGGCGATGTCAGCGAGGCCGTACTCGTGGCCTGCGAGGTTGGCGCTCTCGCCAAGGCGCCGATCGAGCACCTCGAGCAGCCGCCGAGACTCCTTCTGATAGCGTTCGATGGCCTCGGGGATCTTCGTGGGGAAGTAGCGATAGAAGACGTTCGCCTGACCCATCATCGGCCCGACGCCGCCCATCTGAAACATCAACCACGAGATGGCGCGCGTGCGACCTGCGAGATCCTGCGGGATGAGCTTCCTCGTCTTGTCGGCGAGGTAGAGCAGGATGGCGCCCGACTCGAAGACGGCCAGATCTCCCGCGTCGCGATCGACGATGGCGGGGATGCGCCCGTTGGGGTTGATGCGCAAGAACTCGGGCCGCTTCTGATCGCCCGCTGTGATGTCCACGACGTGTGTCTCGTAGGCGAGGCCGAGCTCCTCGAGCATCACGGAGGCCTTCCACCCGTTGGGCGTGGAGAACGTGTAGAGATCGATCATGGCGTAGCTCCTTCGCCGAAGCTTCACCAACGGGAGCGAGGAAACGCAAGCGCCCAGCTCGACATGTCGACATTGCCGCCGCCCACAGCGACTCTGCCGAAGACTCAGTGGGCTTCAAGCATCCGCCGCTCCACCCGTTTCGTCTTGAAGGAGCCCACGCAAATCGCCCTGACGCGCATCGAGGATCCTCGCCACCCGGATGGAGTCTTGCGAGACTTCGTAGACGATGAGCAGGGAGCGCAGGACACTTCGGTAGCGAAAGCGCCGCCCCGGTGGATCGAACTCGGGGCGGTGCGGAGCGCTCGCCGGGAAAGCGGCCAGCATCTGGAACGCCTCCTCGATGATCCCGAGCGCCCTCCGAGCTTGTCGCAGACCGAAGCGCTCCAGAGTGTAGTCGTCGATGCGGTAGAGATCGTCTCGCGCCGCGGGAGAGAGGAGGACCTTGGTCACCGCTCCTCGAGGCGAGCGTGCTTGGTAGCCAGCTCGCTGAGCACGCCCCCAAGCTCGACGCCCTCAGCCGCGTCCAGTTGCCGCGCGCCCTCCTCTACGAGCTGCTGTACGCGCTCGAGCTGTGCATGCCGCTTCGCCTGCTGATCCTCGAGCAAGCGGATCGCCTCGCGAACCACCTCGCTCGCGGATTGATACCGCCCCGTCGCCACGCAAGAAGCCAAGAACGCGGCTTGTTGCGGTGTAAACGACACGCTGATGCTCTCTCTCTTGGCCATCTCCTGCTCCATTCAGCTGTGCTTCATTGTAGCACAGGATGTCGCCTCGCCAGCCAGCGCTTGACACGACGACGCACGCATCGTATTTCGTCGATGTACGAAATGCATGCGCGCAAACCCATCGCTGAATGTGATCCCGCCTCGGAGTGCTGCCCGCCCGACGCGCCCGCGAACGACGCGCCCACCTCCGGCCCAGAAGCAGAGGCGGAGCTCGCCGCGCTGTCGAAGGTCCTCGGTCACCCGGCGCGCGTGCGCATCGTGAAGCTCCTGCTCTCACACGAGCAGTGCATCGCGGGCGAGATCGCAGACGAGCTGCCCCTCGCGGCGTCCACGGTGTCACAGCACCTGAAGCTGTTGAAGGAATCCGGGCTCGTGAAGGGCTCCATCGACGGCCCCCGGCGCTGCTACTGCGTCGACCGCACGCTCGTCGCGCGCCTACGCTCCCTCGTCCTCGATCTCTAGTTCGAAAACCCCAAGCCCTCCACAGGACCCACATGACCTTCCCGATTCAAGTCTTCGATCCTCCCCTCTGCTGCTCCACGGGCGTCTGCGGACCCGACGTGGATCCGGAGCTCGTGCGCTTCGCCGCGGACCTCGAGTGGCTCGCCGCGCAGGGCGTGGAGGTGGAGCGCGTCAACATGTCGCAAGAGCCGGGGCGCTTCGCCGAGGATCCCGTCGTGGCACGAGAACTCGCCGCGCGCGGCAACGCCTGCCTCCCGCTGATCCTCGCCGCGGGTACGGTCGTCGACCGCGGACGCTACCCCACACGCGAAGAGCTCGCGGCGTACGCGGAGCTCGACGCGCAGCTCGCCAAGGCGACCACGGACGCCCTCGTCGCCACCAAAGGTTGCTGCGGCGGCAAGGCGAGGGCCGAAGCCGAAGAGCCGAAGTCCACGTGCTGCGGCGGAGAGACGAAGTCCGAGCAGGCGAGCCCGAAGAGCTGCTGCTGAGGCACGCGACCATGACCCCCGACTTCATCCGAGGCGCCACGCGCTACCTCTTCTTCACCGGCAAGGGCGGCGTGGGCAAGACCTGCAGCGCCTGCGCCACGGCCGTAGCCCTCGCCGACGCCGGCTTGCGCGTGCTGCTCGTGAGCACGGACCCCGCGTCGAACCTCGCCTCCGTCCTCGGCACTCCGCTCGGCCGAGAGGCCAGGCCCGTCGCCGGCGTGCCGAAGCTCTTCGCCCTGAACATCGACCCGAATCAGGCGGCCCAGGCCTATCGCGAGCGCGTCGTCGGACCCTACCGCGGCGTCCTGCCCGCGGAGAGCGTGGCCGCCATCGAGGAACAGCTCTCGGGCGCCTGCACCGTGGAGGTCGCGGCCTTCGATGAGTTCACCTCGCTGCTCGGCGGCGGCGGAGACGAGGGCTACGACCACGTCGTCTTCGACACCGCGCCCTCCGGTCACACGCTGCGCCTGCTGAGCTTGCCTGCCGCGTGGTCCGACTTCCTCGACGACCACCCTGGAGGCGCATCCTGTCTTGGCCCAGCGTCACAGCTCGAGTCGCAGCGCGCACACTACGAGGCGACGATGAGGCGCCTCGCCGACCCCACACAGACGACGCTGCTGCTGGTCAGCCGTCCCGAGACGATCGCGCTCCACGAGGCGCAGCGCACGCTCGACGAGCTATCGCGGCAGGGCATGACCAACGCTCTGCTGATCGTAAACGGCGTGCCGCGCGCGCAGAGTGAGGACTTGCTCGCCGTGGCCCTCGAAGGCGCCGCGCAGCGCGCCATCACCGACATGCCCGCGCGCCTTGCTTCGCTGCCGTGTGTGCTCTTGCCGCTGCGCCCGCGCAACATCCTCGGCCTGCCCGCGCTGCGAGGCTTCTTCGCCGACGAGACGCGGGCCGACCCGGAGGCGAGCGCTGACCTCGGCCTCCCCACCAAGGCGCGGCCCCTCGCGCGCTTCGTGGACGATCTCGCCGACCGAGGCCACGGCCTCGTGATGCTGATGGGCAAGGGCGGCGTCGGGAAAACCACCGTGGCGACGGCGCTCGCCGTGGACCTCGCCTCGCGCGGCTGCCCCGTGCATCTGACCACCACGGACCCCGCGGCCCACCTCGAAGAGGCGTTGGGCGCCAGCGTCGAAGGCCTACGCGTCAGCCGCATCGATCCGGAGGCGGAGACGGCAGCCTATCGGCGGAAGGTGCTGGCCGACTCCGCCGAGCTGCTCGACGCCGACTCCCTAGCGCTGCTCGAGGAGGATCTGCGCTCGCCCTGCACCGAGGAGGTCGCCGTCTTCCATGCCTTCTCTCGCGCCATCGCTGGCGCGGAAGACGAGGTAGTCGTCGTGGACACGGCGCCCACGGGCCACACGCTGCTGCTGCTCGACGCCACGGGCTCCTACCACCGCGAGCTGATCAGGAAGCTCGGAGACGAAGCGGCGCTCACGCCCATGAGCCGGCTGCGCGACCCGGACTTCACGCGAGTCTTCGTCGTGACGCTGCCAGAGACCACGCCGATCGAAGAGGCCTCGAGCCTGGTCGCGGATCTCGAGCGCGCCGGCATCACCTGCGGGGGCTGGGTCGTGAACCGCAGCGTCAGCCTCTCGGGCAGCGACGACCCGCTCTTGCGCGCCCGCGCCGTGGCCGAAGCGCCGCTGCTCGCCGACGTCGCGACCCGCGCCGGGAAGCTGGCCATTCTGCCGCAGCTCGCGGACGCGCCCATCGGCCCCGAGAAGCTCCTCCGACTCGTCGGGAGCGCGCCGAGGCCCGCGTCCACTCCCTCTGCCTCACCGCTTCACGCCTGACGCCCATGACCGAGCGCGTGACGAAAAGGCTCTCTTTCCTCGATCGCTTCCTCACGCTCTGGATCTTCGCGGCCATGGCCCTGGGCGTCGGCCTCGGTCGCCTGGTGCCGGGCGCGGCGGAGTTCATCCACCGCTTCGAGGTCGGCAACACCAACATCCCGCTCGCCATCGGCCTCGTGCTGATGATGTACCCGCCGCTCGCGAAGGTGCGCTACGAGAAGCTCGGAGAGGTCTTCAGGAACAGGCGCGTGCTCGGCATCTCCTTGGTCTTGAACTGGCTCGTCGGCCCACTCCTGATGTTCGGCCTCGCCCTGCTCTTCCTGCACGACCGCCCCGAGTACATGGCGGGCGTGATCCTGATCGGCCTCGCGCGCTGCATCGCCATGGTGCTGGTGTGGAACGACCTCGGCGAGGGCTCTAGCGAATACGCCGCCGGTCTGGTCGCGCTGAACAGCGTGTTTCAGCTCTTCGTCTACAGCGCCTACGCGTGGCTCTTCATCAGCGTGATCCCGCCGCTGCTCGGCTTCGAAGGCCACACGGTGCAGGTGCCCTTCGTGCAGATGCTCGAGAGCGTCGGCATCTACCTCGGCGTGCCCTTCGCGGCCGGCTTCCTCTCGAGCATGGTCTTGCGCAAGCGCATGGGCGAGGCGTGGTACGCCGAGGTCTTCCTGCCCCGAATCTCTCCCATCACGCTGATCTCCCTGCTCTTCACCATCGTCGTGATGTTCAGCCTGAAGGGCTCGCTGATCGTCGAGATCCCCCTCGACGTGCTGCGCATCGCGGCGCCCCTCGTGATCTACTTCGCCCTGATGTTCTTCATCAGCTTCGCCCTCTCGAGGAAGCTCGGCGCCGACTACCCGGTGACGGCGTCCATCGCCTTCACGGCCACGGGCAACAACTTCGAGCTGGCCATCGCCGTCGCCATCGCGGTCTTCGGGCTGAACTCCGGGGCAGCCTTCGCGGGCGTCGTGGGCCCGCTGATCGAGGTGCCCGCGTTGATCCTGCTCGTGCGCGCCTCCCTCGCGCTGCGCAGACGTTACTTCCCGAGTGCGGCACCGACATTGGAGTCGACGTGAAGCACGAGAGCCTGCTCTTCCTCTGCGTCGCCAACTCCGCGCGCAGCCAGATGGCGGAAGGACTCGCGCGGAAGATCCTCGGTGACCGGGCGGGCGTGCAGTCGGCGGGCAGCCAGCCCACGCGCGTGAATCCGTACGCCATCCGAGTCATGGCGGAACTCGGCGTCGACCTCTCCACGCAGCGCTCCAAGTCCGTGAACGAGATCGATCCCGAGAGCGTCGACCTGGTCATCACCCTCTGCGCCGAAGAGGTCTGCCCTGTCTTCCTGAGCGACGCCGCGCGCCTGCACTGGCCGCTCAAGGATCCGGATCGCAAACACGAAGAGCTCAGCGACGAGCAGCGCCTCGCCCACTTCCGCACCACACGGGACGAACTCGCCCTGCGCATCGAGGCCCTGCTGCGAGAATGAGCAGCGCACGCCAGCTGGCGGTGGCCTCGTTCGACGAGCTGGTATGCGTACTCATGATTGGCATGCTCATATGAGTCATCGGCTCCAGATCGCCCTCGGACAAGAACCTGGGCTTGCGGCGAGCGCGCGAGGGCGGGATCCTGCGTGAGTGGACGATCTGGACGCAGCGCTAGACGCGTGGCTGCTGACCGCCGAGCGCGGACGCTGGCCCGATCCCGATGAGCTCTTGGACGCCGCACCTGCGGACGATCCCGAGTGGCGCAGCGCGATCCTCCGCCTGGCGCGCGAGCGCATCGACGCGCTGCCGGCGCCGATTCATCCGCGGGTCTCCACACCGCTCGCGCGCAGGCGAAGAGCCCTGGCCTTCTTGCTCGCCTCCCTCGACGAGGCCGCCGCCGACTCGACGCAGCTGTCGCAGATCGCCCGCGAGATCTGGCTCTCCGGCGCCGGCGACGCGGCCTACGTGCGCGCGCTGCTCGACATGGGCGAGCGCGGCCTCGCCCAATCCATCGCCCGCCTCTTGCTCGGTGAGGAGCTCTTCGAAGGCGACGACGAGCTGGCCGACGCTCTGCGCGAGAGCCTGCGCCTGCCGCCTGGTTTCGAGAAGGCCGCGACGAAGCTGGCGCGCTCGCCGAGCGAGGAGGGTTGGTGTGCGCTGATGCGCTTCGGTGACGACGAAGGCGGTCGACGCCCCGAGCACGCCCTGTCGATCCTGGCGCGCGAGGGCGTCGACGCCGAGACGCGCTTCGTGCTGGCGAGCCTCGAGGGCCCCGGCGCGCTCGTGCACGGGCTGGTTCAGTCGGGCGAGGTCGACCCACGGCTGATCGAAGCCCACGCGCGAGCAGCGACGGACGAGGAGCGCCCGGAGTGGCTGAGCCTGGCGGCCGAGGCGGCGGCGGCGCGCGGTGACGACATGACCACCATTCGACTCTTCCGGGAGCTCGAAGGAGGCCTCGCTGCGGGGGCGCGGGCCGAGCTGCTCGAGAGACTCCAGGCCGTGGCCTCGGGCAACGTGGCCGAGACGCTGACGCGGGTCACGCGTCCCAGCTCACCGCCGCGCGCATGACGGGAAAGGGCCGCGCCTTGACGCGGTCGACTGGATTCGCGACTCCCAAGGCATGACACCCGCGACACGTCACGCGATCTCCTGCGCAGGAGCGCTCTTGCTGAGCTGGACTTGCGCCTGCGGCGGATCACACCCAGGGGCAGACGCGGCCTTCGACTCGAGGGCTGACGTCGGCGTGGACGCCGGGCCCGGCCTGAACGTCGCCCTCGAGGCCAGCTCGGCGGAAGGTCGCCTGCTCCTGAGCTCGGGCGAAGGCTTGCGCCTCGAGCGCGCCGATGGCACCAGCGTGCTCTTGGGAGCCTCGGAACCGCTGGCCTATGGTGTCTCCGCGAGCGGCGACACGCGCTACCACGACGTGACCCACGCCTCGCCCCGTGGGGTGACGTGGAGAGGCCTGTCACGTGGCCTGGAGCAGACGAGCAGCAGCGAGGGCGTGCTCAGCGACGACGCGGGGCACAACGCCCGCGTCGTACTCGACGCACCGGCGCCTGGAACGTTTCGCCTGCGCCTGACCGCCATCGCGGGCGAGGAGACGATCGCCCTGAGCCGGCTCTCCCTCACGAGCGACGACGGCAGCTATCAGGGCCTCGGCGAGCGCTTCGGCCACGCGGACGCGCGCGGCAGCGTGGTGCCCATGCAGCTCGCTCTCGGCGGCACGCGCAGCGGCACCAACGAGCACCACGTGCCCGTCCCCTTCTTCGTGTCGTCCAAGGGCTATGGCGTCTTCGTCATGAGCCGTGAGGCTGGCGCCTTCGACTTCGAAGCGAGCGAGGCGGACGCCGTGCACGCTCGCTTCGAAGGCGCGGAGCTCGAGGTCTACTTCTTCCTCGCGCCGACTCCGGCCGAGGTGGTCGCCCTCTACGCTCAGGTCACGGGTCTGCCGCGCCTGCCGCCGCGCTGGGCCTTCGCGCCCATGTACTGGCGCAACGCCTGGGAGAGCAGCGACGATCTCCGCGTGGCCGCCGCGCGCCTGCGCAGCGAGGACATCCCCACGACGAGCTTCTGGATCGACAACCCCTGGGAGGCCTCTTACAACGACCATGTCTTCGACCCGGCGCGCTTCCCCGACGCGCCCGCATTGCTCGCGGAGATGCAGGCCATGGGCTACTCGCCGCTGCTCTGGAGCACGCCCTACCTCGACGCGGTGGACGAGGGCGCCGCGCCCACGAACGAAGACGAGCGCCTCTACCTCGAAGCGCGCGATCAGAACCTGCTGGTCACCCAGTCTCCCTCGGGCGCTGCCTTCATCGGGCCGTCTTCGCCCGGCGCACCAGGGGCGATGATGGACTTCACGCAGCCCGCGGCCGTCGACTTCTGGCAGGCGCGGATCGATCCCCTCGTGGGCATGGGCGTGCGCGCGTTCAAGCTCGACTTCGGCGAAGACGTCCTGGTCGAGGTGCTCGGCGCCAGACCCGGTCTGCTGTTTGGCGACGGCACCACGGAGCGGCAGACGCACAACGTCTACGCCACGCTCTACCACGCGCCCTATCGCCAGGCGCTCGACGCGGGCTCGACCGGCGAGGGCTTCCTGCTCGTGCGCGCCGAGGCCTGGGGCGGCCAGAGCGTGGCGGATATCATCTGGCCCGGCGACCTCGACAGCGATCTGCGTGAGGGGCTCGACGGCGAGGTCGGCGGACTGCCCGCGGCCATCACCGCGTTGGTGTCGCTCGCCGCCAGCGGCTTCCCGAGCTTCGCCTCGGACACGGGCGGCTTCCGCGGAGACTCACCCACGCGCGAGACCCTGCTGCGCTGGGCCGAGCACACGGCCTTCTCGCCTTTCCTTCAGCTCGGCGGCGGCGGACCCCACCACGACCCCTGGCTCTACGACGCTGAGGCCGGCGCCATCTACCACACGCTCGCACGCGCCCACATGGCCCTCGTGCCCTACCTGCGCATGTATGGTGTGCGCGCCCACGAGACGGGCCTGCCGCCTGTGCTCGCGCCCGCCCTCGCCTACCCCGAGGACGCGGGCGGCTACGCCGACCCTTACGCCTACCTGCTGGGCGACGACCTCTTCGTCGCCTGCGTCACGACCGAAGGTGCGACCACGCGCGCGCTGCACCTCCCGCCGGGCGCCTGGGTGCATTGGTTCACGGGCGAGCGCTTCGACGGCCCCGCCGACATCAGCGTGGACGCGCCCATCGGGCAGCCCCCCGTCTTCGTACGCGTCGGCGCCATCTTGCCGCTCTTGCCAGACGACCTCGACACCTTGATCCCCACGGCCGATCCGAGCGTCATCGATCCGACGCAGCGCCCGTGGCTGCGCGCGCGCGTGCTGCCAGGCGAGGCAAACAGCGTCTCCACGGAAGAGGGCATCGACATCAGCGCGGAGCGCGTCGCGGACGGCGTCGACCTCGACCTGAACTTCAGCGCCACGGGCCTGCGCGACCTACGCCTGCGCGTCGAACTCAGCCACGCTGAGCCCGTGATGCCGAGCGTCACCACGGTCCGCGTCGACGGAACCCCACTCGCCGCCAGCGCCGACGTCGCCAGCGTCGAAGCCGGCTGCGACGGAACCTGCTGGGCCATGGACGGAACCGACCTCGTCCTCAGCGTACGAGGCATGGACGCCGCGCACGTCGAAGTACGCTGACCCCATTGACGTCGCGCTCTTGATCCGAAACCTTGATGAACACTGAGGAGTGTTCATCGTGCTTTGCCAGTTACGCTTCGGTCACGAACGGGCGGCCCAGAATCCAGCGACCCACGGGCTCCGCATGGCGTCGCCGAGTGCCCTGCCGCCAGGTCTACGACTCGTCGCCATCGTGATTTCGGCCACGCTGGGCGCCTGTGGGTCGCCCTCGCCCGAATCGACTCCGGGCGACGCTGGCGTGGATGCCACCCTGGATGCGCGTCCGGAACCGCAACCCACGGAGGACCCCCACTGGATCCCCATGCCGGGGCTGCCCCAAGGCTGTGTCGTCGAGCGGGCGGAGCACCCCGAGGGGCTCTTCACACCCGTGTGGATCACGGAACCGGACTGCGGCGCGAGCTGCCAACACCTGGCTCTTCCGCCGCCCGACAAGTACTGGTCCTTCTCCTGGCGAAGTGCCTGGACACATCGGGGAGAGACCTACTTCGTCATGTCCGAGGTGAACACCTCGGATGCCTTCGTTACGCTGCTCATATCCCGCACGAAAGGCTCCCCTATCGCCGCCTGGCGATTCCCAAGTCGGCGAACCCACAACGAGTTGTGCCAGATCGTGAGCATGGCGTATGGAGACGGCGACGTCGCGTTCGCCCTCGGCGTTGGCAACGAGACCACAGCCTATCGGGAGTACATTTTCCGCGCTCCACTCGAGAACATCCGAAATGTGACTCGGCCAATTCAAACACTCGGCGAAGCATGGAATCCATACGAGTGGTCAACAGCTAACATCCACGTGTCCGGTCAGTGGACGGTCGTAAACACGGCGACGGACAGGTTCGCGTTTATGAGCAGTGACCGTATCCTTGCATTGGATGGCACAGAAGACTTTCCGACTGGCAGAATTTTTTCATTGAATGATAACGATATATACTGGCAAAATAGTGATGCCTTTATGGACTACTTTGGAGGTCTTCGCACCGAGCCTCAGCCGCATATCTACCTCACACACGGGAACATCTTCGGGAGCTCATCGTACATCAACTTAGGCGCACCGGATGCCGATGTGATCGGCGTGTCGATCACACCTTCCCATTTTACCTGGGTCGAGGCCTACGACCTGCTGCCTCCACGTAGGCCCGGTCGGCCAGACGAATGGCCTCCCCGATGGGGGCGCTACGAACTCTGGACTGGCGACACTACGAGGGAAGGAGCGCCTGTCAATCTACACAAATTAGTGGATCTCGAGAGCAGCAGTATGGATTCGTTTAGTGGCGGGGACTTCTACGCACAACAGGGAGCTTGTCCCTTCAGACGCGACGATTGCAGCTATCACGCTCTCAACGTATGGGATCTGCGAGACGGACGTCATCTCGCATACGATCTCCCTCCACCCTCGCGACAAGGTGAGTTCGATTTTGGCGCACCAAGTCCTATCAGTATCACGAATTCAGAGATACTTGCGATTGCTCCTCAGAGCGCACCATGGGACAGTGTGTGGGCTGTCCATGATCAGTGCTGCGTCGATACGCTAATGCGGCTTCGGATCGACGCGCTGGAAGAAGCGTCGGATGATCCGTAGATTGTGCCGCTCCTACCTCTTCTGCCTGCCCTCTTCGAGCACGACGCTTGGCGCCGGCCCTTCGCGTCTCCTCACGCGACCTGCTGTTCCGCGATCCCAAACAGCGCGCGTGCGTTACCGCCGAGGAAGGCCGTCAGCGCCTGCTCGTCGAGGCCGGCGTCTCGGGCGATGCCGAGCTCGCGATCCCAGGCGTAGGGCAGGTTGGGGAAATCCGAGCCGTAGATCAGGCGCTCGGGGCGGTAGCTCGTGAGGGGCTCGGCGTCGGCGCCGGGCAGGTAGCCCGCGATGGCCATGGTGGTGTCGAGCCAGAGGTTGTCGTAGTGGCCGAGCAGCATGCGGTAGGCGCTCAGCTCGTCCGCGCCTAGGTGGGGCACGACGAGCTTCAGCGTGGGGAAGCGACGAAGCACGCGCTCCACGCGATCCGCGCTGCAGAGCTGCCACGGATCGCAGCGGTAGGCCGGGCTCTTGGGCTCGCGTCCGGCGTGGAAGACGACGGGCAGGCCGCGCTCCGAGCAGAGCGCATAGACGTCGTCGAGGCGCGCGTCGTCGGCGGCGACGCACTGCACGTGGGCGTGGAATTTCACACCGCGCAGCCCCATGTCGAAGCCCGCCTCGAGGATCGTGGTGGCGCCCTCTTCGCCGGGCAGCACCGTGGCGAGGCCCGTCACGCGCGGATCCTTCCCGGCGATCGCCGCCACATAGGCGTTCAGCGCGTCGGCCATGCCCGCGCGGTGTGCGTAGACCAGACCGACCACGTGGGAGACGCCACGAGAGAGCAGGAACTCGACCACACGCGGCGCGGACATGCGGTAGCGGATGGGCCAACCGTGCTCCTCGAACCACGCCCACAGGCGGTCCGTGACCTGATCGGGGAAGAGGTGCACGTGCGCGTCGACCACCGGCGGCAGGCCCTCGGGCACACGCGCGCCCTGCTCGTCGTCGAGGCCCTCGAGACGCCGCGCGAGCATGCCGCCCTCGGGCGTGCCCGGCCCGCGCTCGGCGACGTAGTCCGCCAAGCAGGGCAGCGGCAGCTCCGCCGGCTCCCAGCCCGGCTCAGTCTTGCGCACGCGTCTCCACGTCGAGCTTCAGCTTTCGCAGCTCTTCGCTGAGGCGCTCTACCTCCTTGGACAGCGCCGTCAGCTCGGGTGCGCCTGAGCGTCGAAGCCTGTCGAGCGTGCGATCGACGCGCACCTGTTCCTGCGCCGACAATCGCGCGCGCAGGGCGACCACAGCGTCTGCCTTCTCGGGAGCGCCGGCGTCGGCCAAGGCCGCGGCGGCGGCCGTGCTCACCCACCAATCGGCGTCGCGCAGGAGGTCCTCGAGCGCCTCGACGGCGCGCTCACGTGGGCGCTTGTCCAGAGTCTTGGCCAAGTCGCCGAGGGCCGTGGCTCCGGCGGGACGCGCGCGCGCATCCGTGTCCTCTCCGCGCGTGCGATCGATCAGCGCGCCGAGGGCCTCGAACTGACGACACGCGCCCAGAGCGGCCAGGGCGCCCGCCTGTGCGAAGCCGCCCGTGCCCGACTCCCCCGCACCCTTGGCGATCACCCCGAGGGGTGCGTCCTCCCGCTGCGCCCCGAGGGAACGATACGCCGCGCTCGCGGCGCGTGGCGGGAGCCCCTCAGCCAAGCGGGCGACCAGCGCGTGATTCAAGCGCAGATCACGCTGCTTGCCAGCGGCGTCCATCACGCCGAAGAGGGCGCGCGCGTCCTGCTCCGTGCGCACGATCTTCGCGAGGGCCTCGATCGCGGGCTCCGTGTGTGCGTCTCCCAGAGCCTTGGCCCACTCCACGCGCACGCCCCAGAATTCCTCGTCCGCGTAGGCCTCGGCTACGGCCGTGATCCCGCGCAGCTTGCCCGACTTGCACAGCCCGAGCCCCGCCTGGATGCGGCCATAGACGTCAGCAGCGTCGAGCTGCGCGACCAGCCGTGTCGTGCCTGGATCGAACTCGAGCTCATGCAGTAACCGCTGATCGGGATCGACGCGCAGCCACTCGGGATCGGTGTCCATGGGAAAGCTCGCGCGCGTCTTGGCCTCGGAGACCGACAGCGTGCGTCGCGTCTCTTGGGCGCCGATGGACCACGCGAGGTCGATCGAGAAGTCGAAGAGCCCGACCCCCGCCTTCTCATCCACCTGCGTCTGCTCCAGCTCGAAGACGCCTCGCTTGGCCTCTGCGTCGTAGCGAAAGCTCAACTTCAGCACGGGGTGCCCCGGTGAACGCAACCATTGATCGAAGAAGCGCGCGAGGCTGCGTCCCGAGTGCTGCTCGAGCACGCGCCGGAAGTCTGACGTCTCCGCGGTGCCGCCGCCGAAGCGCTCGAGGTAGTCCGTGACGGCCGCCCAGAAGCTGTCGTCGCCGAGCTCGCGCCGCAGCATGTGCACGCGCCACGCACCACCCGGGTAGAGGTGGCGGTCGAACATGCTCCAGGAGTGATCGAAGGTGCGCGTGACGATGGGCCGCCGATAGCGCTCGTGGCACTCCTGGAAGTAGGCCTGCGCGTCGGTGTAGAGCGCGTAGCGCATCCAGTCCTCGCCCCACTTCGACTCGGCCCAGCAGGCCTCCATATAGGTGGCCCAGGACTCCTTGAGCCAGTCGTGGGAGTGGTCACGACAGACGACGTGATCGCCGAAGTAGGAGTGGGACATCTCGTGCAGGTTGATGA
Organism: Deltaproteobacteria bacterium; assembly: GCA_013151775.1. Lineage (GTDB taxonomy): Bacteria > Myxococcota_A > Polyangia > Polyangiales > Houyiibacteriaceae > JAADHO01. The sequence goes on along the minus strand of JAADHO010000416.1, from coordinate 539 downwards.
TGTCGAAGAGCCATTGCATCTCGCTCGCGAGGGCCTCGTCGAGCAGGTAGCGGTCGTCCCAGCTCACCAAGGAGATGTTCTCCATGGCGCCACCGATCCCGGGCACGGCGAGCTGATAGTACTTGGGGAAGGGGAACTTCACGCCCAGGCGCTCTTCGAGCCAGGGCAGCATCTCGAGGGTTGGTCCGAAGCTGCGCTCGAGCTCCGCCTCGTCGTGGGGCGCGGGCGCGAAGGCGGCGACCGGTCGGCCCTGATACTCGCCCTGATCGAGCTTCACGAATTCGCCGACACCGAAGCACGTGAGGTAGCTCGGGCAATTCTGCTCGAGCTCCCAATGGGCCGTCTTCGTGCCGTCGTCATGCGTCTCCTCCGAGGTCAGGCGACCGTTGGCGAGGATGGTCAGCGAGGCGTCCGCGCGCAGATGAAAGCTCAGCGTTGGGCGCACCGCCGGTTGGTCCACACAGGGCAGCCAGTGGCGCGCGCGCTCCGTCTCGTTGTCCGTGAGCGCGAAACGCCCGGCGTTGGGCGAGGCGGGTGTG
>JAADHO010000163.1 GCA_013151775.1 Deltaproteobacteria bacterium | reverse complement strand
TGCTCCACTCGCTCTAGGCTCGCGTAGACCTCGCCTCGGTAGGCGCGGGTGACCGTGGCCACGAGCCCGCCCGCCGGAGCCGCGGCGCGCGCCAAGGCCACGGGCGAGGGCACGCCAACCAGCGGGCAGCCGAGCCCCAAGGCGAGCCCCTTGGCGAGCGCCAGACCGACGCGTAGGCCGGTGAAGGATCCCGGCCCCGTGCCCACCACCAGCAACTCCAGCTCCGTCGCCCTGACGTCGGCCTCGCGGAGCACCTGCCGCACCAGCGGCAGGAGCGTGTCGCCGTGCTTCGCCCTGCCCTGCCCTCGAGCCGAGCAGAGCTCGCGCCCGGCCCGCGAGAGGCTCGCGCTGGCGTGCGGGCTGGAGGTGTCGAAGGCCAGAATGAGCATGGTTTCGCGGCGTGCCTTGACCGGTAGGGAGGCGAGGATTAGCGTTCGCGCCCATGCCCGGCCCAGGAGAGTATCGCCCCGTCCCATGTGGAGCCAGCGGGCACTTGGTTTGATGCTAGGCCTCGCACAGGACGTGGCCGCCGCGCTCCCCTTGGCGCCCACGGAGCACGGATGAAGCCCAGCCAGAACAGCGCGGCCGAGGAAGACATCAGCCGCTGGGAGAGCTTCAAGTCCAACGCGCGCACCATCGGCGGCGCGATCTTGCTCGCGATCTTCATCCGGGTCGTGCTCTTCGAGGCCTTCGAGATCGACGGGCCCTCCATGCAGCCGACTCTGCTCGACGGAGATCGCGTGGTGGTGGAGAAGGTCGCCTTCGGCCTCTTCCTGCCCTTCCAGCACGAGGCCACACTCAACTGGGGCATGCCCTCCCCCGGTGACATCGTGATCGTCAACAGCCCCATGGACGGCGTCGACATCGTCAAGCGTGTGATCGGCGTGCCGGGAGACACCATCGAGGTGCGCGAGCACATCGTCTACCGCAACGGCGAGGCGCTGCCGCAGCGCGACCTCGGCCCCTGCGCGGAGGCCGCCGAGAAGGACGTGGACGAGAGCTGCCACATCTTCGAAGAGACCCTCGACGGCTACACCTACCGCACGAGTCGCGGCGCCTATCGCGGCGACCCGGAGCAGGAGCCCATCACCCTCGGCCCCGGCGAGGTCTTCGTGATGGGCGATCACCGCGACAGCTCCAACGACAGCCGACGCATCGGGCCGATCCCGGTGACGCGGGTCAAGGGTCGCGCCTTGGTGATCTACATGTCCATCGACCGCACGACGGGCTGGCGTGGCAGCCGCGCCTTCAGCGTGGTGGATTGATCCCGAGGAGCCTCCCGCGTGGCGAAGCGCAGCAGCAGGCGCCGGGCGAGCGATCCGCGTGAACTGGCGCGGGCGCTGCTCGCGGACGAGACGGGCACGCTGAAGGTCGACGCGCCCGAGTCCATCGCTCTGGTCTACCCGAGCCCCTACCGCGTGGGCATGAGCTCCCTGGGCTTTCAGACCATCTACCGCGCGATCAACCACAGCCCGGGACGCGCCGCACACCGCGCCTTCCTACCCGACGACGTCGCTAGCTTTCAGAAGAGCCGCTTGCCGCTCTTCACCCTAGAGGGTGAACGCTCCATCGGGGATTACCCCATCGTGGCCTTCTCCGTGGCCTACGAGCTAGAGGTCGCGGGCCTATGCCAATGCCTGGAGCTAGCGGGCATCCCCGCCCTGGCCGAGGAGCGCGACGAGCGCCGGCCCTTCGTGCTCGCCGGCGGGCCCCTGACCTTCTCGAACCCGCTGCCCCTCGCGCCCTTCGTGGACGCCATCCTGATGGGCGAGGCGGACGACAGCGTGCACGTCGCCCTCGACATTCTGTTCGCCGCGGGCTCGCGCCGAGAGGCTCTGCGAGAGCTCGCGGATCGCGTCCCGAGCGCCTACGTGCCGAGCCTGCACGGCGACGAGATGCCTCCCGTGGCGCGCGCCGACGACGCGCATCTGCCCGCCCGCGCCGCGATCCGCACGCCCCACACGGAGCTGCGCGACATGTTCCTGATCGAGCCCGAGCGAGGCTGCCACCGCGGCTGCGGCTACTGCGTGATGCGCCGCTCCACCAACGGCGGCATGCGCCCCTTCGCCGCGCAGCGCGTGCTCGACTTCGTGCCCGAGGACGCGACCCGCGTGGGCTTGGTGGGCGCCGCGGTCACGGACCATCCGCAGATCTCCGAGATCGTCGAGACCTTGGTCGACTCGGGCAAGCAGGTGGGGCTCAGCTCTCTGCGCGCCGACCGGCTGACGGATCGCTTCGTCGCCGCGCTGAAGAAGGGCGGCGCCCGCGTGCTGACGACGGCGAGCGACGGAGCGAGTCAGCGCCTGCGTGACCGGCTGCAACGTCGCGCGCCCGAGGACGTGCTGCGCAAGGCCGCGCACTTGGTGCGCAAACACGGGCTCGACCGCCTGAAGCTCTACATGATGCTCGGCGTGCCCGACGAGCGAGACGAAGATCTCGACGAGCTGATCGCCTTCGGCACGGAGCTGTCGAGTATCGCCAAGCTCTCCCTGGGAATCGCGCCCTTCGTGGCCAAGCGCAACACACCCATGGACGGCCTGCCCTTCGGCGGCATCCGCGAGGTGGAGCGCAAGCTCGCCTACCTGCGCGACGGCTTCGGGGGCCACGTCGACCTGCGCGCCACCAGCGCCCGCTGGGCCTGGGTCGAGTACGTGCTGGCGCAGGGTGGGCGCGCCGAGGGCCTAGCGACCTATCGCGCCAGCCGGGCGGGCGGCCGCTTCAAAGACTATCGCCGCGAGTTCGACGCCCTGCCGGCAGATCGCCAGCGACGAAGCATCGTGCGCCCGGGCGAGCGCGTAAAGGGCGTGCAGCGCCTGCCGCAGGTCTGAGCCTGGTCCTCAGCCCAAGATCATGCCGGCCTCGGCCAGCTCGCCCGTGGCGAAGCGGCGCAGGTTCCAGCGGCGAAAGAGCTCGGCCTCTTCGCCGCGCAGCAGGTGGCGCGCGAAGAGCGGTCCGAAGACGGGCGCCATCATGAAGCCATGTCCCATGAAGCCGCAGCAGAGCTCGAGGCCCGCGACCTCGTCCACGCCGCCGACGATCGGGCTGCCGTCGGGCGTGATGTCGTAGCAGCCCGCCCACTGCCGGAGGACGCGCAGGGAGCCGAGGCGAGGCGCGGCACGGGTCAGGGCGCGCGAGTAGAGGCCGAGGAAGCGCAGGCCGCTGCCCTGATCGAGGCCCTCGGGGACGTCCTCGTTGGAGACCCCACCGATGATCTCGCCGCGCATGGATTGGCTGAAGTAGAGCCCGGACTCGAGCTCGGCGACCAAGGGCTCGAGGAAGGGCTTGAGCGGCTCGCTGGCGCAGATCTCGTGACGATGGGGTTGATTGGGCAGATCGACGCCCGCCATGGCCGCCACCTCGGGGCTCCAAGCGCCCGCGGCGACCACCACCTGCTCGCAGCGCACGCGGCCGCGAGTCGTCTCGACGGCGACCACGCGCCCCGCCTGCAGGTCGAGGTCGAGCACCTCGGTGAAGGGGTGCACACCGACGCCGAGCTCGGTGCAGGCGTGGGCGTAGCCCCAGACGAAGGGCCACGGGAACACCACGCCATCGTCGGCGTTGTAGCTACCCGCGACCACGCCCGCGACGTCGAGGATGGGCGCCACGCGCTTGGCCTCGCGCGCGTCCACGAGGCGCGTCGAGAGTCCGTGGGCGCGCTGCATCTCGACGCTCGCCGCGAGCTGCTGCGCGTGGGCGTCGCTGCGCGCGATGAAGAGGTAGCCACCTTGGCGAAACCAGACGTTGATGCGCATCTCCTGAGCGAAGTCGCGGCAGATGCGGATGGAGTCCTTCATCAGCTCGACGAAGTCCTCGCTCGACCATTGGGCGCGCACACCACCGCCATTGCGACCCGACGCGCCGCTGACGAGGTAGCTCTTCTCGAGCACGACGACGGAGCGCTGGCCCTCTCGCGCGAGGGCGTGGGCGATCGAGAGGCCCATGATGCCGCCACCGATCACCACCACGTCGGCGCGCTCGGGAAGTGGCGCGACGCCGCTCATGGATCGGGCTCGGAGGTGTGCGCCGGGTCGGGCTGCGTGGCCTGCGCGAGCCCGGCCAGCGACGCGAGCGGGACGGGACGAATCGGCGGCCTCGGCGTGATGGGCGCCTCGGCGCGCTCGCCTCCACAGGCGACGATCAGACGCGCGGCCAGGGCCACGCATTGCTTGCCCTGGCAGAAGCCCGTGCCGAGGCCCGTGTAGCGCTTGACGGACTCGAGGTCGCGATGACCGGCGGCGACGGCGCGCTCGACGCCGGAGCGGGTCACGTCCTCGCAGCGACACACGAAGGCCTTGTCGCTCATGCTCGCCCCTCGGCGTCCGCCGCGTGGGCGTCCGCCCTGTGCGCTG
>JAADHO010000374.1 GCA_013151775.1 Deltaproteobacteria bacterium | reverse complement strand
TTGGTGGGGCTGGTCGGCGACCCGGCGCACGACGCCGCCGCCCTGGCCGAGGCCGACGTACCCATCGTGCTGGGCGCAGCCGGTTCGCCCGCAGGCGACCACGCGGTCTCGCTCACCACCCGCGACATCCGCGACGCGGCCGCCGCCATCTGGATCGCCCACGCCGCCCGCGACGGCGCCTGGCGCGGCGCCATCACCACCGTCGGAGTGGGCGGGTTGATGGTGACCGCGTCGGCCCTCGGCTTGCTCGACCCGACCTTGGCGGCCCTGCTTGCGGTCGCCGTGGACGCGCTCACGCTGCCCGCTGGGGCGCGCCTCTTGAGGCGTGTCGCGCTGAGGATCCCCGCACGGGGCTGAACGGCTAGAAGAGAGAAGGTTCGGATGGACGAGAAAGCTTGGGGTGGACGCTTCGGGGAGGAGCTGAACGACAAGGCCCTCGCCTTCAGCGCCAGCGTCGATGTAGACGAGCGGCTGGCGCCGGAAGACGTGGAGGGCTCCATCGCTCACGTGCGCATGTTGGCCGCGCAGGGCATCGTGCCGCTGGAGGACGCCCTGAGCATCGAGCGTGGCCTAGCGCAGATCGCCAAGGAGATCGCCGGCGGCGAGTTCGTCTTCAGCGACGCGCGCGAAGACGTGCACATGAACATCGAGGCCACGCTGACAGAGCGCATCGGCGCGTCGGGCGGGAAGCTGCACACGGGTCGCAGCCGCAACGATCAGGTGGCCACGGACATGCGCCTCTTCACGCGGCGCGCCTGCGAGCACACGGCGCAGGCCATCGATGGCGTGTTGGCGGTGCTGGCCGCACGCGCCCGGACGGAGATCGACATCCTGATGCCGGGCTACACGCACCTGCAGCGCGCCCAGCCCGTGCGCCTCTCGCACCACCTGCTCGCCTGGGCGGAGATGCTGGGACGCGATCGGGGACGCCTGCTCGACGCGGCCAAGCGCATGAACGAGTGCCCGCTGGGCGCAGCGGCCTTGGCCGGCACGACCTTCGACTTGGACCGCGAGGCGACGGCGCGCGCCCTGGGCTTCCGCCGGCCGATGCAGAACAGCCTTGACGCGGTGGCCGACCGTGACTTCCTGGTCGAGTCCGTGGCCGCCTTGGCGAACTGCGCCGTCCACCTCTCGCGCATCGGCGAGGAGCTGGTGTTGTGGTCGAGTCAGGAATTTGGCTTCGTCGAGATGAGCGACGCCTTCACCACGGGCTCGTCGATCATGCCGCAGAAGAAGAACCCCGACATGGCGGAGCTGATCCGCGGCAAGACCGGGCGCGTGGTCGGCGACCTGGTCTCCCTGATCGTGATGCTGAAGGGGCTGCCCCTGGCCTACAACCGCGACATGCAGGAGGACAAGCAGCCCGTGTTCGACGCCTTCGACACCGTGAACGACTCCCTCGAGGTGCTCGCCGGCTGCCTGGCCACGGCGCGCTTCGATGGCGAACGCATGCGCGCGTCCCTGCGCGAGGGCTTCGCCGACGCCACGGAGCTCGCCGACTATCTGGCCGCCAAGGGCGTGCCCTTCCGCGAGGCCCACCACGTGGTGGGCGCCCTGGTGGCGGGAGCCATCGCGGAGAAGAAGGTGCTCTCGGAACTCAGCCTCGAGACATTGAAACTGGGCCACGCGGCCTTCGAAGAGGACGTCTATGAGGCCCTCGACTTCGAGCGCGCTGTGGAGCGAAGGTGCCTGGTGGGCGGCCCCGCCCGGGCGCAGGTGGAGCGCCAAACGGAGCGCCTGATGGGCGAGCTGAGCGCGCGCGCCGTCGACGTCGCGGAGATCGCCGCGCGCCTCGGCGTGCAGGAGACGACGCGATGACGCGCCCGAGCTTTCCGCCTTCGAACGCCTTCCACTACGAAGACGGCGTGCTGCACTGCGAGGACGTGCCGCTGACGGATCTGGCCGACGAAGAGGGCCCCACCTGGGTCTACAGCGCGCGCGTGATCGACGAGTCCTTCGCCGCCGTGGACGAAGCCATGGACTTCGCGCCGCACCTGGTCGCCTACGCGATCAAGGCCAACGGCAACCTGGCGATCTTGGCGCGCCTGGCCAAGGCGGGCGCCGGGGCCGACATCGTCTCCGAGGGCGAGCTGCGTCGCGCTCTGCGCGCCGGGATCCCCGCGGACCGCATCGTCTGGAGCGGCGTGGGCAAACGCGATCGCGAGCTCGAGGTCGCGGCCGCCGCGGGGCTGCGGGCCATCCACATCGAGTGCCTGGAGGAGCTCGATCTGCTGGAGGAGTTCGGCTCGACGGAGGCGCCCGTGCGGGTCGCGCTACGCATCAACCCGGACGTGGACGCGGGCTCCCACCCCTACTTCGCCACGGGCCTGCACTCGACGAAGTTCGGTCTCGAGCTGGAGGTGGCGCGCGAGCTCTTGCCCCGGCTGGTGAAGAGCGAACGCGTGCGCCTCGAGGGCGTGGCCTGCCACGTGGGCTCACAGCTCGACTCGACGCTGCCGCTGCGCGAGGCGACGCGTCTGCTGGCCGAGTTCGCGCGCGAATGCCTGGACGCGGGCGCGCCGCTGCGCAGCATCGATCCCGGCGGCGGCTGGCCCATGGCCTACGGCGGCGAGCAGATGCCCTTCCCGGCGCACCGCGAGTTCGGCGCCGCCATCGAGGCGGGCATCGCCGACGCGGGCATGCAGGGCGCGGGCCTCGAGGTGGTGACCGAGCCGGGGCGCGCGCTGGTCGGTGACGCCGGCATCCTGCTGGTGCGCGTGCTGGCCGAGAAGCGCCAAGGCGGTCGCCGCTTCGTGATCGTCGACGGCGCCATGACGGAGCTGGTGCGACCGGCCCTCTACGGCGCGCACCACGCGGTGATGCCGGTGATGCAGCACGAGGGCGAGTGGTCCGCCGCCGACGTGGTCGGGCCCGTGTGCGAGTCGGGAGACTTCCTGGCCCAAGGCCGCCCGCTGCCGCCCGTCAAGCGCGGCGACCTCTTGGCCATCCGCGGCGCCGGCGCCTACGGCCGCGAGATGAGCAGCACCTACAACGGCCGCCCGGCAGCGCGCGAGATCTTGGTGGACGGCGCAACCACCCGCACCGTCCGCCGCCGCGCCAGCATCGCCTCCCTGTGGGCGCAGGAGGAGATGTAGCGCCGCCGGGGCGCCACAACGCCGCGAACGGAGCCAGTCATTCCATCCTGTCTACACATCACACGTGGGCCCCCAGAACAGCTCACCACCACGCCGGGTTGGCGTCGATGAAGTTCATGAGAGCGTCGAATTTGGGCGCCTCGCTGCGCGCTTGATCCTCGTACTCGAGCGATCCCCAGCGGCCGTACTTGCCGGGTTCGGCGACGTGGGTGAAGTGGGCGAAGACCTGCCCGCCTTCGCTGCGCCACGCGTTCAGGTAGGTCGTGTAGAGGTCGCCCATGCGCGGGTCGGCGTTGGCGGCGTCGAACAGGGCGTTGATGGTCGCGTCGTTCTCGACGCCTCGATTGCCTACGAGGTGCTGACCCCCCTCGTAGGCGATCAGGGCGACGCCGTGGGCGGAGGCGACCGCCGCTTGATCGCGGATCCAGCCGATGCTGGTCGGCAATGTGTTCGTGGACAGCTCGGTCATCAGCTCGTCCACGCCCATGGCCGAGACCCGGGCTCGTTCGGAGGGCCCGCCGAGGCTGCTGCCGAAATAGGGCGCGATGGCCAGGGCGTCCGTGTGCGCGCCCGCGGCGCCGAACTCGAGCACCTGCGTCGAGGTCCAATCGTTCGCCGCCTGCGCCGCCATCACCCGGACGAGTCGATCGGTGGCTCCGAAGACGCCCTCGAAGATCTGAAAAATCTCCACTGAGCGCTGCGATTGATAGAAGAGCTGCGCCTGAAAATCGTTCGTCGAGAGCGAGGCCGCGAGGCCCTGCTCCCGCGCATAGCCTGCCTGGGCGAACTGCCCATTCCACACCTCGTTCGAGTACTCGATGTAGACGCGCAGATCGGGGCGCAGGTTGTCTCGCAGATAGCTGGCGAGCTGCGTCACGTAGTCGTCGTCCGCGAGGTGAGGGATGTTGATCCAGGCGTCGGCCGAGAGGCGATTCGAAAGCTCGACCATCAGCTCCACGGGCACGCCATGCGTCGACCAGCGGGCGTCGCTCGGCTTCGGACGATCGGCCCACACCGACTGCTCGGAGCCGTTCGTGTCCATCCAGTCCATGAAGCGGAGCAAGCGGTAGCGCGCCACGCGGGAGAGGAATTGCGGGTGAAAGACCTGGGTCGCGTAGACATCCTCGAAGCTCTCGCACGTTCCGGTGCCGCAGGGGCTGCTCGCGTCGCAGTAGCTCAGCGCGTCGTCGCTGCAGACGCCCCCGGGCATGATCACGCGGATGTTGCGCAGCGGGTCGCTGGCGTCGGTCGAGCTGAGGTTCATCAAGAACCCGCCAGCGCTCGAGGCGAAGTCCACGACGTCGCGCCCAGGCGCGGAAGCGGCGTCGTCCCGGCTCGCACCCTGCCGGTACTCCAGTGTGCCGACGCCGTCGTAGAGCACGATGTACTGCCCCTCGGGGAAATGCGTGCTCGACCAGAGCATCAGCGCGCGAGCGACCTGCCCCGCCGCCAACGAGCGCACCCACCCCTCGGCGTCGACGTCCACCGGCCGGCCATCGTCCCACTCGCTCGAGCTGCCGCTGATCCAGCCCCGCGAGGTCTTGAAGACGTCCACGAAGGGCCAACTCGGGACCCAATCGCGGATGCCCGAGAGGTTCGTGCCGAGGGGCGAGCCTTCGTTTCGCCGGGGCAAGGGCATACTCGAGTCCGTGCCCGAGTCCGTGCCCGAGTCCGCGCTGGCGTCGGCGCCTGCGTCTCCGGTCGCGCCATCCAGAGCGGCGGCGTCTCCCGCGTCCGCGACGCTAGCGTCCGCCATGGCGTCCGGCGCGCCCGAATCGTCTGCGTCCGATCCGCCGCCGCACGCCACGACAGCCAAGAGCGCCCCAAAACGCACAACCCACAGCCATCGCTCCACGCTCATCACAGACCTCCGTACCTTCGCCACTGACCTAATCCAAGCTCTACTCGAACGTCAACGTGGATCGAGTGGGTTTGAAACTCCGAGTGTCCAGCACTCGCCGCCGAGGCGCTCGTGTGCAGTCCAGGGCGAGTGGCGCTACAGTCGGTGGTCGCAGCCGCCGCAGCGGTCGGCTCGAGCGGAGGAACAGAGCATGGCGAACGCGAGAATGGCGAGGCGAGCCGGGATGGCGCTGGCCTGTGCGCTGGGCCTGCTGGCTTGCAGCAGCGCCCACGAACTGGACGCGGGGTACTCGACTGATGCTTCAGATGATTCATCAGCATCTCATGCCCAAAGTCTGTTCGATGACTTCATGCGACTGGAGCGTCAGGACTGGGCTCGCCGCAGCAGGGGGGGCTGTGGTGATATTCGGCCACCTACTGACGCGCAGGAAAACTGCCTGCGACAGAAGACATTGGAATCGCCCGCGGTATGGCTCTCGACGCTCACTCGAGCAAATGCATATCTAGATAGGCCGTCTTGCCACTATGAAAGCTGCATGCTCTTGACTGCTGATGGGGCGGAGTGCGTTCTCGGCCCACCCGGGCCGTTCGCAGTGGCTGGCGCGCCGGAGGTCGCCGACGCAGAGTGTGCGTGTCGATGGGCTCCGTTTGATGAAGGTGCACTGTTTTGCCCCGTGGAAGGTGAGTCGAATCGCCTAAGGCGCACAATTGACAGATACTACTATGCAGTCACCAGAACAGAGCGCCGGAAAGGCCAGTGTGGTGAATCTCGGTTCATCTATCCGGACGGGTATGTGTCGTGCATCAAGGACATGGCACAAGGAATTGCGACCGATTCTTTGATGTATTTCGAGTCACTTGTAACCGCATTGGAGGCGCGACACGATTGTGTGCTCATGGCTTCGTGCTCAGACCTGAATACCGGACGATGCCCCGAGCTGAGCCCAGATGACTTTCCACCGGCGCCGACAGCGGTCAGCTCGATGCTGACAGAATGTTTTTGACCGGAGAATCGACGATGAGATAGGACGCTAATGAATAGCATTCTTCAGCTGCGAAGCCCGGCGCGAGAATCTTGCATTGCACTCGCTGCGCACGGTGTTGCCCGCGGCCACCGTTCGGCTGCTTCAGAATCCGTAGCGGTCAATCTGGGCAGAAAGGATCGAGCACGGGCACACCCGTCCGAACAACATCTTTCAGGTTGCGCGTGACCAGCGTCAGGCCATGCACCAGGGCGGTCGCGGCGAGCAGTCCGTCGACGACCGGAACCGGATCCGGCACGCTCAGCCTCGCCCAGCACTCCGCGACGTCCACGTCGACGTCCAGCACGCGATCGGCGAACGTCTCTTGAAGCCTGCTCAGCCAGTGGTCGAGCGCCAGGGCGGCGACCTCATCTCGGCGTCTCAGCAACTCCACGCCACGCCTGATCTCGCCATGTACCAAGACGCTGGTGAAGAGTTCTCGCTCCTTCGCCTGGGCAAACCATGCACGCACGTTCGCATCCGCCCGCTCCGCCTTGCGTAGCTCCGACAGCACGTTCGTGTCGAGCAGGTAGCTCAAAGATCCGGCTCCCTCGGCATGCCGCGCGGGACGCAGAAGTCCTCGTCCTCTCCCACGTCAGGCATGGATTCGAGGAAACGTTTGAATGAGGGACGTTTGCGCTCATCAGCCAGCGCCTGACGCAAGATCTCCCTGTGCTCTGCCTCCGCGGATCGCCCCTGCTTCGCGGCGCGGCGCTTCAGCGCCTGCACGATCTCGTCCTCGATGTTTCGAACGATGAGCTGCCCCATGATGCACCTCCTGGGAGAATGATATCATGATATCACGCGGCGTCGGTGGCGCCAGTCGGCCGCTCGGTGACCGCCGTCTTGGGGGTTCCACCTGACCAGGACATCGAGCGTGCGCGCGTGAAAGTGGTACTGGGAGGTGCGTGAAAGTGGTACTGGGAGGTGCGTGAAAGTGGTACTGGGAGGTGCGTGAAAGTGGTACTGGGAGGTGCGTGAAAGTGGTAGTCTGGAGCGATGGCCGCTCCACAGTACATGCCGCGCCTGCTCGATCCCCTCTTGGAGCCCCTGCTGGGCGAGGTCCCCGCCGTGCTGATGACGGTTCTTTCGCAGAAGTGGATTCTATGCAGAAAGCTCGAGCAACATGTAGGGGATTGACACGTCGGGTATTGACACATATAGCGTCGAGTGTTCGTGCGCATAGTTTTTGGTTTCTAGCCATCTTCTTCGGGGCTGGTTCAATCTGTGGATGCGGCCAGTCTCACCTTGCGGATGACGATGCATCAATTGGCTACGGATGCGAGGCATGCGTCAGCGAGTGTGACGGAGGGCTCAGCGATGCGTCGGCGAGAGCGCGAGACTTGCTTCGGGAGTACGTCGTGCTCGAATCAGATGATCTTTCAGCACGAGTGGCGGCGGGCTGTCTTCTTGGCGCCACTCCAAGCGCCGAACAAATCGCGTGTATGGAGACGCAAGCGATGTGCTCCCCATCTGAGTTCATCGCATTCCTTGGCGAACTCAATGCGTACCTGGTGCAGTTTCAAGAATGCACATACAACGAGTGTATTCTCGAAGATGACATGGGGATGGCGTGCGATGTTGCCGCGCCTGACATGGTGAGGATTGGGTCACCGCCCCAAGTCGCAGATGCGCAGTGCATGTGCGATTGGGCGCCATTTGACTCTCATCTTCTATTCTGTCCCAACGTCACAGAAACAGATGCATTAAATCTTGCGATTGAGCGATATTTCTACCTGTACACACGCATCGAGCGAAAGCTGGGGCAGTGCACGGCCATGAGATCTGCCGTGCCAGATGGATATGTCGCATGCGTAGAGAGTCGTGCGCGCGCGTTTTCTGGCGAGTTCTCAATGTATCTTGAAGCCGTTGAGCCTCGGCTCGAGGAACGGTGGATGTGCGTCGTGGGTGCAACCTGCGATGAACTACGGATCGTGGGCGCCTGTCCAACAGCTGAGGATCTGGCAGGCTATCCGGTGCCCCCCGATGTCAGTCAAGCGCTGTTGGACTGCTATCGACCAGAGAATCGGCTATGAGCCGAGTGGTCGGCGGCATGGGTGGACGGGTAGCCAGGCACAGGCTGAGAATGGACGGCAGACTGTGGGCTGGCGTGTTCGGTCTCGCCTTGGCTTGTGCTGCGTTCGCTCCGTCGCGCGGATATGGCCAGGAGTAACCTGTTGCAGGCGAAGTGCTTGCAGGGCCTGCGAGGGACATGGAAGAAGCTGCTCCAACCATGGATCTGAGTGACCGCGGCCTTGCCGAGTCCACGCCCCATTCGTCCTACGGGTACCAACTCGCCATCGCGGACGCGATCCTGCTCCCGCAGATGGCCCTGAGCCTCTGGGGCATGGTCCGGTCTGAGGATTCGCTAACCTCGACACGGGGCGCCAACGCGGCCTGGTTCGGGCTCAGCTACAGCCTCGACGTCTTCGCACCGCTGCTGATCCACGGCTTCAACGGCGCATCGGCCAGACGGATCGGTTGGAGTCTTGCGCTGCGCACGGTGTTGCCCGCGGCCTTCGCGGGCATTGGGTTTGGCGCGCTGCTGTTCAGCAGGGACACACCAGACGGCTTCAGCGTCGTCAGCCTAACCCTTGGGAGCCTCTTGGCGGCCGTCCTCGACGATGTGCTGCTCGCTCGCCATCCCGGGGATCCACCGAGTGGCAGGCTGCGACGAGCGCTCGCGATCGTGCTGCTGGTGGCGTCGGCTCTCGCGGTAGGGACGCTGGCCATCGGGACCGGTCGTTTCTTGCAGAGAATCTAGCTCGGCGCGACCCGGCGGCTCAGCTCTCGGCGTTGAACTTCGGCTCGATCTCGGCGACCCGCGCCAGGCTCGTGTCGATGCGCTCTTGCAGGGCGAGGCGGCCTTCGGCGCCTTCACCCTGCGCGCGCTTGGCGGCCCCGACCAGCTCGAGGATCGAGCGGCGGGTCTCGTCGTCGGCTTGGGTGAGGAAGTCGCGCAGGCGCTGCCCGAAGTCGTCGATGCGCGCCTCGAAGGCCTCGATGACCTTCTGCGTCGCCTGACGCACCAGCGCGGGCGCCTCCTCCTTGGCGCGCTCCTTCACGCGCTCGTCCTTCTTGCCGCGCAGCACGTAGGCGAGCACGGGCGCGGCCAGGGTCATGGCGCCGCCGAGCAGCACGTTGGAGAGCACCATCAGAGTCACGCCCACCGCGCCCACCGCGAACACGCCCACGTCGTAGGCCAAGGTGTCGACGTCGAGATCCAGCGCGGGCGCGTCGTCACCGAGGGATCCGCGGAAGCGCTCGGCACGGGCGTGGGCCTCTTCCGTCACGAAGGCCACGGCCTCGTCGGCCACGCGCTCGAGGCGATGCGCCACCTCCTCGGCCTCGTCCTCCACCTGCTCGCGCAGCTTCTGCTCGATGAAGCCCGCGAGGTAGCGCCGCAAGTCCGTCGCCTGACTCGACTCGATCTCGTCGGGCAGGGCGGCGGCGAAGCGCTCGGCGAAGCGCTCGAGGTCTTCGCGCACCACGGCCTTCACGGCGGCGAGGGACTCGCCCAGCGCACGCTCGCGCGCCTCCACGCGTTCGGACGAGGCCTCGAGATCCGACTCGAAGAGGTCGAGGCGACGCGAGAGTTCATCTTGCTCCATGGCCAGGGCCGTGCGCTGCACCTCGAGCCCCGTGCGCAGAGACGCGAGGGCCTCTCGACCGGCGGCCCGGGCGCGGGTCAGCAGCAGGGGTAGGCGCTCGTCCGCGAGCCAGCTCTGCAGCTCCGTCACGAAGGCGTCGAGCCCCGAAGACTCACCGTCGCCCTCCAGAGCCTGCTCGGCGCTGATGCCCCAGACCCGCGGCTCGTCGACCCAGCGCGCGAGGTTGGTGCGCGCGTAGGCCAGGGCCTCGCGCTGCTCGTCTTCGTCGAGCACGTCGAGCTTGTTGACCAAGAAGAACACGCGACCTCGCGCCTGCTTCACCAGGCGATGTTCGAGGAATGCGCGCTCGCTCTCCTTCAGGATCTGGCCCGCGTCGAGCAGGAAGAGCACGGCGTCGGCGCGCGGCACGTAGCCATAGGTCACCTCGGCGCGCGCGTCCTCGAGATCGTTCACCCCGGGCGTGTCGACCAGCACCAGGCCGCGCTCGAGCAGCGGCGCCGGGTAGCGCACCAGCACCTCCTGCGCGTCGCCCGCGCCGCCTCCCTCGACGGTGAGCTTCGCGAGACCTTCGAGACCTAGCTCCTCGCCCTGCTCGCCATTGTCCAGCAAGAGCCGGGCGCCCGCCTGCTCCGCGTAGACGATGCGGTGGATCATGGCCGTCGTCGGCGTCACGCCCATGGGCAAGACGCGCGCGCCGAGCAGCGCGTTCACCAGCGTGGTCTTGCCGTGGTTGAACTCACCGAGCACGACCAGGTGCAGGCGCTCGGCCTCGAGGCGCGGGATGCGGTCCTCGCGCAGACTGCTCGACAGCGTCCCGGCGCCGGACTCGGCGGCCAGGCTCGCCAGCTCGCGCAGGTTCGTCAGCGCCTCATGCTTGCTTGCGGCCCAATCGGTCGCGGCGGAATCGTCGTGGTTCGAGGTCATGACTCGCTCTCTGCTGCGGGCTTCTCTGCCCCGGATTTCAAGATCTGGATGATGTCGCGGGTGCGCTCATCGACCTCTTCCATGCTCAGCCCGCCCTCGCCCAGGGCGAGCGCCTCACGGCAGAGGGCGCTCTCGGTGAAGAGCCGCAAGGCCGAGACGCGCTTCGGCAGGTAGGGATGGGAGGCGAAGGCCTCGGTGAAGCGCCCGAGGCCGCGGCGCCCCTCCTCGAGCTGCGAGAGATACGCCTCGACATCGAGCTCGGCGTAGAGCTTCTGCGACCCGGTCGCCATCTTCAGGAAGCTCTTGGTCGCCACCTCGATGTCGCCGCAGCACAAGAGCCCCGCGCGATCGCAGGTGATCTCCGCGCGCCGATACCAGGCCAGGAGCGCCACCTCGATGGGCGGCGAGATCCAGCGCAAGAGCAGCGACGCCGTGGTGCGCAGCACGTGCAGCAAGGTGCCGTAGACCACGTGCTGATTCTGGATGTGGCCCGTCTCGTGGCCGATCACGAAGGTCAGCTCGGCCTCCGTGAAGTGATCGATCAGCGCCGAGTGGACGACGATGAAGGAGTCCTCCTGCGTGCCGAAGGTGTAGGCGTTGAGGAAGGGGCTGTTGGCCACGTAGAGCGTGGGCGCCTGCACCTCGAGGCGCTCGGCGCAGCGCGTGGCGATGGCGTGGATGCGCGGAAACTGACGCTCGGACACGCGCACGGTGGTGCCGAGGTATTGGTTCTTCAGGAAGCGCTTATACATGCGCACGACGGCGGCGGCGGCGAGGGTGATGGGCGGCATCTTGGAGAGCGTCCGCAGCATCGCCCGGTCGCCCTCGTAGGCGTAGGCGACGCGCCCCGCCTCGTGGCCGCCTGCGCGCCTATCACGCGACGCCACGAAACCACCAAAATCGAATTCACCCCCGGCCATGCACGCACGTTAGGGTGCCCGGCCCCATAGAGCAACAGGCCGAGAGGAGAGGCTACTCGTCGTCGGCGTCTTCGTCCTCGGCGTCGTCGAGCTCCGGCGCACGCTCCAGCCAGCGCAAAGTCTGGGAGGGCGTCCCTAGCTCGTGCTCGAGCATGAAGCCCACGAGGTCGTCGTCGAGCAGGTCGATCACGGCGTCGGAGCGCTCCACCAAGAGCGAGGCGAGGTCCGCGCTGTCCTCGCTCTCGGGCGCCGCCAGATCCGAGTGCAGCAGCAGGAAGCCCGCGTCGTCGAGCCCGACCTTCACGTCCCAATAGCGCGCGTCGAGGCTGAGGCAGAAGATCAAGAACGACACCCCGGCGCCCGCCGGCGGAGGGACCGCCACGCCGACGCGCAGGGACTCGGCCTCCTCGTCGTGCTCCACGCGCAGCACCACCTCGCCGTAGCGCGTGCTCACCTGCGCGGAGAGCCCATCGGGGCCCGCCTCGACGTCGTCGAGATCGTCTTCGACCAGGGGCAAGAGAGAACGGAGCAGATCAGTCGGCATGGCGCGCACCTCGGAGGGCATGATGGTCGCATCGGGCCAAGAAGCAAGATCAGGGCGACGCCGGAGACGCAGACTCGGGGATGGCCCCGGTGGCGTGACCCATGTTCGGGGGCAAGCCGGCGGGGGCCAAGGTCTCCGTGCTGCCGTCCGCGTGGATGGCCACGGCCCAGGCCTCGGCCTCGTAGTCTCCGCCGGGGACGCCCGCGTTCCAGTCGAGGTTCAGCCAGACCGGACAGGACTCGGAGGGCCGGTAGTGGATCTCCCGCAGGCGCTGACGGCCGAGGCGATCGTCGCGGTGGTCTCGGTAGTAGGTCGCGAGTCGGTCTCGCACGGCGTCGGGATCGTCGCGAATGCAGGCCTCCGTGTAGGCGTGGCCGCCGCCCGGGCCGTCCATCATCACCACGCGTGACTCGCCTCCGATGGCGGTGATCATGGCGGCGAGCACGATGGCGAAGTCGTCGCAGTCGCCGGCGTAGTCGTTGGCGATGCTCTCGCTGGCGCGGGCGAAATATTCCTGACCGCGAGGGTCGTTGACGTAGTGCCAGCGCCCGCGCACCTCGTTCCAGATCCGGGCGACCTGCTCCACGTGGTAGGGGCCCTGATCGCCCGCGGCGAACTGCACGGCCGTGTTGCGCGTGAGCGGCGTCGTGGAATCCCAGGCCGCCACCACCGCGTCGCTGCTGTGGGCGCGAATGGACGCCTCCTGGGGGCTCGCGGCTCCGGTCCCGACCTGCTCTCCGGCTCGCTCGCCCAGGGCTCTCACCGCCTCCCGAACCGCGCGCACGCGCTCGAAGCCACGGGTGGCCCAGAGCGTCACACCGCCGCCCACCAGCAACACCAGCAGCGCCAGCGCGAACCCCGAGCGTCCCCGACGCCGAGGCGGACCCACGCGCAGCTGCTCCCCGCAGGAGCCGCAGCTCAGCTCGCCGCCAGCAAACCCCGAGGGCATGACACCGCGCACGCCGCACGAACCACAGATGAAGCGACGCCCGGGGATGGACAGGGCGTCGACGGTGTCTCCGCCGGCGCCCGCGCGCAGGAAGGGCCGCAGCTCGGGACGCGACCAAGGCAGGGGCGCCTGACCCAGGAGCACCTCGTCGCCTGGGCGAATCCTCTCACGTCGAATGCGCTTGCCGTGCACTAGGGTGCCGTTGGCGCTGCCCAGGTCTTCGATCCACAGGGCGCGCCCACGCCAGACGAGGCGCGCGTGGTGGCCAGAGACGGTGGCCTCGCCGTAGACGAGATCACAGTCACGGGAGCGACCAATTACAATAGCGCGAGGCGCGACCAGGGAATCCTCCAGTCCCAGTCTAGCGAGCCCTGGGCCCCCGCGCATCAGCCGCGAGCAGCTCGAGGGTCTCGCCCTGGGCCGGGCGCACGACGCCCCGCTCGGTGTAGATGGCGTCCACCAGGCGCGCGGGGGTCACGTCGAAGGCGGGGTGTCGGCAGGGGATCCCGTCGGCCACCAGCAGGCGATCACCCACCCGGGCGACCTCCTCGCGCGAGCGCTGCTCGATGGGGATGCCCTCGCCCGTTGGCATGGCCATGTCGACGGTGCTGAAGGGCGCCGCCACGCCGAAGGGCACGTCGTGGGCGTGCGCCAAGACGGCCACGCCATAGGTGCCGATCTTGTTCGCCACGTCGCCGTTCCTGGCGATCCGATCGCTGCCCACGATGACGAAGTCGATCTCGCCTTTTTGGAAGAAATGCCCCGCCATGCTGTCGGTGATCACCTCCACGTCGATGCCGTCCTGAAAAAGCTCCCAGGCGGTCAGCCGCGCGCCCTGCAGGTAGGGTCGCGTCTCGTCGGCCAGCACCTTCACGCGCTTGCCCGCCTCCACGGCGGCGCGGATCACCCCGAGGGCCGAGCCGTAGCCGCCCGTCGCCAAGGCGCCCGCGTTGCAGTGGGTGAGGATGGTCGCGCCGTCGGGTACGTCGAGGGCGCCGAGCCGGCCCATCTCGCGACAGGCCGCCACGTCCTCGCGGTGAATCGCCTCGGCCTCGGTGCGCATGGCCCGATAGCGCTCGACGGGCGCGAGGGCGGCGACCTCGGCGGCGCGGCGTGACATGCGGGCGATGGCCCAAGCGAGGTTCACGGCCGTGGGACGCGTGGCGTCGAGCACGCGCGAGGCGGCGCCGTTGGCGAGCAAGAAGCTCTTGGCGTCGCCGTCTTGCGTGCGCGCGAGCTGCACCAAGGCGTAGGCCGCCGTGACGCCGATGGCTGGCGCGCCGCGCACGATCATGTCGCGGATTCCGTCGGCCACCTGATCGGGCGTCGACAGGCGATGATAGACCACCTCGGCGGGCAAGAGCCGCTGATCGAGCATCACCACCTCACCCGTCTCGGGCTCGTACTCGACGGCGAAGTAGGGGGCGCCAGACAGAGGCGCGCGCGAGAGCTCGGGGGCGGTGGTCATGTTCGTTGCCTGACTTTCGGTGGGCGCAGACCTCGTAGCACGACTCGCCTCAGGGTTCAGCTTCGCGCCCGATATGCCGTTGTCCGAGGCATGGGGCCGAGGCCACACTCCGCACAACAGCCGCCGCGCCACGTCTTGGTGGTGGACGACAGCCGGCTCTCGCGCGAGCGTGTGGCCGGTCTGCTCGAGGACGCCGGACACACCGTGCGACGCGCCGACTCGGGCGAGCAGGCCTTCGCCCTGTGCCTGGAGCAGAGCTTCGATCTGGTGGTGTCCGATCTGGAGATGGGCGGGCTCTCGGGCGTGCAGCTCTGCCGCATCCTGCGCAGCGATCCCGACACGGCCCACACGCGCTTCCTGCTGCTCACGGCCCGCGACGACCCGCGCAGCCGCTTCTGGAGCCGGCAGGCGGGCGCCGACGATCACCTCTCCAAGGTGCGCATGCAAGGCGAGCTCTTGGAGCGCGTGGAGGCCTTGCTCGCGCGGCCGCGGCGGGCCTGCGAGGGCACGCGGCGCAAACGCGGCGGGAGCCCGCTGGCGCGACTCAACGAGGTGCTGGAGCGCAGCCTCTTCGAGGCCGTCGTCACCGGGGAGGCGCGGCGGCTCTTCGAGTTGACGGGTGACCGAGCGACCCTGGCGCGCGCGGTGCTCGACCTCGCCACGCAGCTGACACGCACGCACGCCGCCGCCATCTACCTGCCCGAGGGAGGCCTGCCGGAGCGCGTGGGCAAGCTGCCGCCGCTGGTCGACGCTGGACACGACGCCCCCTGGCTGAAGGCGCTGGGCCTGGACGCCATGGGAACGGACGCCGGGCGACACCTGATCCTGCGCGACGCCGAGGTCTCGGGAGCCCGGGCGGCGGACGCGCCGGGCGAGGCCCTCGCCCTACCCCTCGAGGTCGCGGGGGAGCGCCTCGGGGAGCTGACCTTGGTGCCCGACTCGCGCGGTCTGACGGCGGACGACCGGCACACAGCCACGCTGCTCGCGGACGCCATCGGCCCGGCCCTGCGGCAGCTGCGGCTGATCGAGGAGACGCAGCGCCTGGCCACCACGGACGAGCTCACGGGGGTGAAGAACAGGCGCGAGATCCAGCGCCGCCTGGGCCACGAGGTGGCGCGCGCCGGGCGCTACCAGGTGCCCCTGACGCTGGCCATGGTGGACGTGGACCACTTCAAGCGTGTGAACGACTCCTTCGGACACAGCGCGGGCGACGCCGTCTTGCGCGAGGTGGCGCAGGCCCTGTGCAGCGGCATCCGCAAGGTCGACCTCGCCGGGCGCTGGGGCGGCGAGGAATTCCTGCTCGTGCTCTCGGACACGCCCCTCGACGGCGGCCTGCTGCTCGCGGACAGGCTGCGCCGACGCGTGCGCCTGGCGACCACGGCGGCGGACTTGCCCTGCCACGTCACGGTGTCCATCGGCGTCGCGGAGTACGCGCCGGGCCTGACGGCCGAGGCGCTCGTGGACCACGCGGATCAGGCGCTGTATCGCGCGAAGGACGGCGGGCGCGACAAGGTCGTGCGCTACATCGAGGAGAGCGTGGCGACGCTCACCGCGGGCGTCTGAGAGCGGCGCCTACAGGCAAATCCCAATGCAACTGCCGAAACCGCAGGTGCATAGGCCCACGCACTCGGGCCCGCCACCGCAACTGCACGCGCTGTCGGTGCAGCCGTCGGCGGAACCGCCGCAGGAGTTGCCGCAGCTGCCGCAGTTGTTGGTGTCGCGCGTGGTGTTGACGCAGGCGCCCGTGCAGCACGAGTCGCTGCCCGAACACACACGGCCGCAGGCGCCGCAGTTGCCGACGTCGGAACCGCGGACGTCGGTGCAGGTGCCGCTGCAGCACTGCTGACTGCCAACGCAGGCCGTGCCCGACCCGCACTTGCACACGCCCGAGACGCAGGTCTCGCCCGCACCGCAGACCGGATCACAGGGGATGTCCGTGGTGCAGCTTCCGGCGATGCACTGCTCGGCCGGGGCGCAGATGACGCCGCAGCCGCCGCAGTTGTTGCGGTCGCTCGTGGCGTCCACGCAGGCGTCGTCGCAGCACGCCGCGCTCGAGGCGCAGGTACCTCCACCGCACTTGCAGGTCGTGGTCGCCGCGTCGCAGGTGAAGCCCGTGGCGCAAACGGGGGTGCAAGGAGAGGGCGTGCAGGCGCCCGCTTCGCACACCTCGTCCGAAGCGCAGGCCGTGCCGCAGCCGCCGCAGTTGGCGGCGTCGTTCATCACGTCCGCGCAGCCCGCGTCGCAGCACTCTTCGTCGGGCGCGCAGGCGGGACCTCCCGCGCAGCGACACTGGCCGGCCTCGCAGGCGGTGCCGCGGGATCCACAGGCTCGTCCGCAGGCGCCGCAGTTGCCCGGATCGGTGGGTAGCGACGCGCAGCTTCCGTCGCAGCAGCTCAGGCCGAACTCGCAAGCCCGATCGGGCCCACAGGGCACGGCGCGACACATTCCGTCGAGGCAGGTCTGACCCGCAGGACAGCTCGCGGGGCAGACGCCCGAGTCCGGGCTGGCGGAGTCGGTGCCGGCGTCCCCCACGCTCGTGTCACGCGTCCCGGTGTCGCGACCCCCGGCATCGGCGGCGCCGCCACCGGTAGCGCAGGCGGCCACGAGGAGGAGAAGGGGCGCGATGCGCCAAGGCGAGAGGGGCAAACGAGACTTCATGGTGAGACGGCCCATCCTGAGGAGATGCGCGGAGGCGTGCGCAGACACGTTACATGGTTATCATCCCTGGCTCCGTGCGCCAACACACGAGCCACACGCGGCGCTCGTGAACCCCGGAATCGAGCCACCAAGACGCCAGGCGAGCTTTGACCGTGGCGGAATATGGCAGTATGTTCGCTGTCTAGAGGGCGCATGGAACCGAACGCACCACGGATGGACGACAGCCAAGACGCCGAGTATTCGGGCGGCGAAGCGCTCACCCGAGGCGTGCTTCACGACATCGCCGGCGCGCTCACGGCCATCGCGGGCTGGGCCGAGCTCGCCCTCTCGACGCACGCGGAGCGGGAGCCAGCCCTGCGGCTGATCCGCGAGAGCGCCGCGACGGCCGCGAGGCTCACCCAGAGACTGCTCGGTGGCCGCTCCGACACCTGGGCTGATCCCCTCGAGCTGGCGCAGCAGGTCGCGCAGCTGCTCCGGCCCATGGCCGCCGAACGGCACGTCTCGATCGAGGTCGAGGCCACGGGCGGTGAGCTCCCCAGCCTGCCCGAGGGGGCCTGCTTCAGCATCCTGTGGAATCTGGCCCACAACGCAGTGGCCCTCTCCGCCGAGGGCACGCGCGTCCGCGTTCAGCTCAGGTCGCAGGACGCGGGGCTGGGCATCTCGGTCGTGGACGCCGGTCCAGGCATGGACGCCCTGGTCAAGCAGCGCGCCTTCGAGCCGGGCTTCAGTCGCCGACCGGGAGGCCGTGGCCTGGGGCTCTCGCGCGTGCGGGAGCTGACGAGCAAGCTGGGTGGCACGATCGCGCTGCACGACGCCGTGGGTGGAGGTGCGCGCGTGGAGGTCGCGATTCCCCGCCTCGAGCGCCCCGCCCGCGTGCTGCACCAGAGCGGCGTGATCGAGCGAGAGGCCTTTCTGCCGGCGGGCAGCGGGCGGCTGCCGAACACCAAGCTGCTGGTGGTAGACGACGACGACGCGCTGAGGCGCATGCTGGTCACGGCGCTGTCGCGACGGGGTGCGCGCTGCACAGAGGCCGGCTCCGTCGCGCAGGTGAACGATGCGGAGGGCCCCTGGGATCTCGCCTTCGTGGACCTGACCCTCGGAGACGGCTCAGGCCTCGAGCTCGCCGAGCGTCTGCGCCTCGCGAGGCTCGCGGAGCGAGTCGTGTGCATGTCGGGGCAGACCTCCATGCCTCCTGGCGCGCGCTTCCGCCCCGACGCTTGGTTGCGCAAGCCCTTCGAGCCCGACGACCTGGTGGCCACGGCGCTGCGCATGCTGCAGACCTGACGCTTCCCCTCTCCCGCGGCCGCAGCGAAGAGCAGACCACGGGCGCCGGATCCGTTAGGCTGCTGCCATGCGCCCGACCGGAGATGGCAACCATGGCGGAGCCTGACGAGGGTCCCGTCGGCGTGACCACGGCGTCCGTGGAGGCGCTGCCCTTGGCGCTCTCGGCGGCCGATCCCACCGCCGGCTTGGTGCTGATCTACTCGCGCCTGCACCGGAGCCTGCCCTCGATCGTGCCCTTCGCCGCGCGACACACCAGCGTGGGACGCGAGTCGGACAACACACTACCCATCCCCGAGGCCGCGGTCTCACGACACCACACACGCGTCGAGCGCCGCGAGGACGGCTACTGGATCGAGGATCTGGGCTCCACCAACGGCACGCTCGTCAACGGCGCACGGGTCGACAGGGTGCGCCTCGCCAACCACGACGTGGTGCGCATCGGCGACAGCGTCTTCCGCTTCACCGCCGAGGGCGTCTACCGCTTCGCCGCCTACGCCCCGGGAGGGCGCGTGGTGGCCGCAGCGCAGGCGTGTCACCCGCGAGCGAAGCCCTCCTACTTGGTCGGAGGCTACGCCATCGACAAGCTGCTGGTCGATCTCGAGAAGGTGGCCTGCAAGCCGGTCTCGATCTTGATCTCCGGAGAGACCGGGACGGGCAAGGAGCTGATCGCGCGATTCGCCCACACGACCAGCGGCAGAGCCGGTCCGCTCTCGGCCATCAACTGCGCCGCGCTGCCCGAGACGCTGATCGAGAGCGAGCTCTTCGGCGTGCGGCGGGGCGCCTTCACGGGCGCCAACGCGGATCGCCCCGGCCTGCTGCGCGCGGCCCACGGCGGGACCCTCTTCCTCGATGAGGTGGGCGACATGCCCGTGGGCGCGCAGGCGAAGCTGCTGCGCGTGCTTCAAGAGCGTGAGGTGCTGCCCCTGGGAGGTACGCGTCCGGAGCCCATCGACGTGCGTGTGGTCAGCGCCACCCACCGCGACCTCGACGCCGAGGTGGCCGCCGGCCGCTTCCGAGGAGACCTGCTGGCGCGCCTGCGCGAGTTTTCCGTGACGCTGCCTCCCCTGCGACATCGACGCGCCCTGGTGCGCCATTTCCAGGCGGCCTCGGGCGGGGCCACTCAGGACCCTAGCCTGCCCTTCATGCTGGCCCTGGCGCACCACGACTGGCCCTACAACGTACGCGAGCTCGAGAGCGCCGTGCGAGTGGCCCAGGCGCTGGCCGGGCCGAGACCCCTGGATCTCCCCGACCTGCCTCCCAGCGTCCGCCGCTCCCTGGATGGACACGGCGAGCGTCGATCCGGCCCGCCTCGGGACTCACCAGCCGAGCCGCGGGAGGCGCCCACGGAGCAGGCGCTGAGGGAGCTGCTGGCCCGGCACGCGGGCAACATCGCGGCCGCCGGGCGCGAGCTGGGCAAGGCGCGCATGCAGATCCATCGCTGGATCAAGCGCTACGCCATCGACGTGGAAGAGTATCGTCGTTGATTCGCCGGCAGCGTCAAAATCTGCACGCGCGGGCGCGCGCCACGCACGCCGCGCCGGAGAGCACCTGTAGACCTCCGAAGAACACGCGCCAAAGAGTGGCACCCAATTTGCTAAGTTACTCTGTGGAGAACCATGTCAGGGGTCGACTCACAGCAAGCGGAATTCGCCGGGGCACTTGCCGCCGCCCCTGCGGCGTTCTACGCTGCACGGATCGAGCGCCCCGAGGCTGGGGTGCCGAACAGGCTGCTTTTGATACGACCCCTACCCGAGATTGGCTCGAACGGCGCCGAGGCCGGCGAAGGGCTCTCTTGCGCCTCCGAGCCGCCCGGACGGCGGACCTGCATCCGGCCGAGCGCCGCGCCGGGAGCTCGAATGCCAGTGCCTGGCGCCCCCATCTGTGTGGGCCGAGAGTCGGAGTTGGCGACGCTGCTCGACTCCTACGACCGCACGCGTGAGGGCGGATCGCTGTTGACTCTGGTGCACGGGGACGCGGGCGCCGGCAAGTCGCGCGTGCTGAGTGAGCTCGGGCGCAGGCTGCGCCTCGAGGGTTGCCCGGTGCTCGAGGGCCGCGCCGAACCCGGCCGCCCCTTTGGCGCCTTCGCCTCCATCGTCGAGCGTGCCCTGCGCTTCCTGACGGATGTCGGCGCGGCCCCTCAGGTGGACCTCTCGGACCTCGCCTGCCGTGAGGGCTGTCACCCCTTCTGGTACCAGCACGAGGGAGCCCTCGACGGCGCCGCCGAGGGACTGCCCACGGACGGCGGCCGCTTCGGTCCGGCCAAGGTCATGGAGCGCCGCATGCGCTTCTTCGACGCCATCGCCGCCTTGCTCCATGAGGTCTCGGACGTGCGCGCGCCCTTGGTGCTGCTGCACGATCTCGACCGCGCGGACGCGGGCACCTCGAGGCTCCTGGCCCATCTGCTCGACGGCGCCGGCTGGGGCCAGCCCCTTGGCGACTCGAGCCGGCCGCGGCCGGGCGCGCTCTTCGTCGCCTCCTGTCGCTCCATCCTCACGGACGAGACCGCCGCCTGGTCCGAGCTGCTCAGCCACCCCTCGGGCGGCACCCTGGAGCTGGGCCCGCTGGACGCCGAGGGCGTGCGCGCCTACCTGCAGAGCCCCGAGGCCATCGCCCAGGTCCTCGAGCGCACCGACGGCGTGCCCGAGCGCCTCGACCTGCTGCTCCAGGCGCGCCCCCTGACCCCCGAAGAGAGCCTCGGGCGGCGCCTGGCGGAGCTCCCCGCGTCAGCTCGAGGGCTGCTCGAAGCCCTGGCCGTGCTGGGGCATTCGGGTGACCTCGACACCCTGGCCCGGGTATCGGAGCAGCGGCCCGACGCGGCGGCCATGAGCGCGCTCCGCGGCTCGCCCCTGGTGCTCACGGAGGTCCTGGACGGACGCATCTTGCTGAGCTTCGCCCGCGACAACGAGCGCGAGCGCGCCTACGGCCTGATCGACGCAGAGCGACGCCGCGGGCTGCACTCGCGCTTCGCCGACCACTTCGCCGGCAGTCTCGACGTGGAGCGAGGCGTAGCCGGCGCCTTCGACCAACGCGCCCACTGTGAACAGGCCGCTCGCCACGCCCTGTTGGCCGGAAACGTCGAACGAGCGCTACCCCTGACCATCGTGGCGGCGCGCTCCTTGGCGGCACGCCACGCTCACGGAGAGGCGGCGGCGCTGCTCGAAGAGCTGCCGAGCGACCTGCTCGCCGACAGCGACGAGGACCTGCTCGCAGAGCTCGCCGAGCTGCACCGCATGGCCGGCGACTATCCCCGCGCCCTAGAGCACGCCAAGGCGCTGCGAGCACGCGAACCCGACTCCTCGAGCGCCGCCCGACGCTTGGGTGACCTGCTCACGCAGGCGGGGCAGCTGGCCGAGGCGACGCGCAGCCTCGAAGAGGCGAGGCGGCTGGCCGCACGGGCAGACGACGCACGCGAGGGCGCCCAAGCCGAGGCCCTGCTCGCCGAACTCCACTACCAGCGCGCGGCCTACGACGAGGGCGTGATCTGCGCCCAGGCGGCGCTTCAGGCGGCGGGCGAGGACCTCGCCCTGGCCGTGCACGCGCGCAACACCCTCGGGAAGGTCGCCCTGGCCCGACGGGACGCCAGCGCCGCGGCAGAGTACTTCGAGCAGAACCGCGCGGTGGCCCAGGCCCACGGCCTCGAGCACGCGGAGGCCCAGGCGCTGACCAACCTCGGCGTGGCGATGCTCCGGCGCCAGGACTTCGAGGGCGCGCGGGAGACCTTCGAGGACGCCATCCGCGTCGCCGCCCAGGCGGGCGACACCCGCGACCACGCCATCGCGACGGAAAACCTCGCCGTGCTCGCGCACCTCAGGCGTGACGCGACCGCGGCCCTGCACCACTACCACGAGGCCATCACCCAGCTGAAGCGCCTGGGCAACCGCGGCATGCTCGCGCGGGTCGCCAACAACCTGGGCGAACTCTACCTCAGCCTCGGAGACCGGACGCGGGCTCGCTCCCTGTGCGACTTCGCCACCCACATGGGCGGCATCCACCTCAGCCCCACCGTGAGGGCGGAGGGCCTGCTCCTGCGTGGCCGGGTCGACCTCGCCGAGCACGAGTTGACCGAGGCGCGCGGCGCCTTCGAGGCCGCCCTCTCCACCTTCGAGGCCATCGGCGAGGAGCGTCGCGTGGACGCCGCCCTAGCGCTGATCCGCGTCTGCTTGGCCGAGGGCCGCGTGTCCGACGCGGAGGCTCGCGTAGCCGCCCTGGCCCACGAGGAGCTGACCCCGAAGCGTCGCGCGGAGCTGGCTCTGATCGGCGCGGAGCTCGATCGAGCCGCGGGCCGACCTCCCCTATCCGCCGCACGCCGCGCCTGCACCCTGGCCGAAGCCGCTCGAGATCCTCAGCGGCTCTTGCCCGCCCTGCTGCATCGCTGCCGAGCGCACCTCGACGAAGGCGACGTCGGCGCCGCGGCGCGAGACCTCGACCGCGCCTACGAGGTGGACGACGAGCTCACGGCCCTGGTCCCGGAGGTAGCGCAGAGCGCCTGGGCCCAGCGACCTGTGCGCGAGCTGCTGGCCGAGCTCGACGCGCGCCTCGAGTCGGGCCGAAACCCCGAGGGGATGCACCCCAGTCGCCGGCCGAGCCGCCCACCGACGCAGGGCGCGGGCGACGCGGAGGGCCGCCGACTCCGTCAGCTCTTCCCCGACCTCGTGGGCTCCTCCAGCTGCATGGTCCACGTCTCGAGCATGCTCGAGAAGGTGGCGCCGACGGACGCCATGGTGCTGATCCGCGGCGAGAGCGGCACGGGCAAGGAGCTGGTCGCCGAGGCGCTGCACCGGCACTCGTCGCGCCGAACGCGCCCCATGGTCAAGGTGAACTGCGCGGCCTTGGTCGAGACCTTGCTGCTCAGTGAACTCTTCGGTCACGAGCGGGGCGCCTTCACGGGAGCCACCAGCCGCAAGAAGGGCCGCTTCGAGCTCGCCGACGGCGGCACCATCTTCCTGGACGAGATCGGCGACATCTCGCCCAAGACCCAGGTGGCGCTCTTGCGCGTCTTGCAGGAGCGTCGCTTCGAGCGCGTCGGCGGGACCCAAGCGGTCGAGGTGGACGTGCGCATCGTCACCGCCACGCACCGCGACCTCGAGGCCATGGTGCGCGAGGGTAGCTTCCGTGAGGACCTCTACTACCGGCTGCGCGGCGTGATGATCGAGGTGCCTCCTCTGCGCCAGCGCTTGGACGACCTCGCCGAGCTCTCGGAGCACCTGCTCGCGCGCATCGCCCGGGAGCGCGGGGACTCCCCCAAGCGCCTCTCGGCCGACAGCGTCCGGCTACTCGCGACCCACGCCTGGCCTGGCAACGTGCGCGAGCTGGAGAACGTCTTGCGCAGCGCGACCCTCTTCTCCGACGCGCCGACCTTGCAGCCCGCCCACCTCGAGGCCTTCGCCTCGACCTTCACCCCCGCCTTCACCGAGGCCGCACCCAGCGCGCCGCCCGCAGCCCTCGAGGAGCTGCTCTACACACGCGTACGCGGTGGAGAGTTGTCGCTGCTCGAGATGAAGAAAACCCTCGAGCGCGACTGCATCGTGCGCGCCATCGCCGAGACCGACGGCAACATCACTCGAGCCGCGGGCCTGCTCGGAATGAAGCGGCCGCGGCTCTCGCAACTCGTCAAGCAATACGGACTCCTCGAGGGTTCGTCGAAGAGGACCTCATGACTCTCTCCACGGCAACACGCGCACCTACGACACGTGCAGGGCGGCCACGCGCGACCACGCTCCTGCCCCTCGTCTTGCTCCTCAGCGCCATGGGCTGCGCAGCCGAGGCGCCCGACACGGCGGGCCGCTTCGACAGCCTGGACGTGGCCAACGCCGAGGCGCTGCCGACCATCCCGCACGACGCCTGGGTGACGGCACCCGCGGGTTGCGAGGGGCGCAACCTCGAGGCGGCGGGGTTCGGGGTCGCCGAGGGTGAGCCCGATCTCGTGGTGGCCCTCGATCCCAGCGGCGCGATCATCTGTGCCGACACCTACCCGGCGCTGGAGTCCGAGCTCACGGACTCCGAGCTCACGGATGAAGCCGACCGTCTGTGGCTCGGCTACCTGGCGACGCTCCAGGATCCAGAGCTGTCCAACGTCGCGCGGCGAGAGGCCATCGACATGGGCTGGGACCCCACACCCCAGCCGAACTTGGTCGCGCACCAGGGCGGCGTGAACGCCATCGACGACCCCAGCCACCAGACCAACGACAGCGCGGACCTCATGCCCGACGTGGCGCCCGACGACGCGGCGCCGGATGTGGACCCGACGCCCCAGCCCAACAACCCGTCGCAAGACGCCATCGGGAGCGAGGACAGCTCGCTCTCGGACGGCAGCCTGCGCAGCGGCGAGCCGACTCAGCCGACGTCCTGAGCGTTCATCCGGCGCGGGCAACCCGACCCGAGTCCTGAGCAGCGAGCTGGGCCGCGGCGCGCCAGACGACGGCCATGATCGAGTGCTGGGGGTTCACACCAAGGTTGGTCGGGAAGACGCTGGCGTCCATCACGTAGAGCGCGCGTGTGCTGTGGGCTTCGAGCGTCGGGCCGACGACGCTGCGCACGGGATCGGCTCCGGCGCGCGCCGTGCCGAAGAGATGCGACGCCATCAGATGCAGATCGGCTCGGCTGATCTGCGCCTGCTCGAGCAGCCGAACCTCGTCGGGTCCGCGGAGCACCTCGGGCACGTGGTGGATGCCCGGATAGACCTCCCGTGCCCCGGCCTCGAACATCATGCGCGCGAGCCACACGAGCCCCTCCTTCAGCTGCTCGATGTCTCGCGCGCTGGGCTCGTAACGCACCCACGGCGCGCCGCCGAAGCCGAGCCGCACGCGGCCCTGGGCCTCGAAGCGCGATTGGGCGGCCCACTGGGCGTAGTGGTCGAGGGAGGCGATGCGCTCCTGCCACTCGGCGCCCGTGCCAGGGATGCGCGCGGCCAACATCTCGGGCGGGAGAGACAGGGACTCGAGCTTGTAGCCTCGCTCGCGCATGGGCACTTCATAGCCCTGAGTGGCGCCGAAGCTCATGCGGATGGGCTCGTCGAAGCGGCCGAGCAGAGCCGAGCCGGGGTGGCACTGAAAGTGGCGGCCCACGGGTCCGGCCACCCGGCTGCGTAGCAGAATCAGCGGCGTGTGGATCACGCCCGCCGAGAGGATCACGCCACGCCGCGCGCGCACCTCGAAGCGCGCCCTGGGGCGACCCGTGCTGGGGTCGAGCCTGACCCCGCGCACGCCGACGGCGCGCCCACGCTCGATCAGAACGCGCTCCACACGGGCGTGGGTGTGGAGCCGAGCTCCGTCGGCGAGGGCCCGCGGGACGTAGGACACGTCCATGCTCTGGCGACGCTCGCCGGGGCATCCCTGCAGGCACTCCCCGCTGCCACGACAGCGCCCCGCGTTGCGCCGCATGGGCTGACCCGGGAGGCCGAGGGCCTGGGCGCCGCGCGCCATGGCGTGGCCGTTGCCACCGAGGACGTCCTCCCCCGTAGGGGTGATCTCGAGCTCCTGCTCGATGCGGTCGTAGATAGGCTCGGTGAGTTCGGGAGCGACCAGCGCGCCCAAGCCGAAGCGCGTGGTCCAGTCCTCGACCACGTCCTCGGGCATGCGCCAGATGATGCCGGAGTTGATGGCCGTGCTGCCGCCCACACAGCGCCCCTGCAGCAGGGGCATGGGCGCGCTGCCGAAGGCGACCTGTGTCCCGCCGTCACGCATGGCCTGGGCGAGCGCGCCTGCGGCGTCTCGAGGTCGCTCCGAGGTGCGCAGGCGGGCGCCCTCCTCGAGCATCACGAGGGAGTGGCCCGCGGCCGCGAGCACACGCGCCGCCGTAGCGCCACCGGCTCCCGTGCCCACGATCACGAAGTCGGCCTCATCCAGCGTCTCGCGCCTCATGACCGGCCTCCTCGGGCGCTCGAGTCCACCAGGGTCAGGCGCTGACGTGAATCGGGGTGCTCCACGGGCGCAGGGCGGTCACGGTCATAGCCCGAGCGGGCGCGGGCCGTGGCGCTACCCAAGAGCGCGAAGGCGGCCTGCAGCTTCAGCAGCAGAGTCAGCTCGCGCACCGCGAAGGAGCGATGGGATAGCAGGCGCTCGAGCAGCGCCACGCGCTCCTCGGCGGAGAGAGAGAGCAGCGTGCGAGGCCGGCGCTCGAGCCACACGGGGGCGAGCCCCGCGAGCCAGATGGCCGCGCGCATGCCCAGCCTCGCCTGCCCGTTCGAGGCGTCCGCCATGCCGTGGAAGGTCGCGCCCCAGTCGATCTCTCCGGGCAAGGGCGAGAGCCCCGTGGCCGCACCCTCGGGCGCGAAACCCGCCAAGGTCGCCTCGAGCAGACGACGCTCCAGATTCAATAGTCTCATGTCGATTCTCCTGCTTGCTCCATCACCGCCGGACTCTCCGGCGACAGCGCGCGCACGCGCTCCAAGGTGTCCGCGTCCAGCTGCTCGAGCAGGCGACGCGCCTCCACACGCACGCGCGCCCCGTCTCGACTCTCCACCAGATCGAGCAGGCGCGTGTAGGCGCGCAGGGTACCGTCCGCGTTGACCAGAAAGGCCGGCGCCAGGCTCGGCGCGGCGTTCAGTACGCGCACCAAGCTGTTGGAGAGCAACCTCAGAGCCACGTTGTGGCTCGCGCGGACGAGCATGCGCGCCATCTTCAGATCCGCCTCCACGTAGGCCTCGGCGTCACCCACCAGCGTGCGCTGATGCGCGACGTGCTCACGCAGCGCCCGATGCTCTTCGACGCTGCCTCGCTCGGCGGCGAGGCCGAGCACCTCCACCGCCAACATGCGACGCAGCTCGAGCAGATCCGCCAACAGCTCCGCGGGCAGCGTGCCGCGAGAGAGGGAGAGCCCGAGCATGTCCCCAAGCAGGTCGACGCCCGCGCTCGCGCGGTAATCGAGCACACGCGTGCCAGCGCCCTGCTGTGGCCGAACCAAGCCCTCCGTCTGCAGACGCGCGATGGCGGAGCGCAAGGTCAGGCGGCTGACCCCGAAGCTCTCCGACAGGCCGCGCTCGGGCGGCAGCAGACTGCCCACGGGGTATTGCCCATCGAGGATGGCGCGTCGCAGCCGGTCCGTAGTGTCGTCGGCGACCGAACGACGGGGCTTCACGCGAGTCTTGGAATTGGTATCACCAATCATTGGTATTACCAATAGCGCACGACCCTGGAGCGCGCAAGGGGCGCCTGGCTTTTCGGCGCGCCGCCCGCTTCCCGGTGTAGGCTCGGGCAAGCGTGGACCTTCGCACCCAGACCTCCCTGACGGCGGCGCTCCTGGCCATCGCCATCGCCACCAGCGTGCTGCTGCGCTCGCGCAAGCGCAGGACCCATCGCGCCTTTGGCCTCTTCGGCCTGAACATCGGCTTCTGGTATCTCACGACCTTCCTCGCGGGCGTCGTCCACAGCCCGATCACGCGACGGCTGAACCTGATGGTCGGTGTGTTCCTGCCCCTGGCCGCCATCAGCTTCTTCGGCGCCTTCGCCGAACCCGGGAGTCAGCGCGCTCGCAAGCTCAACCGCGCGGCCCTGTTCTCCGCCGCGGTGCTGCTCGTGGCGACGCTGACGCCCCTCTACAAGTCCATCTTCGTGGGCACGGCGCTCTTTCTGAACGTCTTCGTCTTCGTCTTCGCGTCCCTGTATCTGCTCTGGGAGCGATCCGCGGCAGCCCGCTCACGCTTCGAGCGGGCGCGCCTGCGCTTCCTCGGCCTGGTGGGCGCCCTGGCGTGCAGCTTCACCATCCTCGAGTACCTGCCTCTCGTCGGCCTGGACCTGCCGCCCGTGGGCACCGTGTTGGTGCTGGTCTTCCTCTACGTGCTGGCCCAATCCATCGCCCGCGAGCGCCTGCTCGACCTCTACGAATTGGCCGGACGGCTGGCGGTGTTGACCGTGCTGGCCTTCGCCCTCGCGGCCGTGCTCTGGGCGCTGGTGATGGCCACGGGCGGTCAGTTCTTCCTGCACGGCGTGGTCTCGGCCTTGGTGATGTTGGTGCTCTTCGACCCCGTGCGCGACAAGGTCGAGCAGATGATCTCCCAGGTCTTGCTGCGCGAGCGCCACGACTTCGAGCGCACGCTCACGGACCTCAAGGGGCGCATCGCCCACGTGCTCGAGGTGGAGGATCTGGTGAAGACGCTGCTCGACGGACTCGAGCTGAGCGGTCGCGTGACCCACGCCTCCGTGTACCTGCTCGGGCCCGAGCGCCTGCGCTTCGAGCTCCACGGGCACGTGGGCGCGGCGCCGCCGGAGCGACTCGAGATCGGCCCCGCCAGGCCGCTGACGGCGCGCCTCGATTCAGGTGGCGCGGTGGTGCTCGAGTGGGTGGAGCGCGAGCTCGAGGAGCGACGCGAGCTGGGTGAGGATCGGGAGGCCGAGACCCTCTACGAGCTGAGCCAGACCATGGAGGCGCTGCTGGCGGGTGTGGCCCTCGGCATCCGCTCGACCGCGGGAGAGCTCTATGGGCTGCTGTGTGTGCGAGACGAGCGCGTGCGCGACGCCTTCAGCCCGGAGGAGGTGCAGCTGCTGCGCGCAGTGGCGAACCAGGCCGCCGTGG
Source organism: Deltaproteobacteria bacterium (assembly GCA_013151775.1). Lineage (GTDB taxonomy): Bacteria > Myxococcota_A > Polyangia > Polyangiales > Houyiibacteriaceae > JAADHO01. Next base: position 11,671 of record JAADHO010000374.1, on the reverse strand, counting down.
CGCTCGAGAACTCGCGCCTCTACCTCGACATGAAGGAGCGCGATCGCCTCGCCTCCTTGGGTGAGATGGCCGCGGGCCTGGCCCACGAGATCCGCAACCCTCTAGGCGCCATCAAGGCCTCGGCCCAATACCTCGAGGATCCGGAGACGGGCGCCAGCGAAGGGCGGGAGTTCCTCGACATCATCGTGGAGGAGGTGGATCGCCTCGACCACGTCGTCGGCTCCTTCCTCGACTACGCCAGACCCGGGCGAGGCAACGCGCCACCCCTGGACGTGAACGTCGCGGTGGAGCGCACGCTGCAGATCCTCGGCCCCGAGCTCTCCTCGGCCGAGACGGAGGTCGTGTGCGAGCTGGCCCCTGGGCTGCCCATGGTGGCGATCGAGGGCGTGCGCCTGAGGCAGGTGCTGATCAACCTGGTGCAGAACTCCGTCCAGGCCATGGGCGCGGGCGGCCGCGTCACCCTGTGCACGCGCGCGACCCAGGCCCATGCCGGTCGAGGGAGCGTGGAGATCCAGGTCGAGGACACGGGCCCGGGCATCGACGAGAGCGTCCGAGACACGCTCTTTCTGCCCTTCGTGACGACGCGTGAGCGCGGCACGGGCCTGGGACTCGCCGTGTCCCAACGGCTGGTGACGGCCGCCGGCGGGCTGATCCAAGTGCGCAGCCGATCGGGCTGGGGCACCACCTTCGTCGTGCGCCTACCCGCGGTCAGAGCCAGCGACCCACAGAACGCCTAGCGGCTGTCGGCGTCGACCCCGGCGCCCCCATCGAGCGGCTCGCTGGGGATGGCGATAGGCGGCCGCGGAGCCGGCGAGAGCCCCACGCGTCGCATGACCAGACGGTAGAGCCGCAGGTCGGCGCGCTGGAGCGAGTCGGGAGGCAGGCCGCTGTCCTCGAAGAGCTGGGCGTAGGCCCGGATGGCCGAGCCCTCGCCCGCGCGCCGCGTGGCCGCCGGCAGCAGATAGCGCCACGCGCCCGTGCGCTCGTAGGCCACCCCATGGCGCTCCGTGATGACGCGATCGAGGAAGGCCGGGCGGCGCGAGCCCAAGCTGCCATCGTCGAGCAGCAGCGACACCTCCACGTCCATACGCGGCAGAGCGCGATCGATGGGCCCGCCCATGGCCTGCTCGCGCTCCTGCCAACGCTGCCGCGCGACGATCGCGGCGGTGGTCAACGCCCGCGCGATGGAGCTGCCCCGGGCGCTGCGCCACAGCCGCGGGCGACCCCCGCGTCGCAGGAGCACCATCACCTCGACGCTGCCGATGCGCCGCAGGGGTTCGGGGAAGAGCGTGACCCGAGGGGGCGACTGACCGGCGACGATGGCCCGGGCGACCCGAGCCGCCGCCTCGCCCACGGGGCCGCGCACTTGGGGATGCTCGGCGCGCAGGTAGAGCGCGGCCGCGGGCGCGAGGTAGACGCCGCGCAGAGAGGGCACGAAGCCGTAGGCGCGCAGACGCGCCTCGAGCGTGGCGTCGGCGTCCAGGGAACCACGCTCGCGACCGTCGACCAAGAGCCCCGCGAAGCCGCCCGAGTCGAGGGCGCGACCGAGCACCTCGGGATCGGTCTGCGCCAAGGCCCGCGCGACCTCCGGAGCGTCGGAGACGGGGACGATGCGGGTGCCACCCGCGGCGAGCACGTCGAGGTCGGCGTCGCCGACGCGCACCAAGATGCCCCGATCGGAGAGCTCCTCGGCGAGCTCCGCGACGCCGTTGGGTGCGCGCACGCCGAAGGCCAAGGCGGCCAAGAAGAGCGCCAGCACGAGCCCACCAAGGGCCCATGGCTTCCACGACCGCGCGCGCCTCTCGATCACAGCGGCCCGCTCTATCCCATCCTCCGGCCCAGCGCCAGAGATCCCTCACGCGTCGCGGGCGAGGGCCGCGATTGGGCCTTCCCCCACCCGGAGAGCGGCGCTAGATTCGACGCCTTCCCAGGAGTCATCATGCAGGTAGGCGTTCCCACAGAGACCAAAACGCGCGAGTACCGCGTGGGCATCAACCCGGGCGGCGTGGCCAGCTTGGTGAAGGCTGGACACGAGGTGCTCGTACAGGCGGGCGCCGGCCTCGGCTCCGGCATGAGCGACGACGACTTCGTGCAGGCTGGGGCGCGCATGGTGCCGACAGCCGCCGACGCCTGGGCCGCCCAGATGGTGATCAAGGTGAAGGAGCCGTTGCCGAGCGAATTCGAGTTCTTCCGCGAGGACCTGACGCTCTTCACCTATCTGCACCTGGCGCCCATGCCAGAGCTGACGGCGGCGTTGATGAAGACCAAGGTGCGCGCCATCGCCTACGAGACCATCGAGGCCCCGGACGGCTCGCTGCCGCTCTTGCGCCCCATGAGCGAGGTCGCCGGTCGCATGGCGACGCAGGTCGGCGCCATGTGTCTCGAGAAGGAGCGCGGCGGCAAGGGCGTGCTGCTCGGCGGCGTGCCGGGCACGCGGCGCGGTCGCGTGGTGATCCTCGGTGGCGGCATCGTGGGCAGCAACGCGGCGCGCATCGCCGTGGGCATGGGCGCGCAGGTGACGGTGATGGACCTGAACCACGAGCGCATGGCCTACCTCGAGGACATCTTCCAAGGTCAGATCGAGACCCTCTACTCGAACCCCCACTCGGTGGCGAAGCAGCTCGCGCACGCCGACCTGGTGATCGGCGCCGTGCTGGTGCCGGGCGCCAAGGCGCCACGCCTGGTGACCCGCGAGATGATCTCGAACATGGAGAAGGGCACGGCGGTGGTGGACGTAGCCATCGATCAGGGCGGCTGCATCGAGACCATCCACGCGACAACCCACGACGACCCCACCTACGAGGTCGACGGGGTAGTCCACTACGGCGTCGCGAACATGCCCGGCGCCGTGTCCCAGACCAGCACCTTCGCCCTCACCAACGTCACCCTGGCCTACGCCCTGCGCATGGCCAACCAAGGCGTCGAAGAGGCCATCCGCCAAGACCCGGGCCTCGCCCGAGGCGTCAACTGCTGGGACGGCGCGTGCACCTACGAGGCCGTCGCCACCGGCGTCGACGTCGACTACACCGACCTGAGCGACCTGCTGAGCTGACAGGCGGGATGGTCAGCCCCATCCCAGAGGCCGGCACAAAGCAACCGACGACGTGGGAAGGTACTCGCGCAGCGAGGTCCGTCCGAGGCGACGCCAACTTGGTTCACAGGAATCGCACCGTTCGCGCGCACCCTCAACCCAGGGCCTGAACGCTTACTCTTCGCAAGCCCTTTGGGAGATCGAGGGGGCTGCGCTGCTGTGGGGTTTTGGACGAAGGCGAGCCAAGCGGGTAGAGGCAGCGCGGCGAGCGCCGGGGATGGGTGGTGAATCTTTCCTTTACGCGCAGCGCCGGAAGGTCTACCGAGGATGTTCAACGCGGATCCGAGGGATGACAGCCTCCGCCGTCGTAAGCCGTCACAAGGAGGAATGATGAAATACGGTGTTGCAATTTTGCTGACCTCACTGGGGTTGTGCGCGCTGCCGCGCACGAGCCACGCACAGGTCCCGGAGGGCATGACCTTCGACGATGGGTACACATTCTACGAGATCGAAGACCATCAAGACTTCGTGAACGGCCATCCCGTCGACGTCGGCTGGGCGTTGAAGGGTCAGTTCCGGGTGTTCGGACGAACCGCGTCGGAGAGCTCCTTCAAGATGGTGATCAAGAAGGGCCGACGCACACTCGGCGAGACTACGTGCGATGTTTCGCGCAGGGACTGGGTCGCGGAAGTGTCCTCAGGACCCGCGCAGTTCTTCACCAACGACTGCCTAGACAACTCGCAACGCATTCGGGAGTCGGGCAATCTCGATGTGCTCGTCTACTACATCGACGACGACACCGACGCAGAGCATCTGCTGCGAACGTACCACATCCGTGTGGTCGAGGTATCGCGGGTGCGGGGCAATGGGGAGCCCGACGCTCCGCATCACTACGTTGATCGGAACGGTGAGGAGCTGACCAGCATCCTGCATCTGCAGCACAACCGCGCACCTGCCTACTTCGATAGCGTGAACGGACGAAGTCTCAGTAAGTTTGACGGAAAGAACGTGGTGACGCTGCTCGTCAACCTCACGCCCGACGAGGCTCATGGCTCGGTGAGCCTCCAAGGGAGCATGCGTTGCTCCGTGAACGGCGAGCGCGTGCAAATCGCGGACTCTCAGATCCACGGCGACGAGCTGCGTCACGTGTATGAGGTCCAGACGCATGGCCAAGGTCGACGCGACGAGCGCGAGCTGGTGATCTTCCGGCAGTTCGTGCTGCGTCTACCGCTGAGCTTCCACGATCCCATCGTGACTCAGACGCACGAGCGCTGGCATCCCCTGGAGCACTACGACGAGAGTCTGACCTACATCGACGAGCATCCCGGCCAATGGGAGTGCCAGTGGCGTGAGAATCGGGTGGTCCTGCGCACCTTCCGCTGGACCGTCACGGAAGACGGCCACGTCGCACCCCATGCGGAGCAGGGCGCGGGCTTCGGCCTTGGCGCCAACGCCTACCTCGTCGAGACCGTCATCCCCAACGGTGGCTCCGGCTACGAGACGCGCGTCGAGCGCGCCGCTCTGGAGCGGCGCCCCTTCTACGGACTCGGCTGGCATACGGATGAGGGTCGCGCGCTCGCTCATGCCGCGCCCAACGTCGGCACGCCCGCACCGACCGCGCGACACGGACGGTCGGGTCGCAGGGGACGACACGGACGTCACTGACACATGACGCATCGGCGGGCTCCCTTCGCGGATCCATCCTGCGTGTAGCGGATGGTCGTGTGGAGCGACTTGTGCCCGAGGATGTGCTGGATCACGCGCATGTCCGTGCCCAGATCGAGCTGATGCGTCGCGAAGCTGTGGCGGAGCACATCTTGCGGATCCCGGCTTCCGCGGTCGCGTGGTGCAGCGCTCGACGCACCGTGCGAACGCGTACCGGACCTTCCACCTTGGAGGCGCTGAAGAGCAGCCGCGCGTCGGGGCGTTCCTCGTTCCAGTAGCCGTGCAGCATCTTCGAGAAAGCCCCCAAGCCAGACCGGGACAAGCGCCCATCACGCCACGCGAACTATCCGAGCCGGGACACTTCTTCGAGCCGGACTACAAGGCTGCCTGGCCGGCGCTTCGCGTGAGCCACAGCAACCACGACCAGGCCATCAGGCTGCACGGTGTAGAACACGCCGCCGCCGCTGCGCACGTCGCCGCCTCTGCGCACGTCGCCGCCTCTGCGCACGTCGCCGCCTCTGCGCACGTCGCCGCCTCGACTAAGTTGCGGTTGTGATGTGGGAGGTGGCGGAGAAGGACCACGATGGGGGCGCTGTGATCGCTACCCCAACGAAGTCGCGGCTGAGACAAGTGTGCCGTCTCCTGGGACGGACCTCGCTGCGCGAGGACCTTCCCTCGTCAGCGCGAACGTCACCCTGCCGCGGCCGCCCGCGGTAGGGGGTCCGGACGCGCTACAGCGCGGCGGACGAGCTGCGATCAGCTCCTCCCAGAACTCAGTATGTAAGGCCGATGGCGCTCGAGACGTTCCACTGCCGCGGGAGATCTGCGGGCATCGAGGAGTCCATCTGGTTCGGCTTCTTGAGGTCGAAGTTGAAGCTGCTCGCGATGGTCAGGGCGCGGAAGCGGAACTGGAAGCCTAGGGAGATGCGGGTGCGCCGGGATCGGATCTGTTCGAAGACGGCGGTGTTGTTGAAATGGCTGCTGGGCCCCATGCAGCGGATCGTGTTCTGTCCGACGCCGGGTGGCCCGGTCTCGGGCAGGCAGGTGTCGAAGGCGGAGGATCCCTCGGGGTTCAGGTCGACCAGCTCGCTGTCGGCCACGAGCCACATCAGCTGCGCGCCGATCATCGGCGTCAAGACCGCCTGACTCGCCAAGACGATGCCCTTGGAGACGATCAGATCGATGGAGGGCACGGTGAGGTTGTACTGCCCGTCGCCGGTCATGGTGTTGACCGAGCCGCGCACGGCGATGTCGGGCATGATCGCCGGCAGGCCATGATCGAAGCCCTCGAGCAGAGACCACTTCACGGACAGGCCCCACATCCAGAGGGACGAGTTGAAGGGCCGGCCGACGGATCCGCCGAGCTCGAAGCCGAAGGGCAAGCCCTTGCGCATGGCGAGACGCATCCAGGTGATGGCCGAGTCCACGAAGCGGTTGCCCTCGCCGAAGCTACCGTCGCTGTCGCCTTCGGTCCCCTGATGCCAGTAGCCTTGGGAGTCGGAGATGCCGCTCGTGCCCGTCTCGAGGCCGAGGTAGAAGCCTCTGAAGCCCAGCGTGCGCGCGGGCGAGAGGATGGGCGGGGCGAGGGCGAAGCCCTGCTGGGAGATCAAGCGCCGCCAATCGTCGTTGTTGGCGCAGTAACTGACCGCACCGCCGCCGGGGAGCGTGGCCGGACAGGCCGCCGTGCCACCGCTGATGCGTAGACGCGAGAGGGCGAGGTCCATGGGATCCGCGCGGACGTGTCCGGTGGAACCGAGCACGAGCACGAAGAGGGAGATGATGGCGAAATGGCGCTTCACGACGGGCATCCTCAGCAGCGTACGCTATCGGCTTCGCTCCCGCTGCGTCAAGGCACGCTCGCACGACAACTTGCCCGCGGAGGTCACGGGCCGCAGGCTGCGGCCATGCCCCAGGGGCCCAAACTCCGCGCCGCAGCCCTCACGCAGCCCTTTCACGTCGTGCTGGTCGAGCCGGAGATCCCCCCCAACACCGGCGCCGTAGCCCGCACCTGCGCCGCCACCGCCTCCCGCCTGCACCTGGTGGGCGAGCTCGGATTCTCCATCGACGAGCGCGCCGTGCGCCGCGCCGGGCTCGACTATTGGCACCTGGTGGACCTCCACACCCACCCCGATCTCGACGCCTTCGTCGAGGCGCAGCCCGGAGCGCGGCTGCACCTCTTCAGCTCGTCGGCGCCCCACAGCCACCTCGAGGCCGACTTCCGCCCTGGCGACGCCCTGGTCTTCGGCCGCGAGTCCGTGGGCCTCGACGCGGCGACCTTGGCGCGACCGGGCGTCCGGCGCTGGGCCATCCCAACCCTCGGCGGCGTCCGCAGCCTGAACCTGGCGACCAGCGTCTCGATCGTCGTCTACGAGGCGCTGCGCCAAGTGGGCGCCCTGGATCACACCTACGTCGAGAGCGCGCAGGACGCGCCCAGATGAAAGCCGCTCTCGGCCTGGCCCTGGGGTTGCTCTGCGGAGCTGGCGCGGCCCGAGCGCAGGACGCCGGCGCCCCGGAGATGACCCGCGTGGAAGACGGCCACACGGGCGTGACGGTGGAGATCCCCACGGCCTGGCTCGAGGACGAAGTGCCCGCAGACGCGAATCCTGGAGAGATCGCGTCGCCCAACCCGGAGCCGGCGGCCGTCGACCTCTCGGACCCCGAGCTCGCCACCGCGCGCCCCTCGCGTTGGGTCAGCCCCGCACCACGACGCTGCCGCCGCTACCGGCGCAGGCGCTTCTGCGATGGCCCTCTGAGAGTCCCCGAGCCCAACGCCGCGCAGGCCGAGCGAGCCCGTCGCCTGGGGCTCGGCGGGGTGGCCGTGGCACGCCATCTGCTGCTGGGCGGGCCACGCCCCGAGTGGGTCGCCGCTGCGCCGGGTCAGACCCGCAGCACGCTGCTCTTCCCCGTGGACGGGGGTCACCTGTGGCGCGGTCTGAGGCGCGCGCGGCGCAGGCGCCCCCGGCACAAGGGCACGGATATCGGCGCTCCTCGGCACACGCCCGTGCGGGCCGTGAACGACGCCTTGGTGGTCTACGCGGGCAACGAGCTCAGGGGCTATGGCAACCTGCTGATGTTGGTCCACGCGGACGCGAGCGTGACCTTCTACGCCCACCTCTTCGCCGCCTGGGTGCCCGCGGGCGCCCGCGTGCGACGCGGACAGGTGATCGGAGAGGTCGGAGACACGGGCCTAGCCCGGGGCACACATCTGCACTTCGAGTGGCGCGTGGGCGGCCACCCGAGGGATCCGGCGAGGCACTTCCGCAGGATCGAGCGAGCCCCAGCCGAGGAGGCCGCAGAAGCCCGCCCCACGCCCTCCTCCGTGGACGGCGAGTCTCCGCCAGAGCGTGAACCCAGCTTCACGGATCGCCCGGAGGCGGGGGACGAAGTTTCACGCTGAGGGAGCGCCGGAGCACAATTTGTCCTAGTCTCCCACCTGGCACGGTCGTCGCATAAGACCACGAGCGAAACGCGACCGCCACACGAGGCTACCCATGCGAACGCTGTCTACTCTCTCCCTCTTGCTTCCCTTCGTCATCCTGCTCGCCGGCTGCCCGGTGTGGAGCGGGGGCGGCTCTTCTTCCTGCGTAGGCGTGGGCTGCGGCACGCCGTGCGTCTTCGACAGCGAGTGTGGACCCGGGTACATCTGCTCCGACGCGGGCTACTGCGCCGCCGAGTCGCCTCCGCCGACCTGCAGCGCGGACGCGGACTGCGCGATCGGCGACGCCTGCTCCGCCGGCAGCTGCATCCCCACGGGGGTCTGCGCCTTGGACGTCGACTGCTCGGCGGGCCAGATCTGCGACTTCCGCGGCAGCTGCGTGACGCCGCCCGCCGGACACTGTCGCACCGGCGCCGACTGCTCGGCCGGCGACCTCTGCGTCGAGGATCAGTGCACGGCGCCCAGCAACACCTGCCAGTTCAACTACGAATGCGGCGCGGCGCGGGCCTGCGTCAACAGCGGCTGCACGGACATCTGCGGCTCGAACTCGGACTGCGCCTCGGGCGAGACCTGTCAGAGCGGCTTCTGTCGCTCGACCCCGGAGTGCACCGACAGCAGCCAATGCTCGGGCTCCAAGAGCTGCGTCGACCAGCGCTGCCTGCCCGGCTGCACGTCCTCCTCCGGCTGCTCCGCCGGAGAGACCTGCGCCTCCGACGGCTTCTGCCGCCCGGACCGCACGCCCAGCCCCTTCTGCAGCATCAACAGCGACTGCGCCTCGGGCTCGGTCTGTCGCGACGGCGCCTGCCGGATTCCGTGCCCCACGGGCCTCGACTCCCAGTGCATGGGCTTCGATTCGCAGCTCCCCATCTGCGGCACGGACAACCTCTGCCACTCGCGCAACGAGACCAGCCCCGAGTGCGCCACCCAGGCGGACTGCCCCAGCGGCGAGTCCTGCATCGACGGCGCCTGCCGCTAGCGGGCATCCGAATACGCTTTTTTCACGGGGGTCCGCGGTGGAGTCGAGAGGCTCCGCCGCGGTGCTAATTGTGGCTACGGTAGCGGCAGGTTCGATTCATCAGCCGCCCGCGCGTCGATCGTGAGCGTGGCCGGGGCCGGGCCGACTTGCTACCCTCTCGCCACCCTCGGAGGGCTTCATGACTCGCAACCTCGCTCGCCTCGCGGCGTTCGCATTCTTGCTCGCGCTCGCGCCAGAACCCGCGCAGGCCTACATCAGTCAGGTCGACGGCACGGTCATCCCGCAGACGGGAAACATGCAGGCTTGCCTCGACCGACCCATCACAGGCGAGGCGGCGCCAGGCAGCGTCAACGCCATCGCGGACGGACGCATCCTGCCCGAGGCCTTCCGCCCCGTGGAGGATCCCATCGGCTCCGGGCGCTACCCCGTCACCTTCCGCATGATCGGCGAGGGCGCCGGCTTCCGAAACACCTTCGGCTACTTCTGGACCGACGAGGATCCGAGCAACCCCGCCAACCTGCACATGGTCTTCGACTGTCGGCCCTTCGCTAGCTGCGCCTGCCCGTGCAACCCGACGGACATGCGGCGCACGGACGGCTCGCCCACGTCGTGGGAGCGCACGCTCGACTTCGCCACACTCCCGGGCTTCGCGCCCGGGCGCGCCGTGACCTTCTGGATCCGCACGCCGGAGCAGCTCGACGGAACCCGGAACAACGACCAATGCGGCGGCCCCGACGCGACGAACCAGAACCACCGCACCTACTTCACCAGCCAGGCTCTCAACGACGACGGCGACTTCGTCCACTTCCTGATCTACGAGAGCGTCACCTTCACCAACACCTACTACTTCGGCTTCGAGGATCTCTTCCGTGGCGGCGACAACGACTTCGAGGACGTGCTCGCGCGCGTCACCGGCTTGGTGCCCATCTGCACGCCCCAGCTCGAGACCTGCAACGGGCTCGACGACGACTGCGACGGGACCATCGACGAGGGCGTCACCACGCCATGCTCTACGGCCTGTGGAGCCGGCCTGCGCACCTGCAGCGCCGGCAGCTTCGGCGCCTGCTCCGCCCCGGCACCGGCGCCCGAGACCTGCAACGGCCTCGACGACAACTGCAACGGAAGCGTCGACGAGGGACTCAGCCGCGCCTGCAGCAACAGCTGCGGCAGCGGCACGGAGATCTGCCGAGCCGGCAGCTTCGTCGACTGCACGGCGCCCACGCCCGGCATCGAGGTCTGCAACGGAGCCGACGACGACTGCGACGGAACCGTCGACGAGGGACTCACGCGGGCGTGCTTCTCCGCCTGCGGCGCCGGCACGGAGACCTGCAGCGCCGGCAGCTACACGGGCTGCGACGCGCCCGCTCCGACCGCGGAGCTGTGCAACGGAGTCGACGACGACTGCGACGGAACCACCGACGAGGGGCTCACGCGAGCGTGCTCCACGGCCTGCGGCGCCGGCACGGAGACCTGCGTCTCGGGCAGCTACGTCGGCTGCAGCGCGCCCACGCCGGGCCTCGAGGTGTGCAACGGGGTCGACGACGACTGCGATGGCGAGATCGACGAGGGCCTCACGCGCACCTGCGGAAGCGCCTGCGGCACGGGCACGGAGACCTGCGTCGCCGGCGTCTTCACGGGCTGCGACGCGCCCGCCCCCGGCGTCGAGACCTGCAACAACCTCGACGACGACTGCGACGGCGTGATCGACGACGGCAACCCCGGCGGCGGCGCCTCCTGCTTGCCCAACGAGGACGGCACGTACCGCGTGCTGCCCGACGGAACGCCGCCACCGGCCGTGGGCGACCACTGCGTGCCCGGTCGCGTGCGCTGCGTGGGTGGAGAGCTCACGTGCGCCGGCGCCTCGAGCCCGACGCGCGAGATCTGCAACTGCGTGGACGACGACTGCGACGGACTCGTGGACGAGGACGGCGGCGACGGACTGTGCCCCGGCGGAGCGTGCCTCGACTGCACCTGCGCCTCTCCCTGCGTCGACACGGAGTTCCCCTGCCCGCCGGGCAAGGAGTGTGATCGCAGCCTGGCGGATCCGGCCGCCGGCATCATAGGCCTGTGCGTGCCGGGGCGCTGCGCGGGCGTGACCTGCACGGAGGAGGAGGTGTGTGAGCCGACCACGGGCGCGTGCCGCAACCTGTGCGAGACCGTCTCTTGCGGCTCGGGCTTCGCCTGCGTGCGCGGCGCCTGCGTGGAGGACAACTGCTACGGGCGCGGCTGCGACGCGGGGCAGCGTTGCCGGGCCGGTGTGTGCGAGGCCGATCCTTGCCTCGGCATGAACTGCGACGCCGGCTCCTTCTGCCGGGACGGCGCCTGCGTGACGGCCTGCGCCGACGGCTGCGCCGAGGGCGAGAGCTGCCTCGACGGCGTGTGCGCGCCCGCTGCCTGCGGAGGCTGCGCCGAGGGCGAGAGCTGCGTCGACGGCAGCTGTCAGGCGGACGCGTGCGATCCCGTCTGCGGCCGGACGCGCGTCTGCCTCGGGGGCCGCTGCGTGGACGACGACTGCGACGGACTCGTGGACGAGGACGGCGGCGACGGACTGTGCCCCGGCGGA